>NZ_JAUNVI010000001.1:0-7854 GCF_030537745.1 Ornithinimicrobium sp. | reverse complement strand
GGTGACTTTCCAGGTCGGCGATGCCTCCGCATACCTCGTCGGCCGCACGCCCCCCGACCTGATCGTCGTCAACCCGCCTAGGCGCGGCATCGGTCCCCTGGCCGCTGCGCTCGAGGAGTCCGGCGTGCAGCGCGTCCTCTACTCCAGCTGCAACGCGCGTTCGCTCGCAGACGACCTGGCGCGCATGCCGTCACTGTCCGTGCGGCATGCGCGCCTGTTCGATATGTTTCCGCAGACCGGTCACCACGAAGTCATGGTGGACCTGGAGCGGGTGGGCTGAGTCTTAGCCCAGAGCGGCGATGGCCGAGTCGTAGTCGGGCTCCTCGGTGACCTCGTCAACGAGCTGGGTGTAGACCACTTTGCCGGTCTCGTCGACGACCACGACCGCGCGGGCGAGCAGACCCTCCATCCGTCCGTCGGCGATCTTGACGCCGTAGTCCTCGCCGAAGCTGCTGCGGAAGGCGGACCCCACGCGGACGTTGTCGATGCCTTCGGCGCCGCAGAAGCGCGCCTGGGCGAAGGGCAAGTCATGGGAGGCGCACACGACCGTGGTGTTGTCCAGGCCGGCCGCGAGCTCGTTGAACTTGCGCACAGAGTTGGCGCAGGTGGCGGTGTCCAGGCTCGGGAAGATGTTGAGGACGACGCGTCGGCCGTCCAACTCGGAGCTGTCGACCTCGCCCATGTCGGTGCCCACGAGAGTGAACGCTGGGGCGCTGGCGCCCACTGCGGGCAGCTCGCCGACGGTCGTGAGGGGGTTTCCCTTGAAAGTAATGGTGGCCATGTCTCTGTTCTACCATCTCGACCCTCCCGGCTGGCAGTGGGCCACGGCTCTGCGATGATGGTGTTTCCGTCCGCAGAGCACCGAGGAAGTTGGAGACGATGGCGAACACCTTTAACGCTGTGCCCGACGCGCCCACGCAGCGCAGCACTGCGTTCCTGGCGATCGACCAACCGCGCGAGCGACTGGAACAGATCATCGAGGAGGCGCATTTGCACCGCGGTTCGCTGCGCGAGCAGGACGGTTACACGATCCCCTTCCGCGAGGGCGGCTCGGTGCGCATCCGGGCCCAGGGCGCCGAGGACGCGGTGGCGAGCGGCGCGCCGACGGAAGTCTCCGGGCTTCACTTCGCGGTCAGCGCTCCCACCGACGAACGCCGCGCCCACATCCAGCAGGTGATGGGTGAGCAAGTCGTCTCCCAGCTCGGCAACGACGGGTTGGACTGGCAGAGCGAGGCCTAGTCGGCTGGCCGCCCGGGTCGCTGGGGTAATGATCCGACCGCTCAGCAACTCCTCGACCTACGTCTCGAGGACCTGGCTTAGCGGAAGGGCGCAGGATCTCCAGAACCGACCCGGACAATCTGCGCATAGCCCTCGGAGAAGTCCACGACGGTGGTCGGCTCGCAACCAGTCTGGTCGCCGTCGACCACGACATCAACCACCGAGTCCAGGGCCTCCTTGACCTCCCAACCGGATTCCAGCGGCTGTTGGTCGCCGGGCATGAGCAGGGTGCTCGTGAGCAGCGGCTCTCCCATCTCGGCGAGGAGAGCGTGGCAGATCTTGTGCTCAGGCAGACGCACTCCGACGGTCTTCTTGCGCGGTTGCAGCAAACGCCGTGGCACCTCCCGGGTGGCCGGGAGGATGAAGGTGTAGGGCCCAGGGGTGGCGGCCTTCACCGCGCGAAACACCGCGTTGTCGAGCTGGACGAACTGGCCGAGCTGGGCGAAGTCAGCGCACATGATGGTGAAGTGGTGCTTGTCGTCCAGGCGCCGGATGTCAATGATCCGGGCCTTGGCGTCCGGGTCCCCCAGCCGCGCGCCGAGGGTGTAGCAGGCATCGGTCGGGAACGCGGCCAGACCTCCTTGACGCAGGATGTCGGCGACCTGCTGGACCAGTCGCGGCTGCGGGTCCACCGGATGGATGTTCACGAAACGCGCCATACCGGTCACTGTAACGCGCGGTGTGGCCCCCGTCAGGAAGGTTTCCCGAAGTCCCTGCTCAGGAAGTAGCGCAAGGCCGAAGTGAAGACTTCTGGCTGCTGGGAGTGCACCCAGTGCCCGGCATCCTTGATGCGGATGAGTTGTGTGCGAGGGAACAGAGCCCGCATCGTCGGCATCTGCTCGTCCGCGACATAGCCCGAGTCGGCACCGGCGATCCAGAGCACTGGGCCCTCATAGACCGCGTCGCCGTGGGGGATGTCCGAGGCGACGACCGCTAGATCCCTCCGCAGCAACTCCAGGTTGGGCTGCCAGGCGAAGGTCCCGGCCTCGCGGTTCCGGCGCAAGTTCTGCAACAGGAATCCGCGCAGCGTGGGCTGGGCCACGTCCGCTGAGAGCGCCCGGTCCGCGTCCCCGAAGTTGTGCACCGCGCTCAGGTCGATCCGGGCCAGGGACCCGAGCAGGTGCTCAAACTCGCTGGTCTCCCCCGCCCCCGTGGGGCTGATGTCGACCACGGCCAGCCGCTCGACCAGCCCGGGCTCGGTCAGCGCCAGCATCATCGCGACCTTGCCACCCATCGAGTGGCCGACCACTGCCACAGCATCTTCCCTCGGCAGCGCCTGACGGAGGTGCGCGGCCACCAGTGCGGCCATCTCGGTGTAGTCGATCCGGTCGGTCCACGGCGAGGCGCCGTGGTTGGGCAGGTCGACCAGCAGGCACCGGTAGTCCGGCTGCAACGCTCTGGCGATCCCGGAAAAATTACGTCCACGTCCGAAAAGGCCGTGGAAGAACATGACAACCGGGCCATGGTCGCCGACCAAAGTGCTGTGCAACGGGGTGGAGCTCACCACGAGAGCCTACGACGACGTCAGGGGCAGGTCCCGCTGCATGGACGTGGTCGCTAGCTTGTGGGTGAACCCGACTCGTTCGTACAGCCGAGTCGCGCCGGTCTGGCTGGACGAGTCAACACCCAACGCGATCACGTCATAGGAGCCACTACGGGCTGCCTCCGTGATCGTGCGCAGCAGCGCGGCCTGGGCCACGCCGCGGCCTCTGGCCGTCCTGACCGTGCCGAGGATGTCCACGTAGAGCTCCCGGTCCACCCATTCGCTGCACAGCACGTAGGCCAGCACCGTGCCCTCCGTGGTCAGCGCCACCGTGGACACTTCACCCCGCCGGGAGGTGCCGGTCCAGTGCTCGTGCCAGGTCGCGGCAGATTGCGGCCCGGAGCCCCAGTGGTCCCGGAAGGCATCGTTGTGTGCGAGCCGGGTCGCCTCTGCATGCTCAGCGCCCGGTGAAACCAACTGCACCCCCTCGATCGTGTCTACCTCCACGGTGCCGTTGAGGGGTCTGGTCAACTCGTTGTAGTAGCGAACCACCCGAAACCCGTGGTCGCTGAGCAAGCCCTGCGCAGAGGAGCCAGACAGGCCCCCGGAGGCTCGCAGGTAGGAGGCCGTCACTTCGGCATGGCGCTCACGCACCAGGTCGGCAGCATGCGGCAACAACGTCTCCAGCAGTGCGCTGCCGAGGCCACGTCCACGGTGGCTCTCACGGACCCCACCTTGGAGGTAACCCCGGCCGTTGCCGTCGTTGTCCGTCGTCGGCGGCACGCTGAAGACGCCGAAGGCGACCATCGCCTCGTCATCCCAGACGGCTAAGGAGTCGCGTAGGGGGTCGAAACCGGTGCGCTCGAACTCCGCACGCAGGTCGTCCACCCGCTGGAACTCTTCGGTGCCGTCAACCACGGCCAGGTGGTTGACCAGATCCGCCCAGGCGGGCACGTCGTCGGCGCTCAGCGGCGCCGAACGGTAGATCGACGGGTGTCCGTGAAGGTCGAGATCCATCAGCCCTCGACGATCTCGTAGTTCACCGGCGTCGGGAGCAGCACCGTCCGCGACACCGTGCACAGGCGGTCTCGAGATTTGGCGACAGCATCGGGAAGCCGGGTCCGCGCAGCATCGCCGCCCTCACCGTCCGGGAAGGTCACCGACACCGTCACGGTTAACGGCCCCAGGTGGCTGCCGTTCTCGTCCCGCACCTTGTCGGCCTCGGCAGAGATCGTAAAACTGTCCGGCTGGGAGAGCCGCGACGTGAGCAGGTCGACGTCGATGCCGGAGCAGCCGGCCACCCCCGCGAGCAGCAGCTCCACAGGGGTGAAGTCGGTGCTGTCAGCACCACCTGAAGACAGGTGGAGGGTGCCACCTCGGGCGTTGGTGGCCTCAAAAGACTCGGGGCCCGTGCGGGTCAGAGATACCGATCGCAGTGATTCACTCATACCCGTAGTCTGACATTCGTGACCGCTCATGTTCCGCGCACCGACCTGCCAGACCCCCTGCCCACGGGTCCGGCGATCCCGCGCGGCCGCCTCGTCCTGGTCCGCCACGGGGAGACCGAGTGGTCGCGGACCGGTCAGCACACGGGCCGCACCGATCTGCCGTTGCTGCCCGAAGGCGAAGAAGCAGCCGTCAAACTGTCCGACACGCTCGCCGGTATGACGTTCGTGCACGTCCGTTCTTCCCCGCTCCAGCGAGCCCGGCGTACCGCTGAGCTGGCGGGCCTGGTGGTCGACGAACTAGATCCCGACCTCATGGAATGGGACTACGGCGGCTACGAGGGCCTGACCACGATCGACATCCGCCAACAGCTGGGCTACCACTGGACCGTCTTTGAGCACGGCGTCATCCCTGGAGAGACCCCAGGAGAGACCGTGGAGGAGGTCTCGGCACGGGGCAGCCGTGTCCTGGAGCGGATCTGGCCGATGCTCTTCGACGGGGACGTCTGCCTGGTGGCCCACGGACACTCCCTACGCATCCTGGCTGCGGTCTACCTACGGCAAGCGGCGCGGTTCGCGGCCTACCTGACTTTTGAGGTCGGCTCCGTGGCAGTGCTCGGCCACCATCACGAGACGCCGGTCATCGAGGGGTGGAACCGCCGTCACTGACCGACTCGCTCCGCGGCGCAACAGTGGGCAGGGGCCACGTGTGGACCGGTAGGTTTTGCTCGCTGTTGTCCATGTAGTGACCGAACATCTCCCGCAAGGCTTCTGCTCGGTCGTAGCCGGCCTTCTCGTAGGACTCCGTCACGGCCACCTGCCAGCTCGCGCCGTTGGTCTTGGTGCGGCAGCGTCCCTCGATCACGGACAGGTAGTGGCTACGGACCTCGCGGCGCAGACCGAGCGCCGCCAGTCCGTCATCGGCGACCGACAACAGGTGGTCGGAGATCAGGTCGACCGCGGGGATCTTGCCGAGCCCCGGCCAGGTATGCACGCTGGTGATACCGTGCTCGGCGGCGTCGTCGAAGTTGCTCCTGGCATCCTCGAACGGCATCTTCGTCCAGATGGGGCGACCACTGGCGGTGAACGCTTCCAGCAGGCCGTAGTAGAAGCACGCGTTGGCGACCATATCGACGGCCGTCGGCCCGGCGGGCAGGACGCGGTTCTCAACGCGGAGGTGCGGCACCCCCTGGCTGGTGTCGTAGATGGGGCGGTTCCACCGCCATACCGTCCCGTTGTGCAGCTTGAGGTCCGCCAGTGACGGCGTGCCGCCCGCCTCCAGGATCGCGATCGAGTCTTCGTCCGAGCTCTCCGGGAGCAGGGCAGGGAACGACCGGACATTCTCCTCGAAAAGGTCGAAGATCGAGGTGATCCACGAGCGGCCGAAGTAGGCACGAGGCCGGACGCCCTGGTGCTTGAGCTCGACCGACCTGGTGTCGACCATCTGCGTGAACAGCGGGATCCGCGTCTCGGCCCACAGCCGCTTTCCGAACAGGTAGGGGCTGTTGGCGCCGATCGCCACCTGCACGCTGGAGATGATGGTCGCGGCGTTCCAGTAGACGGGGAAGTCCTGCGGGGTCACCTGCTGGTGGAGCTGGATCGAGGTGCAGCCCGACAACGGTCCGATGGTGTCGTGATAGCTGACCACCTCTTCACCGGCCGGACCATGGATGTCCAGCTCGAAGCCCTCGCCGCGCTCGCGGACCAGGGAGTCGTTCAGTGCCAGGTAGCGCACGCCGTCCGAGAGCCAGGGGCGATCGAACTGGCTAGCCTGCAGCGTGGGCACGATCCCGATCGCGGCGAGCCGGGCACCCATGCCGCGTGCCGCGTCTCCGGCCTGGCGCAGCCGTTGCGAGAGCCACCGCTCCAGGCGCACCGCCTGGTCCCCGGCCATCGGTCGAGGAGGCACATTGAGCTCGATGTTGTAGCGACCGACCTCAGTCTGGAAGTCCTCGTCGGAGGCTTCGTCGGTGATCTCGTCGAGCACCTCGCGGTTGACCAGCGCCGGTGCCAAGTCGTCCTGATCGACCAGGTTGAGCTCGATCTCTAGGCCCATCTGCGGGCGAGTGAAGTCGAAACGACTGCCTTCCAGCATGCGTTCGAAGACGTCGAGGTCCTGCAGGACCCGCTGCCTGAACGCGAGACGCTGCTCGCGCGTGAAATCGCTGTGGCTGACCTCTTGACCCATGGGCTGATAATCACACATAACCGCCAGGGAGGGGAGCACCGGCCGCTCGTGGCGCGGCCCAGGCGCTCCCCTACCTCTCGGGGCTCAGTCCTCGAACGCCTCCGGCGGCGGGCAGGCGCACACCAGATTGCGGTCGCCATAGACGCCATCGATCCTGCGCACCGGGGGCCAGTACTTGCGCGCAGGATCCACTCCGGGCGGGTAGGCGGCGGTCATCCGGTCGTAGGGGTGGTCCCAGTCACCGGAAGCGATCGAGTAGGCGGTGTGCGGCGCGTGCCGCAGCGCGCTCTCCTCGACCCCGTTGGCCGCAGCCTTGTCCATCTCCTCGCGGATGGAGATCATCGCCGCGATGAACCGGTCGATCTCTCCGAGGTCCTCCGACTCCGTCGGCTCGACCATGAGCGTGCCAGCAACCGGGAACGACATGGTCGGGGCGTGGAAGCCATAGTCGATGAGGCGCTTGGCGACGTCGTCCACGCTGACGCCGGTCTCCTTGGTCAGGCCGCGCAGATCAAGGATGCACTCGTGCGCCACCAGCCCGTTATTGCCCGTGTAGAGCACCGGGTAGTGGTCCTGGAGCCTCGCTGCAATGTAGTTGGCGTTGAGCACCGAGACCTGCCCGGACCTGGTCAGGCCAGCACCGCCGGTGAGGCGGATGTAGGCCCACGGGATCTGCAGGATGCCCGCTGACCCGTAGGGTGCGGCCGAGATGGGGCCAGGCCCGCTGTCCGGCCCAGCCTCTGCGTCCAGGGGGTGGTTGGGCAGGTAGGGCGCCAGGTGCTTGCGCACGGCGATCGGGCCGACGCCGGGACCGCCACCGCCGTGCGGGATGGTGAAGGTCTTGTGCAGGTTCAGGTGAGACACGTCCCCGCCGAACTCACCGGGCTTGGCGATGCCCAGGAGCGCGTTGAGGTTTGCGCCGTCAACGTAGACCTGCCCACCAGCCTCATGCACGATCTCGCACAGCTCGCTGATGGTCTCCTCGTAGACGCCGTGCGTCGAGGGGTAGGTGACCATGATCGCCGCGAGCTTGTCGCGGTGCTGGTCCACCTTGGCCGCGAGATCCTCCAGGTCCACCTCTCCCTCGGCCGTGCTCTTGACCACGACGACCTTCAGACCCGCCATGACGGCGCTGGCCGCATTGGTCCCGTGCGCGCTGGAGGGGATAAGGCAGATGTTGCGCTGGTCATCACCGTTGGCCAGATGATATTTACGGATGGCCAGCAGTCCCGCGAACTCGCCTTGCGAGCCGGCGTTGGGCTGCAGGCTGACCTCGTCGTAGCCGGTGATCTCGACGAGCATGGCGCACAACTGGCGGATGAGCTCGCGGCTACCCTCGGTCTGGTCGAGCGGGGCAAACGGGTGCAGGCTGGCGAACTCGGTCCAGGTGACGGACTCCATCTCGGTCGTCGCGTTGAGCTTCATCGTGCAGGAGCCCAACGGGATCATGCCCCGGTCCA
>NZ_JAUNVI010000108.1 GCF_030537745.1 Ornithinimicrobium sp. | reverse complement strand
TCTCGAAGAGGGTGTCGTCGAGCCATCGGGCGCCCCAGAGGGTGGCCATCCATCCAAGCTGCCATCCAGTGAGCGTGTTGGTGGTCCGGCGGCCAATCTGGCGCGTGAGGACGTACGCCTTGCGCCGGAGCGGGTGCTCGGACCTCCGGGCTGCGTCCAGCTCGCGACGGACGAACCGGCGCAGCTGCAGTTCAGCGACCTCCGCAACGTTCGCGAAACGGCGAGTCCGTTCCTTCACGGATGAGGCCGAGGGCCTGGCTTGCCCTTCGGTGGTCATCGCGCCCCGTCTCAACCGAAGACGCGAGCGTCGCTGCGCGCCTGCTCAATGATGTCCGCGATCACCAGCGAATCGCCGCGGCGGAGCTTGAACGACTCGCGGCTCGCGTTGCGGATCATCCACGCAAATTCTGCGAGCTCATAACGCAGGCCGTCGCCGTCGAACTTGTAGTAGTACTTCTTGTTCTCCCTGCTGTCTTCGAACCGTGCCTCGAAGTATTCGGTCTTCCACCACGGGGCGGGGACGTAGAGGTAGCCACGAGAGCCGGCGACGACGAGGTCGCCCTCTGCCTTGACGCCCAGACCGGTGCGGGCCGATGCCGTGGCATGGGGAAAGTCGATGTCGATGCGGCTGAAGACCTCGACCTGCGATCCCTGTGGGCGCAAGGAGCTCGCTCTGACCCCAGTGACGTCTTGGCCCAGGAGCCGGATGATCGCGAGCAGGGGATAGCTGGCCAGCTCGGAGATGCTGCCACCGGCCTCGCCCTGCAGCTCACGGCCTTCGTCGACGAGCTTGGTGAAGGTGGCATCTACCGACCGGATCTGCCCGATGGACCCGCTGCGCGCGACTGCCACCATGCGCAGAAAGCCTGGGGCGAAGGCGGTCTTGATCGCTTCCAGCAGCACGACCTCGCGCTCCTCGGCCCGCTCGAACAGCGTGGCGGTGTCGGCTCGGGTGAGCGTCATCGGTTTTTCGCACAGCACGTGAGCCCCGGCGTCGATGGCCTTGGCCGCATACTCCGCGTGGGTTTCGTGCGGCGTGGCGATGTAGACAGCGTCCACGGAGGCCAGCATCTCCTCGACCGAGCCGTAGACGGTGTTGAGCTCATGCTCCTGCGCGAACGCCTCCCTCGAGGCGGAGGTGCGAGAGAACACACCCTCGACGTCGATGCCGCTGACGAAGCGGGCCTCCGCCACGAAACGGTGGGCGATCCGTCCGGAGCCGATCACGCCAAGGCGGATCACCCCCGCCTCATTGCGGAGTTCAGTGCTGGAGACGCCCTTGGTGCGGTCGAGGTAGACCACGTCGCAGTAGTCGCGCAGGTAGTCGAACTTGCCGAGCCAGTCAGAGCCGATGGCAAAGATGTCCGCCTTGTGCTTCTGGATGTCCTCGACCTTCTGACCCTCGTACTCCTCGATGATGACCTTGTCCGCGAGGCCGCTGTCCTGCACATTCTTGAGCCGCCTCATCAGGCTCTGCTGGACGTTCAGCTTGCCGCGGGCCGCGTCATAGTTCTCCGTCGTCACGCCCACGATGAGGTAGTCACCCAGGGCCCGGGCCCGCTCGAGCAACCGGCGGTGCCCCTCGTGGAACAGGTCGAAGGTGCCGTAAGTGATGACTCGCAAGGTGTCTGGCCTCCAGCCGGGATACTCAACGCACGGACAGTGGCATTATGCATGCAGGCGTCCCTACCGTCGCCGACGGCGACTCAGTCACGCCCCGGGAAAGGCGGAGACTAGGGCGTCCGCATCGAAGTCGGACCGGGGGACTCGAGCGCGGCGCGCCGCTGCCGACCAGTCCTGCTTTGCCAGGGCGGCCGTCGTCACGTCAACGGTCTGCACCTCGTCCGCATCGAGCACGGTGTAGAAGTCCTCGAACTTGAAGCGGTCTCCACGCAGTTCGACGTCGCCCACCCTTAGCCAGACCCACGGAATCTGCCACGCCTGTGCGATCACCAAGCCGTGCAGAGAAGAGGAGACGCAGGCGCGGGCGGCCACGATCTGGTCGATGACGACCTCCGGACCCTGGCGCACGTCGATGACGGCGACGTCATCCGGGAGGTCGGCCGGGAGGACGCGCGTGTGCATGTAGTGCGGGATGATGGCGATCTTTCCCTCGGTCGCAGGCGCTGGACGCGGCTGGTAGTAGCGCGGCAGCAGCAACGCCGGATCACCGTAGACCTCGGGGACCTCCCAGCCGAGGTGGTCACGAAGGAACTCCCCGGTCCGGACCCCCCGCACCGCGTGGACGCTGCGTGGCCTGCGTGCCGCGAGCGCGGCGAGTTTGTTGCCCGACGGCGGCCCGATGAGGCCAGAGCCCCAGATGCGCGAGCCGGGCCTCTGCAGGTGCCCGATGGTCGATCCCACGGTGAAGAGGCCGGGATCCTGGGAGGGGAACGCGCGGACGTTGATCGCTGGCCTACCGGCGAGTGACTCGATGAGCATCGGCCCCAGCACGTCGCCGAAGTTTGGCTTGACGTCCCACCAGCTCGCCGGCACCAGGCCATGGTCCTGGGGTCGGTCCCCGGCGTCGAGGAAGAGGCGGAAGCGGTCGAGGAGGTTCACCAGCACCTCGACGACCCGGACGCTGACTGCGGAGGTGGCCACGCTCCGGTCAATTTCTTCCAAGAGGTGCATCTGCATCATGCAGACGGCGCTCATTCGAGCACGATTGACCAGGACGTTGCGTAGGAATCGCTCCGTCATCGGGTCGCGGCCGAAGACCGAGACCGTCCAGCACGAAGGCGTGCGCACGATGAGCACGCTGGCCTCGATGCCGGGGAAGAGTGCGTCGAAGCGGAGGCTGTCCTCCCGCGGGAAGGAGTAGGTTAGATCGCAGGCGCCCAATGCTCGCCTCTCGGATAACCGGGAACGCAGGTCGGTGGTGAGGAGAGCCAGGTCCTCAGGAACGGTGCGGGCATCGACACTGAACGTCGGTAGCGAGGGCTGGGGGGGAACTGGGCGTTCGCGGTGCAGGCTGATGTTGCCAGCCGAGGTGACGTAGACGCGAAGACCGCCCCAGACCGCCGGGAGGCTGACTTCGGGGCCGGCGCTCAGTCGCAGCAGCGCTCTGCGTCCTCCAGCTACCAGTGCGATGGAGATGTCGTGACGGCCGGGAGGCAGGTCCTGCAGGAGCTGCGCAGGCATCACTCCGTTGATCTGTGTCCCATCGGAGGTGATGGCACCCCGCTGGAGCGGAAAACATCGGATCGAGGACCTTCCTCGGTCCCGCAACTCACCCACCAACTGCTGTCCCGGCCGGCCACCGTGGACGACCCCTGTCAGATGGAGCTCCCCCAATGACCCCCACCGCGCCGTGGTGAGACCTGCGGACATGACGGCTCGGGGCCGCTCTGGGCCTCTCCCGCGCAGGCGACGGAGTGCACGTCGTGCAAAGCGCCTACTCTGGTGAGCGATGGTCAACATATATCCCTTTGCCAGAATCGGTGGTCAGTCGTGAAGCCTAGAACGGTTAACCCCGTGCGGCCCCATTTTAGGGCCACGTGGCGGGTGCACCGACCATGACGGATACCCGATCGCCCGATCCTGCGAAGAGCATCGAAGCCGACGACATCGACGTCTCGGTCATTGTGCCGGTCTACAATGCGATGCCCTATCTGTCCACCCTGCTGCGCTCGCTGGTGGACCAAGACATGAGTCCCGAGCGCTACGAGATCGTGGTCGTCGACGACGGCTCGACAGACGAGGGCCCGGCGCTGATGGATGGATTTGCCGAGCGCCACCCTCAGTTCCGTATCGTGCACCAGGCCAACAGCGGCTGGCCCGGCTTTCCTCGCAACCGCGGCCTAGACTTGGCGCGCGGTCGCTACGTCTTCTTCGCCGACGCGGACGACGAGTTGGGAGCGGAGGCACTCCGGCGGATGGTCGAGTTCGCCGATCTGCATGAGACTGACGTTCTTCTTCCCAAGATGGTCGGCAAGGGTGGCCGCTGGGTCCGGGGAATGTATGGCCGTGACCAGGTGGACGCGGACCTGGAGGAGGCGTTCCTCAGCCTGACTCCACAAAAACTCTTCCGGCGCCGGTTTCTCTTGGAACACGACCTGCGCTTTCCCGAGGAGAAGGTCAGGCTGGAGGACGGCATCTTTCTCGCCGACGCCTATCTGAAAGCTCGGCGGGTCTCCATCGTCGGGGGCTATGACTTCTACCACCTGGTCTCGCGGGACGACGGACAGAACATCAGCAGCCAGCCTTTCGTGCCGGCTGGTTATACCTGGTCGATCGCGGAGATCAGCCGAAAGGTCCGGGAAAACGACCCCGATCCAGCCAGGGCTGAGCGCATCATTCTTGACCTCTACCGCCGCAAGTGCTTGAAGTTTTACGAATCCAGGCGTCTGCTGAGGATGCCGCAGCCGCGTCGTCAAGCCTTCCTTGAGGCGCACGCAGACTACATCGACAACTACATCACGCGTGAGATGGAGGATACCCTCCAAGAGCCCTTCCGCAGCCGCTCGCGCCTAGTGCGCAAACAGGATGAAGCTGGCCTGCTCGCTCTGGCTCGGGCTGGGCTGGACCGACCGCTCGCGAGCGCGGCCCTCGTGACGTCTCGGTGGCGGAGACGAGGAGATCTACGGCTCTCGTTGGAAGTCCAGGGTGGTATCGAGGACAAAGAACTTCGGCCGATGGTGCTGCAACTCGCCCAGCGCGGCGGTGCCGAAGTCGCCCGGGCCCGCCCCCGCACCGCACGGTTAGTTTCGCAGGACGGCACGCACCCCGCTCTGTCGGTGCTGACCTTCAAGGTGAAGGCCCGGGTGTTCCGCTCCGTGAGCAAGGGCGTGCTGGACGTGGCGCTGCTGGTGGACGGCACCGACGAGCGCGCCCGGGTGGCAACGCCGCTGCTGTTGGCGCTGCCCGGGCCACGGAAACGGTTTCGTCCTTATGCCACCGTTCAGGGCAACTTCAGCGTGGAGATGGTCAGCGGCTCAAGCAGTCGAGGCTTCCTCGTCCGCTAGATGACCAGCAGTCGACCGTGCCGAGCCATGCGGGCGATGTCCTGCCAGCG
>NZ_JAUNVI010000107.1:3953-5238 GCF_030537745.1 Ornithinimicrobium sp. | reverse complement strand
CTGCTGGGCAAGAAGTGCTACGCGCTGCGCATCGCCTCGGTGATGGCCCGCGACGAGGGCTGGATGGCTGAGCACATGCTCATCCTCAAGCTCATCAATCCCGAGGGAAAGACCCACTACATCGCCGGCGCCTTCCCCTCGGCGTGCGGCAAGACCAACCTGGCCATGATCTCCTCCACCCTGCCCGGTTGGAAGGCGGAGATCGTCGGCGACGACATCTCCTGGATGCGGTTTGGTCCCGACGGTCGGTTGTATGCGGTCAACCCCGAGTTTGGTCTGTTTGGCGTCGCGCCGGGCACCGGCCGATCCACCAACCCCATCGCGATGGACACCATCGAGCGCGGCAACTCGATCTTCACCAACGTCGCGCGCACCCCGGACGGCGACGTCTGGTGGGAGGGCATGACCAAGGAGAAGCCGGCCGAGCTGATCGACTGGCACGGCGACGAGTGGACCCCCGAGTCGCAGACCCTCTCCAGCCACCCCAACAGTCGGTTCTGCACCCCCATCAAGCAGTGCCCGTCCATCGCGGCAGAGTATGACGAGCCCAATGGCGTGCCGATCTCGGCGATCATGTTTGGCGGTCGGCGCAAGACCACGGTGCCCCTGGTGACCGAGTCCCGCGACTGGCAGCACGGCACCTTCATCGGTGCCACGCTGTCCTCGGAGACCACCGCGGCTGCCACCGGCGAGGTGGGTGTCGTGCGTCGCGACCCGATGGCGATGCTGCCGTTCATGGGCTACAACGCCGGCGACTACCTCAACCACTGGCTGGAGATCGGCAAGTCCGCAGACGCGGACAAGCTGCCCAAGATCTTCCTGGTCAACTGGTTCCGGCGGGACGAGGACGGCGGCTTTCTTTGGCCTGGCTTCGGGGAGAACACCCGCATCCTGAAGTGGATGGTCGATCGGATCGAGGGCAAGGTCGAGGCGCACGAGAGCCCGATCGGTTTCCTGCCCAACGCCGCTGACCTCGACCTCGACGGCCTGTCGATGACGCAGGAAGACGTGGCCAAGGCGCTCGCCTTCTCCCCGAGCGAGTGGGAGGCCGAGCTGCCGCTGATCAAGGAGTGGCTAGCCACGTTTGGCGATGACCTGCCGGGCGCCCTCGGAGACGAGCTGGCCACGCTGGAGCAGCGACTCCAGGAGGCGAGCGCCTGATGGCGATCGCTCCGGACCAGGCCCCGGACCCCGGCGAGGGCAAGCCGCTGCTGGCGGACGGGCCGCTCCCACCCGGGCACGGAGACGTCGCCCAGCAGGTGGAAGACCTCGACAAGAGGATCCG
>NZ_JAUNVI010000107.1:0-3853 GCF_030537745.1 Ornithinimicrobium sp. | reverse complement strand
CAGAACCCCCGGCCGGAGCGGCCGGGGGTTCTGTCATGATCGGCGGAGGCGGAGGGATTTGAACCCTCGATGGGGCTATAAACCCCAAACCCGCTTAGCAGGCGGGCGCCATAGACCAGACTAGGCGACGCCTCCAGATCGCAGATCAGCGTACCTGTCGCCCTCAGCAGGTCCAAAACCCGGTCTCGCACAGGTGATGATCAGGTGCCGTTGGTAGGACATGATGGTGGCACGCACCCCCCGGAAGGTTCTCCCGCCTCGATGAACGACCCCAGCGACAGCAGCGGCGCGCACGCTGCGCACGGCACCCGTAGTGAGTGGATGGACCACCATCGCGAAGGGCGACGTGCGACGCTGCCTCGCGCCTTGCGGCTGACTGCCCTGTCTGCCGTGGTGCCCGGCGCGGGGCTCCTGCGCACCCGCGCCAAGGTGCTCGGTATGGCGCTGCTGGGCGCACTCCTGGTCGGCGCTCTCGCGCTCGGGTATGCCGTCTGGCGCAAGGGGTTGACGAGCACGGCGCTGGGCACCGCGGCGAGCCCGGAACGGCTCAAGCTCATCCTGGCTGTCCTCATCATCGGCACGTTCATCTGGATCGCAGCGATCGCCACCACGGCGCTGCTGACCCGACCGGCACGAACCACCCGCAAGCAGCGCGTGACGCTGGCCGCGTTCACCGGCGTGCTGTGCCTGGCAGTCAGCGCCCCGGCCGCGCTCGGTTATGAATACATCACCAGCCATCTGAGCGCGATGGACAAGGTCTTCAACCAGCCGATGGCCTCCCCGAACGGCTCCGAGCCGACCTCCTCGCTGAGCAAGGACCCGAAGGACCCGTGGGCGGACCTGCCGCGCGTCAACATCCTGCTGCTCGGCTCGGACGCCGACAAGGGCAGGGAAGGCACCCGCACCGACACGATGATCGTTGCGAGCATCGACACGCACACCGGGGAGTCGGTGCTGTTCTCCATACCCCGCAACCTGCAACGCGTGCCGATCCCCCGCGATAACCCGCTCTACAAGACCTACGGCGGCGTCTACGACTGCGGCAACCAGTGCCTGATGAACGCCATCTGGACCGCGGCCGACCTGAACGCGCAAGAGCACCCTGCGTGGTATGTCGGCGAGACCAACCCTGGCCTGTCCGCGACCAGGGAGGTGCTCTCCACCATCCTCGGGCTCCCGATCCAGCACACCGTGATCGTCAACCTGAAGGGGTTTGAGGAGCTCATCGACGCGATGGGCGGGGTGAGCATCACGGTGCAGGAGCCGATCCCGATCAACGGGCGCACCTACACCGACGCCGCCGGGCATCTGCAACTCGACCCCAACTCCCCGGGCCTGGAGTGGCTCGAGCCCGGGACGCAGGAGCTCACCGGCCATCAAGCCCTGGGCTACAGCCGCTCCCGCGTCACCACCGACGACTTCAGCCGGATGCGCCGCCAACGGTGCATGGTCGCGGCCGTCATCGACCAGGCTGACCCGCTGACCCTGCTGCAGCGCTATCCGCAGATCATCACGGCGGTGGGCAACAACGTCGTCACCGACATCCCCAGCACCGAGCTCTCGACGTGGGCCGAGCTCGTCATGCTGGTGCAGAAGAGCAAGATCAAGAGCCTGCCCTTCACGCCCAAGAACACCGACGTCACGGACCCGGACTACTCCCAGATCCGCTATCTCGTCTGGGAAGCCATCCACCCGGCCGACGCCCCGCCCACGAGCGAGCAGCCGGCCGACGATGCGGCGGCCACCTCGACGGCACCCTCCGGGACGAGCACTTCTTCGTCTTCGCAGGACGACTCCTCGGCGACCACCACGGAGACCGACGAGCTAGCCGACATCGGCGCCGTCTGCGGTTGAGCCGCTCCCTCTCCTGCCGCACCCCACACAAGGACAAGGGTCTGCCCCCGACACCTGGTGGTGACGGGGGCAGACAAAGGTGGTCAGAGGGCTGACCTCAGAGCGGGTGCACCGCATCTGCCTGAGGACCCTTGGGGCCCTGCGTGACCTCGAACTCGACCCGCTGGGCCTCTTCGAGGGACTTGTAGCCGCTGGACTCGATGGCCGAGTAGTGGACGAATACGTCCGGGCCGCCTCCATCTTGAGCGATGAAGCCGAAGCCCTTCTCAGCGTTGAACCACTTGACGGTTCCTTGTGCCATGCCTGATCTTCTTTCTGCTGTACTACCAGGTGCGAGCTCTTCGCGAGTGACGCGAAGAGCGGTATGCGGTGAAACCCCCCAGCGTCCCGGTTTGTTCCGAAGATCTTTACTGCCAAGGAAATGCCACGTCAACCAACTCAACGGTAGCAGGCACCGACCCCCGCAGGGAGAGATCAGCCGCTGGCCAGGACTGGTGACTCCCGGCCCCTCCGTGCGATGATGCCCGTGACGACAACGCCTTCGCGCCGTCGCCGGGAGGGTTCGCATAGCGGCCGAGTGCAGGCGCCTTGAAAGCGCCCGAGGGAAACCTCCGTGGGTTCAAATCCCACACCCTCCGCCGACCCGCGACGCAGGCCGGGCTGACATCGCGGGATCTGCGAGTCCGGCAGGCACGTTGACGCTTCAGCAGGCGCCCTGGCCGAACTCGCGGGTAGGCTCGCAGATGAACGTTGACTTATCGGAAAGGAGTCACTCATGAACAAGTTACTGTTGCTCGTTGGCGCTGGGGTGGGTTACGTGCTTGGTGCGCGTGCCGGCCGTGAGCGCTACGACGCCATCGCTGACCAGGCCAACAAGCTGTGGACCGACCCACGCGTCCAGACCAAGGTCGAAGAGGTCAAGGCCAAGGCCCCCGAGGTCGCCAACAAGGTCGGCGAGGAGGCCAAGGCCCGCGCGAGCGAGGTCAAGGCCAAGGTCACCGGCCACGAGACGACCGGCGCCTCCGGCCACTACTCCAACGAGACCGGCGCAGCCGACTCCGGCGGCGGCCTAGAGGTCGACACCTCCGGTTTCGGCCCGGGCGGGGACAAGCTTCCCTGACGCTAACCAGCTAGTTCTGCTGTGACGAAGCGGCCCGTCTCATCGACGGGCCGCTTCGGCATGCTGCAGCCAGCTGCTGCGCTGGGCGCTCAGATCCAGAGCGCCGGCTCGTCATACAACGCGTGCTGCGGATCCTGCGAAGCAGGCAGCGGGCGGATCTTGGCTGGAATCCCCGTGGCGACCGCCATCGCCGGCACATCCTTGGTGACCACGGCATTGGCACCCACCGCGACGCCATGGCCAAGAGTCACATCGCCCAGCACCTTGGCGCCGGCACCGATGGTCACGCCATCGCCCAGCGTGGGGTGGCGTTTGACCCGGTCCAGGGAACGACCACCGAGGGTGGCCCCGTGATACATCATCACGTCATCACCCACCTCGGCGGTCTCGCCGATGACGACCCCCATGCCGTGGTCGATGAAGAAGCGCTTGCCGATCTGGGCTCCAGGGTGGATCTCCACGCCGGTCGCCGCCCGGGCCGCCTGTGACAGCAACCTGGCCGGCAACCTGGCACCGGAAGTCCACAGCCGGTGGGAGAGCCGGTGCACCCAGATCGCGTGCAGGCCCGGCGAGGCCAGCGCCATCTCGACGCGGCTGCTCGTCGACGGGTCACGCGCGATCGCGGCGTCCAGGTCGCCCCGGACCTCGCCCCCGGCGCGGGCGAGCGCACTGATCACCTCTCGAGGCGCGCGAGACAACGACACGGCTGTCTTCATCAGTCGGTCAGGCCCTCGAAGAGGACCGTGGACAGATAGCGCTCGCCGTAGTCAGGCACGATGGCCACGATCGTCTTGCCGGCAGACTCGGGCCGACGGGCGACCTCGAGGGCGGCGGCCACATTGGAGCCGGCGGAGATGCCGGTGAGGATCCCCTCCTGGG
>NZ_JAUNVI010000106.1 GCF_030537745.1 Ornithinimicrobium sp. | reverse complement strand
GGAGCTGTCGTCGTGGGCGGATCCGTCGTCGGCTCGGCGGGCTCGCTCGTGGACACTTCGCTGGTCGGCGCCGGCGGCGGGGGTGAGACTGTCGTGGTCGTGGTCACCTCGACCGTCCGAGGAGGCTGCTCCGCGATGATGAGGGTGATCGTCGTGCCCTTCTTGACCCGCTCACCCTTGGCTCGCGACTGATCGAGCACGATGCCGGCCTCGACGTCCCAGGTCTGCTGCAGTTCTATCTCATACTTCAGGTCCGCGTCGTATAGCAGGACGATCGCCTGATCGCGCGTCTTGCCTTCCAGTTCTGGGACCTTCACCTTGCCGGAGGCGACCTCGAGCTGGATGGGGTCCTGCGGCAACGCTGACTCGTTGGCCGCCGGTGTGGTGGAGATGACCGTGCCCTTGTTGTAGTCGGGGTTGTCGCTGGACTTCGCCTTGGGAGAGACATTTTCAAACCCGAGTCGATCCAGCTCGGCGCGTGCCGCGTCTTCCTCCCATCCGGTCAGGTCGGGGATCGTGATCGATTCGGGTCCGCCGGAGATCACCAGGCTGACCGCCGAGCCTTCGTCAGCGAGACCACCGGGCGGGTCCTGGTCGATGACCGTGTCCTTTTCCTTCTCGCTGAAGCGGGTGTTTACCTCTCCGATCGTGAAGCCGTCACCGATGAGGATGGTCTTGGCCTGCGCCTGGGTCTTGCCGATAGTGCTCTGCACCACGACCTGCGTCGGCTCTGGCGGTCCGCCACCGGGACCGAACACCTGAAAGAGCACCCAGGCCACCCCCGCGACGGCGAGCAGCGCGAGGACGCCCAGGAGCATCCCGGCGCCGCGGTGCCGTTGCTCCCGCACCGGCATCTCGTCGGTGCGTTCATAGCGGTCGTCCTGGTAGGAAGTGGGATCGCTCCCGCCGCGACCCGGTGCCCCGTCCCTGCGCTCTGGCTGGCGGCCGCCGCCGTCAGCCAGACCCGGGACCAGCCCGGACCTTTCGTCATACCCGTCGACGCCACCGTCGGCCGTCGGCACTGCCGCCGTGCTGGCTCCGGCGCGCTGGGCACGGGCCATCGCGGCCGCGCCCGCCCCCACGCCGCCAGCGGCCGGGCCGATGACCGACGCCAGACTGGCCTGCGCCGCTTTCGAGAGTGGCCTGTCGGTCCGGTAGGCGGCCAGGTCCGCGCGGAACGCGGCGGCGCTCTGATAACGGCCTTCCGGCGTCTTCTCCAGCGCGTGCAGGGTGATCGCCTCGAGCGGCTCCGGGACGTGCGACCCGAAGGAGGAGGGCAGCTTGGGGATCTCTCCCAGGTGCTGGTAGACCAACGACACCGGGTCACCCTGGAACGGCGTGCGCCCGACGAGGAGCTCGTAGAGCAGGCAGCCGACGGAGTAGAGGTCAGACCGCCCGTCGACGCTGAGTCCTTGCGCCTGCTCCGGCGACAGATAGCGCGCCGTGCCCATGACCGCGGAGGTCTGGGTCATGGTCGCGGCGGTGTCGGCGAGCGCGCGGGCGATGCCGAAGTCCATGACCTTGACGACGCCGGCATCGGTGATCATCACGTTGGCCGGCTTGATGTCCCGGTGCACGATCCCCCGGTCGTGGGCATACTCCAGGGCAGACAGCACGGCCGCCGTGATCCGGGCGGCCTCGTCCGGCACCAGGACCTTGCCAGGGCTCTGGTTGAGCAGCTCCCTCAGCGTCCTGCCGTCCACATACTCCATGACGATGTAGGGCACCTGGACGGGGGCGCCGCCAGCCTCGTAGGTGGTCTCCTCGCCGGAGTCAAAGACCCCGACGATGGAGGGGTGGCTGAGCCCCGCGGCGGACTGCGCCTCGCGGCGGAAGCGGGCGATGAAGGAGGTGTCACGCGCCAAGTCCGAGCGCAGGATCTTGATCGCGACGGTCCGCCCCAGACGCAGGTCGTGACCGGCGTGCACGTCAGCCATCCCACCGCGACCGATGAGGTCGCCGATCTCGTAGCGCCCACCCAGCACCCGGGGGGGTCGACCTTCCTGAGGTGGGGGGGTCGACTGTGTCGGGTCGTCGGTCATCGCTGGACTCCTGCCTCAAGCATCGCGCGGGCGATGGGCGCTGCGACCGTCCCACCGGTCGCCCCAGCCCAGTTGTCAGTTGCAGACTCCACGATCACAGCGACCGCGATCTGCGGGTCGTCAGCTGGTGCAAAGGCGGTGAACCACGCGTGCGCGGCTCCCTCGGTGCCGAACTCCGCAGTGCCGGTCTTGCCGGCCACCGCCATGCCCGGGATCTGTGCTGCGGTGCCGGAGCCCCGCTCGACCACGCTGACCATCATGTCTCGCAGGGTGGCTGCGTGCCTGCTGGAGACTGCGCGAGATAGCGCTCGCTGGTTGGTCTTCTCGATCACTTCGAGATCTCGGTTGCGGACGGTGTCGACCAGGTATGGCGACATCACCACCCCATCGTTGGCGATGGCGGCCGAGATCATCGCGACCTGCAACGGGGTCACCCGCACGTCATACTGTCCGATCCCAGTCAGCGCGACCTGGGCGTCGTTGAGCTCGTCCGGATAGCTGGACGGGGTCACCGACATCGGCACCTGCAGGGCCTGGCCGAAGCCGAACTTGTCGGCCTGCTCCCTGATCGCGTCGGGGCCGAGCTCCCCTGCGAGCCAGGCGAAAGAGGTGTTGCAGGAGACCTGCACCGACTCCGCCAGGGTGGGCTTGTCCAGGGGATCGCAGGCGGCGCCGCCGAAGTTGGGCAGATCGGTCTGGGTCCCGGGAAGGGTGTAGGTGCGTGGCCCCTCCAGCTCGCTCTCGGCGGTGTACTTCCCGCTCTCCAGGGCGGCAGCGGCGACCACCAGCTTGAAGGTCGAGCCGGGTGGGTAGAGGTCGCCGGCGAGGGCGCGGTTGACCAGTGGCTTATCCGGGTCAGCGATCAACGCGGCATAGGCCTCATCGACCGCGACGAGTTGGTGGCTTGAGATGGCGTTGGGGTCGAAAGATGGGTGGCTGACCATGGCCAGAATGGCTCCGGTCTTGGGGTCCAGGGCGACCGCAGCGCCCCGCCGGTCACCGAGCGCTTCTGCGGCGGCGGCCTGGACGGAGGGGTCGATGGTCAGCTCAAGACTCGCACCCTGGGGTTGCTGGCCGGTGACGACGTCGGAGAGACGCTGGTAGAAGAGGCTGTCGTCGGTGCCGGCGAGCACGGCGTTGCGGGCACGCTCCAGGCCGAGCCCGGCGCCGTAGGTGAAGGAGTAGTAGCCGGTGATGTGCGCGTAACGGTTGGCCTGGTCGTAGCGGCGGACCCACTCCAGCTCGTCATCGGTCGCCTCGGACCGCGCGATGGCGGTGCCGTCGACCAGGATGGCGCCGCGCTCGCGGCTGTAGCTGTCGATCAGGGTTCGCCGGTTGCCGGGCAGCTCGCGCAGGTCCTGTGCCTGCACGAACTGGATCCAGGTGGTGGCCATCAGGAGAGCCGTAAACATTGCGAGGACGACGATGGCCAGACGGCGGATGGGGGTGTTCATCGCGCCACCTCTTGGCCGCCAGGGACTGGCAGGGTCGCGTCCTGCCTGCGCTCGGAGACCGGGCGTCGGGCATGGTCGCTGATCCGCAGGAGCAACGCCACGATCATCCAGTTGGCCAGCAAAGAGGAGCCGCCGGCGGACAGGAACGGCGTGGTCAGGCCGGTGAGCGGGATGACCCGGGTGATGCCGCCGACGATGACGAACACCTGCAGGGCCACGGTGAAGGACATCCCGGCGGCGAGCAGCTTGCCGAAACCTTCGCGGGCACCGATCGCGGTGCGCAGACCACGCTCGACGAACAGGGCGTAGAGGACCAGGATCGCGAACATCCCGACCATGCCGAGCTCCTCGCCGAAGCTGGCCATGATGTAGTCGCTGGCGGGGAAATAGGTGATGTAGGGCATGCCCTGGCCTAGGCCGGTGCCGAAAATCCCCCCGTGCCCCAGCCCCATCAGACCTTTGGCGACCTGGTCGGACTGGCCCGGCGCGAAGGGGTCGAGCCAGAGAGTGACCCGGGTCTGCACGTGACTGAACACCCTCCAGGCCAGGACGGAGCCACCCAGGAAGAGGGTCATGCCGATGACGATCCAGCTCGTCCGCTCGGTGGCGATGTAGAGCACGGCGACGAAGAGGCCGAAGAACAGCAGCGAGGAGCCCAGGTCGCGCTGCAGCACCAGGATCATCACCGACAAGCCCCAGGCCACCAGGATGGGGCCGAGGTCGCGGGCACGCGGCAGTTGCATACCGAGGAAACGCTTGCCCACGAGCGAGAGTGCATCGCGCGTGCTCACCAAGTAGCCGGCGAAGAAGATGGTGAGCGCGAGCTTGGCGAGCTCCCCCGGCTGGAAGGTGAGCGATCCGACCTGGATCCAGAGCCGGGAGCCGTTCACCTCCAGCCCGATCAACGGCAGCATCGGCATCAGCAGCAGCAGGAAGCCGACGGCCATCGCGATGTAGGTGTAGTTGCGCAGCTTGCGGTGGTCGCGCAGCAGGAGGAGGACGAGGGCCGCCATGAGGGTCGCCAGTCCGGTCCACATGAGCTGTCGGCTGGCGACGCCGTCGCTGGCGCTCAGCCCTTGGGAGAGGTCGATGCGGTGGATCATCACCAACCCCAGCCCGTTGAGCAAGGTGGCGAGCGGCAGGAGGAGGGGGTCGGCATACCTGGCCCGCCACCGCAGCACCAGGTGCAGGCCGAGCGGGAAGATCGCGAACGTCCCCACGTGCCACCAGACGTCCGTGGGCAGGTCATCGCGGATGGCCAGGCCGACGTTGACGTAGGCCAGGGCCACGATCGCGATGGCGAAGAGGATCAACAGCAGCTCTATGGTGCGACCACTGCGGACCCGCCAGTTGGTGATGGTCAGTGGCCGGGGGTTGGCGGCGGTGTTACTCACGGGCACCCCTGCGGGAGCGTCGCGCTCGTGGAAGCGGTGGTGTCGCCGGTGCTCGTCGTGGCGGCGTCCGGCGCCGTGGCCGCCTCCGGCGTCGTGCCGAGGGCGTCTCCAAGGTCGAGCAGGCGGGTCAGCGGGTGCTGTCCGGGCAGCACGTCGACCGTGATGGTCGCCTGGTCGGAGCTGGACGTGCCGCCGTCGGCGCCGTCGGTGCCGTTGACACCGGTCGTCTGTGCGGCATCGTCACCGGCGAGCGTCGGTGGGCAGCCCGCCGTGGCGATTGCGCGCAGTTCCTCGACGATAGTGTCCGCACCGGCCCGATCGCTGGCAGACAGGGTGCGGCGCACCCGCTGCTGGTAGTAGTCGGGCAACCGCTCCA
>NZ_JAUNVI010000029.1 GCF_030537745.1 Ornithinimicrobium sp. | reverse complement strand
GTGGGCGATACTGGGATCGAACCAGTGACCTCTTCCGTGTCAGGGAAGCGCGCTACCGCTGCGCCAATCGCCCGTGCTGTGCTGTCGAGATGCGAGGTGGCGACGGGATTTGAACCCGTGTAGACGGCTTTGCAGGCCGTTGCCTCGCCTCTCGGCCACGCCACCGTAGAGGCATCACTCGCTTTCAGTGCCTCCGAGCGGACGACCGGGCTCGAACCGGCGACCTCAACCTTGGCAAGGTTGCGCTCTACCAACTGAGCTACGTCCGCGTGCCCGCACCGTGTCTGGTGGGGCGAAAGAAAACATTAGCCGACGGACTGGCGGAGGACAAATCCGGCTGGCTCACCGTGTCACCGCGGGCCCGGTATGCCGTCCAGAGCGGCCAACTCCTCGGCTTCCTCAACGTCAGTCTTGGGGGCGCGAGCGGACGTCCTCTCATCCAGCTTTGCCTGGTGAGAGGCGCGCCGCTCCTCCCACCACTCGCTCGCCCTGACGCGCGGACCCCTGTACTCCGGCGGTGGCCAGAGCCTACGGATGGCCGCGTTGAGAGCGGCCCCGACGAGGACGGCGAAGGCGATGAAGTAGAGCCAGACCATAAGGATGATGGGGGCGGTCAATGGACCGAAGACGGACAAGCCCCCAGCGGCAGCTTCGGCCCAGACCCGGATCAAGGCTGATGAGACAACCCAGAAGGCGACGGTCAGCAAGGCCCCCGGCAGATCGCGCAAATAGGGCGACCTGCTCGGCGTCGCAAAGTGGTAGAGCCCCGTCAGGCTGGCGATGCCGAGAAGCCCCACGATCGGCCAGTAGCCCTCGGCGAGGGTGTCCAGACGCGGGGGCAGCCACCGCTGCAGGTAGCCGGGGCCGATCAGGACCAGGGGCAGGGTCAGACCCATGACCATCATCGAGACCAGGTAGGCCGTGAGGCTGACGATTCGAGCCATCACCAGCCCGCGTTCCCCACCCTGGCCGTACATGATCGAGATGGTGTCGATGAAGACGTGCAGGGCTCGGGAGCCGGACCATAAGGACACGACGAAGCCGAACGACAGGATGTCAACCCTCCCCGCGCTGAGGGTCTGCACAAACGTCGGCATGATGACCTCCTCGACCGTCTCCGGCGTGAGGAAGCGCAGCGACCACGTCTCCAGGCCCGCACTGATCCGGAGCAGGGTCGCCGGGCCGAGCCACTCGGAGGCGAAGCCCGCACCCGCAACCAGCGCGAGCAGCAACGGCGGCAAAGAGAGCAGTGTGAAGAAGGCAGCTTCGGCCGCCAGGCCGGTGGCCCGGTAGCGGAAGGCGACGTGGACGGTCTCCACGACCAGGCGCACGAAAGGCTCCGCGCCGGGCACTGGGGCCAATACTCGGCGCAGCCGTTGTCGAAGAGTCACTGTCTGCGCCACCCCTCCACGGTAACCGGGAGAGCACGCCGGGCCCGGCAGGCGTGGGCGCGTCCAAGGCTGCCAGCACGCTGCACGCTGGAGTCGGCAAGAATGGACGGCCGACGACGAGAGTCGTGGCCGCTTCCCCCGTTCCTTCCTCTCGAAAGTGCCCTCATGGACCTCTGGCCCGGTACCGCCTACCCCCTCGGAGCCACCTTCGACGGGCGCGGCGTCAACTTCGCGCTGTTCTCAGAGCACGCGACCGCGGTCGACCTGTGCCTCATCGGTGAACGCGCCAAAGAGGTGCGGGTCCCGCTGACAGAGGTAGATGCCCACGTCTGGCACGGCTACTTGCCCAACTGCCAGCCAGGACAGCGTTACGGCTATCGGGTCAGTGGACTCCACGACCTGGCTCAGGGCCATCGGTTCAACCCCAACAAGCTCCTCCTCGACCCCTACGCCAAGGCGGTCAGTGGTCAGATCCGCAACCACCAGGGGCTATTCGGCTACGACTTCGGCGAGGCCACGTCATACAACGAAGACGACTCCGCGGCCCACACGATGCTGTCGGTCGTCATCAACCCCTTCTTCGACTGGGGCTACGACCGACCGCCCAAGCACGCGTATGCGGACAGCGTCATCTACGAGACGCACGTCCGCGGGCTGACCATGAACCATCCGGAGGTGCCGCCAGAGATCCGGGGCACCTACGCCGGCGTCGCCCACCCGGCCGTAATCGAGCACCTGACCACCCTTGGCGTCACCGCCGTCGAACTGCTGCCGGTGCATCAGTTCGTAGACGACCCCCACCTGCAGGACAAGGGACTGAGCAACTATTGGGGCTACAACACGATCGGCTTCCTCGCACCGCACAACGGCTACTCGGCCTATGGCCACCGCGGCCAGCAGGTCACCGAGTTCAAATCAATGGTCAAGTCGCTGCACGAGGCTGACATCGAGGTGATCCTCGACGTCGTCTACAACCACACCGCCGAGGGCAACCACCTGGGGCCGACGCTGTCCTTCCGCGGCATCGACAACACCAGCTACTACCGGCTCGTCGACTCCGACAAGGCGCACTACTACGACACGACAGGCACTGGCAACAGTCTGCTCATGCGCAACCCGCACGTGCTGCAGCTGATCATGGACTCGTTGCGCTACTGGGTGACCGACATGCACGTCGACGGCTTCCGGTTCGACCTCGCGGCGACCCTGGCTAGACAGTTCCACGAGGTCGACAAGCTGTCCGCCTTCTTCGACCTCGTCCAACAGGACCCGGTCATCTCCCAGGTCAAGCTGATCGCCGAGCCGTGGGACCTCGGCGCCGGCGGCTATCAGGTCGGCAACTTCCCGCCGCTGTGGACGGAGTGGAATGGCAAGTACCGCGACACCGTGCGCGACTTCTGGCGAGGCGCACCCCGGACCATGGGAGAGTTCGCCAGCCGGCTGACCGGCTCCTCCGACCTCTACGAGCACAGCGCTCGACGGCCGATCGCGTCGATCAACTTCGTCGTCGCCCATGACGGCTTCACGCTGCGCGACCTGGTGTCCTACCAGGACAAGCGCAATCAGGCCAACGGCGAGGGCGGCCTTGACGGCGAGTCCCACAACCGGTCCCGCAACTACGGGGTCGAGGGCCCAACGGACGACCCCGAGGTCAATGCGGTCCGGATCCGCCAGCAGAAGAACTTTCTGGCGACCCTCATGCTGAGCCAGGGCGTCCCGATGCTTGCGCACGGCGACGAGATGGGGCGCACACAGCTCGGCAACAACAACGTCTACTGCCAGGACAACGAGCTGGCCTGGATGGACTGGGACCTGGACCCCGAGCAGCTCGAGCTGCTCGACTTCACCACGCGCCTGATCGCGCTGCGGCGTGACCATCCGGTGTTCCGTCGGCGCCGCTTCTTCGCCGGTGACGCGGACCACGGTGGCCAGAGCGACCTGGGCGACATCGTCTGGTACACCGCCGACGCCCAGGTCATGGCCGATCACGACTGGGAGCAGACCGAGCAGGCCTTCACCGTCTTCCTCAACGGCGAAGCGATCCCCGACCGCGACTCGCGGGGGCGGCTCGTCCGTGACGATCACTTTCTGTTGTTCTTCAACGGCCACCACGAGGCGATCCCTTTCACCGTCCCCGAAGGGATCGACGCAACCGGCTGGCGGGTCGTCGTCGACACGTTCGGTCTGGACGAAGCCGCCCCGTGGGAGGCAGCCTCCGTCCATGAGATCCCGGGCCGCGCGGTGATCGTGCTCCAGGCCACTCCTCAACCGGAGCTGCTGCGCGGCTGAACGGTCCCCCGGCGGCCGGCGAGCACCGTTTAGAGCTCGGCGAGCCGCGCCTTCTCCTTTTCGACGTCGAAGTCGGCCGGCGGCCAGCGCAGGTCGAGGCCGCGCAGGTGCTCGAGCAGCAGCCGCTGGACGGCCAGCCGGGCATACCACTTGTGGTCGGCGGGCACGACATACCAGGGCGCGTGCGCCGGGCTGCACCTCTCTAGCAGCGCCTGGTAGGCCTCCTGGTAAGCGTCCCAGTAGGCGCGCTCGTCGAGGTCGCCAGGGTTGTACTTCCAGTATTTGTCGGGGCGATCGAGGCGCTCCTGCAAGCGTGCCTTTTGCTCCTCCTTGGACACGTGGAGCATGACCTTGATGATCGTGACGTCATCGTCGAGGAGACCCTGCTCGAAACCATTGATCGTGCCGTAGCGGCGTCCCCATTGCTGCGGAGGCACGAGGTTATGGACGCGGACGATGAGGACGTCCTCATAGTGGCTGCGGTCGAAGACACCGATCATCCCCGGCCCGGGCAGCGCCTTGCGGATCCGCCACAGGAAGGGGTGCTCGAGTTCCTCGGGGCTCGGCGCCTTGAAGGCGGTGAGCTCGATGCCCTGCGGGTCGACGGCGCCCACGACGTGCCGCAGGATCCCTCCCTTGCCGGAGGTGTCCATCCCCTGGATCACGAGCAGCACCCGCTTGGTGCCACCCTCACGGCTCATCGCATAGAGCTGCTCCTGGAGCAGGTCCAGCTCATCGTCGGCGGCAGCCAGGGCGTCCTTGCCTTTCGCCTTGTCCCCGGTGAAGCCAGGCGTGGAGCCGGGGTCACGATCCGCCAGCACGAAGCCGGCGCCCACCTTGAGCGTGTCGATGAAGGAGGTCTCGATGGGCGCGACCGCGTCCTTCTTGCTCTTCTTGCCCTTCTTGCCCTTGCCCGATGTGGCGTGGTCGTCCTTGGACTTGTGCTTGTCCTTCTTCTTGGCCATCGGCATATCGTGGCACGTGGCAGGCGCTCGTGCAGGACGTGCGCGATGATGGGGCAATGACGCGCACCGGCACCGGACCCCTCTCCCGCAGCGAGCTGAAGGAGTGGTATGCCGTGCCGGGAGGCTCCGCCGACACCTGGGTGCGGGCTAGCTTCATCACTTCCATCGACGGTCGGGCCACCGGGCCGGACGGTGTCAGCGGCGGGCTCAACGAGGGGTCGGCGGGCGACAAGGCCGTCTTCGAGCACTTGCGGGATTGGGCCGACGTCGTGGTCGTCGGTGCGGGCACCATCCGGGAGGAGGGTTATGGTCCTCTGCCGGGCAAGGCGCTGGCGATCGTGAGCCGCTCCGGGAACCTGCCGGACAAGGTGCGTGAGACCGGCCCCGGCGACGGCGAAGTGGTGCTCATCGGTGGCCACGGGGAGGAGGTCACGCCGCAGCAGGTGATGGCTGCCCTCAGGCAGCGGGGATGGCGACATGTCGTGCTCGAGGGTGGACCTCGCCTGTTCAGCGCCTGGGTGGAGGAGGGACTCCTTGACGAGTTGTGCGTGACGATCCGCCCTGTCCTCGTCGGCGGAGACGGACCGCTGCTCCTGCCCACCACGACCCGGCTGGCCGCCCTCACCGGCGCTGCCAGCCACGTGCTGGTCTGGGACGGCGACCTCCTGGTCCGTTCCCGTCTGAGCTGAGCGTCCGTTTGCGCTGAAGTGCTCCGCAGCACGGACCGCCACGACCGTCTGCGGTGACTTTGGGTCGCTCTGGCGGCCCAGAGCCACCGCAGACGTGCCCTCAAGGAAGCCGTCAGCACAACAAGCTGTCAGCGCAGGAAGCTGGCGACCAGGTCTTCCCACAGGGAGGAGTTGGTGTTCCATTCCTGGCAGTGCCGCGCGTGCGGCCAGACGAAGGTGTGCACCATCCCCGGTCGACGCCGGGCCAGATCCTGGGAGGGCCCGAACGGCACGGTGTCGTCGGTGGCTGAGTGGATGATGAAGATCCGGTGGCTCACCTCATCCGCGCGATCGACCCAGTTGGTCGCCGCGACGTCGACGGGTTCGGCGATCCGGAGCAGATAGCGGGACGCCTTGCTGCGCAGCAGGCTGCGCGCCAGATGGTCGACCGGACGGGGGATGAAGTGCAGGTCGGCCTGATGCGCCAACACCGAGCCCCAGTCGATGACCGGCCCGTTGAGCACGACGCGGTGCACCCGATGGGCGACGTCGGAGCGGTTGAGCGCCTGGAGCACCACCGCGCCACCCATCGACCAGCCGACGATCACCAGCCGACGGGCACCGTGCGCGAGCGCATAGCGCATCGCGGCGTCGATGTCCCGCCATTCCGACAGGCCCAGGCTGTAGCGGCCGTCGGCGCTCGGCGGCGCACCGATGTCGTTGCGATACATCGGCACCAGACTGGTGAATCCGAGACGGTGCAGGACCGGCAGCGCCCGCAGGGTCTCCTCCCGCTGGGCGCTGCGCCCGTGCACCAGGATCGCCCAGTCCCCGCGATCCGCCTCCGGATCGCCGGGCACACGCCAGGTGGGCAGGTCACCCACGTCAGAAGTGACGACCACATCCTCATAGTCCAACCCGAGGGCCGAGCCAGGGGTGCCGCAATAGAAGTACTTGTTCCACCGCGCACTACCGGGTGCCAACTCCCCTACGTCGACGCCAAGCACCTCGCGCGTCACGGTTGCCTTGCGGCCGGAGCGCCCACCCTCGTGAGTGGCCGCGCCCTCGGCCAGGGTCTGCTGGACGACGGCTCCGAGGCGAGCGTGACCTGCGCCGTGGTCGAGCCACAGCCCGTAGCGCCCCGGGGCCGTCGTCCAAGCGTTGGCCCGAAGCGTCACCGTCCCGGCCGCCTCGTCGACGGAGACGATGGTCGTGTCGTCCTTTTTCTCGTGCTCGGGCGTGATGATGCGGTGCGCGAAGTAGGTTGCGGTGCCCATCGACACCGCCCCACCCAGCGCCGCTCCCCCGGCGACGCTGGCGCTGACGACGACTGCCCGCCGCGCGGACGCTGGTGTCTTCATCAGCGCACCCCCAGGACTGCGGACAGGTCGAAGTCGCTCGGCAGCTCGAGCTGGGCGTAGGTGCAGCTGCGAGGCTCCCGATCGGGTCGCCACCGCACGAACTGGGTGGTATGGCGAAAACGCTCCCCCTCGAGGTAGTCGTAACGCACCTCGACCACCCGCTCCGGTCGCAACGGCACGAACGACAGGTCCTTGCCGGCGTTCCAGCGCGAACCCTCGCCCTTGCGCGGAGTGCGCTCCCCCTCCAGCTGCCTGGCCCAGTCCCAGGGGTGACCCTCAAAATCAGTGACCAGCGGTTGCAGCTCCACCAGCAGCTCCTTGCGGCGGGCCATCGTGAAGGACGCGGCCACCCCCACGCTGCGCAGGCTTCCCTCCTCGTCGTAGAGCCCCAGCAGCAGTGAGCCGAGCGCGTCGTCACCGCTCTTGTGCAGCCGATAGCCGGCCACCACGACGTCGGCCGTGCGCTCATGCTTGAGCTTGGTCAGCACCCGCTTGTTGGGCTGATAGAGGGCCTTGGGGTCCTTGGCGATCAACCCGTCGAGACCGGCTCCCTCGAAGTCGGTGAACCATTTCATCGCCAGCGCCGGGTCATCGGTCAACGGCGTGAGGTGCACCGACGCGCCGATCCCCTCCGCGCTGCCTGACGCGCTGCCGCTCAACGCTTCCTCGAGTCGCGCTCGACGCACGGAGAACGGCATACCCATCAGGTCCTCATCGCCCAGAGCCAGCAGGTCGAAGGCCACGAACGCTGCGGGGGTCTCCTTGGCGAGGAGTTGGACCCGTGAGTCCGCAGGGTGGATGCGCTGCTGGAGGGCCTCAAAGTCGAGCCGCTGACCGTCGGGAGTCGCCAGCACGATCTCCCCGTCGACCACGCACCGGGGCGGGAGCGCCACCTTGAGCGCTTCGACCAACTCCGGGAAGTAGCGGGTCAGCGCCTTCTCGTTGCGGCTGCCCAGCTCGACCTCGTCGCCGTCACGGAAGACGATGGAGCGGAACCCATCCCACTTCGGGTCATACAACCACCCCTGCGGCAGCGTCGTGGCCGGCTTGGCCAGCATCGGCGAGACGGGGGGCATGACGGGAAGGTCCACGTCGTCAGTCTGCCTGATCCCGGTGACCGACCTGCTCGACGCGCTGCCCGTGCTCGTCCCAGTTGGCCGCGACCTTCTTGCTCGGCTGCACCCGCGGCGGCTCGCCCGGCATCTTGGGATGGTCAGGAGGGAAGTTCAGCTCGCCGAGCCCACGCTCCAGGTCGGCCTCCCACAGGGCATAAGCGCCCTCGACGTCACCGGGCTCATCGTGCAGGTCCGCCCACGCGTCACCGTGCTCCTGCAGCCAGGCCGGGACCTCGTGCACGGTCAGCTCGTCAGGGGCATAGTCCCCCAGCTGTTCCCAGGTCATCGGCACCGACACCGGCGCGCCCGGCAGGATGCGCGGGCTCCACGCGGCCGCGAGCGTCCGGTCGCGGGTCGCCTGGTTGAAGTCGACAAAAACCCGCTTGCCCCTTTCCTCCTTCCACCAAGAGGTGGTCACCAAGTCTGGGAGTCCTCGCTCGAGCTCACGGGCCAACCCGATCACGGCGTGCCGCACCTCCAAGAACTCCAGCCGGGGCCGGATCGCCGCGAAGACGTGCACGCCGCGACTGCCGGTGGTCTTGACGTAGGGTCGCAGCCCCGCGGACGTCATCACCTCACGCAGCGCTCGGGCCGTCTCCACGATGTCTGCGAACGTGAGGCCGGGCTCCGGGTCCAGGTCGATCCGGATCTCGTCAGGATGGTCGTTGTCGCTGGACCGTACCGGCCACGGGTGCCACGTGACGGTGCCCATCTGCGCGGTCCACAGCAGCGTCGCCTCGTCGTCGATGACCAACTGCGGGTGGCTGCGGCCGGAGGGGTAGGTGCGGGTCGTGGTCCGCGACCATTCCGGCACCCCTTTGGGCGGGTTCTTGGAGTAGAACTCCTCGCCCTCGATCCCGCCACGCACCCGTTGGAGGGTGACGGGCCGATCGGTCAACGCTCTCACCATGGGCGTGACGACGGCACTCAGGTATGCCGCGAGGTCGGCCTTGGTGATCGCCGAGCCGCGCTCAGTGGCTGGCCAGACGACCTTGTCGGGGCTGGAGAGCCGGACCTCCTTGCGGGCACCAGCAGGTCCCGTGGCGCGAAGGACGACGGCATCAGGCATGCCCATCAATCTAGCCGCGTGCGCCGATGTGAGGTGCGTCACTCTCCTTGGCAGCAACCTTTGCTGGCCCGCAGACATTGGTGAGATACCGCGTCGACGCCCGACGAGGGTCCACCAGGCCGCTCGGCCTCGGTTCAAAGGGGAACCACATGCGTCACACGACTCGCACGCTGACCGCCGCCCTCCTCGCTGTCCCACTCGTGGTCGGCATGGTGCTGCCGTCCTCGGCCGCGACCTCGGTGCGGATCAAGCAATCTGGCAAGATCATCGCCTTCGCCATCGAAGGACCAGAAACCTCCGACACCGTCCCTGGCAACTACTGGTCAGGCAACGTGGACGTCATGGGCAAGGATGCCATGGGCTATCTGGCCACCTTCGAGTGCGCCGACGGAGCCATCCCGTGGGAGGACGAGGGCTGTGACTACCTGGGCGACGTCTGGCTGGAAGGCTCTGGGCTTTCGGTGACGACGGCCAAGGGCAAGAACGGGGCGACGAAGGTCTCGGGAGTCGTCAACGCCTACTCGTCGTCCTATGACGAGGAGACTGGGGAAGAGGACTACGCCGAGCTGGGCGAGCTGACGTTGCAGGCCACCCTGTCCACCTACGGCAAGTCGATCCGGAGCACCGAATCCAGCAGCTTTAACGATCCCAACACGGGTGAGAGCTACCGCTACCGGTGGAGCCAAACCTTCAAGAACGCCAACGTCACCGGCACGCTGGACGGATCGAGCATCGATGGCGACGGGATCGTGGGCAGCTACCGCGGGATGCAGAGGATGAACCTCCCCTGACCGTCCTGACCAGGATGGCCCGAGGCCGTCGCACCCCAGCGGTGCGGCGGCCTCGTCCTCTCGTCGCTGCTGAGGCGACGGAAGGATCTCGGCGGTCCTATCGTTGACCTCACCATGGCCAACCACAGCACCCCCGCGACCGACGCACGATCCACCAGCACTTCCTACCCGCAGACCAAGACCGAGCAGGAGTGGCGCGACCAGCTGACGTCGGAGGAGTATCACGTGCTGCGCGAAGCGGGCACCGAGCGCCCCTTCGTCGGCGAGTACACCGACGCCACCACCGAAGGCGTCTACGCCTGCCGTGCTTGCGGAGCCGAGCTGTTCACGAGCGAGACCAAGTTTCACAGCAACTGCGGCTGGCCGAGCTTCTACACCCCGCTGGCGCAGGACCGGGTCGAGCTCATCGAGGATGCCTCCCTGGGCCGGGTCCGCACCGAGGTCCGGTGCAAGGCGTGTGGCTCACACCTCGGGCACGTCTTCGAGGGCGAAGGCTATGACACCCCCACCGACCTGCGCTACTGCATGAACAGCATTTCGATGACGCTGCAGCCGAAGGCCGCCGACTCCAGCTCCTGAGGGGCTTGGCTGATGGCAGCGACCCCCTCGACACGGTCGAGGGGGTCGCTGCTTGGTCTGCGGCGCGCCTGGCTCAGGGCAGTCGCTCGACCAGCTCATCCAGGGTCAGCATCGGACCGGTGAAGAACGGGATCTCTTCGCGCACGTGCAGACGGGCGTCGACGGCGCGCAACTCCCGCATGAGGTCGGTGATGCGGTGGACCTCGTCGGCCTCAAAGGCGAGCAGCCACTCGTAGTCGCCCAGAGCAAACGCGGAGATCGTGTTGGCCTGCACGTCCTTGTAGGCGTGCGCAGCCTGGCCGTGCTCGCGCAGCATGCGGCTGCGCTCGGCGGGGTCCAAGACGTACCAGTCGTAGGACCGCACGAACGGGTAGACGCAGATGAACTTCTTTGGCTCGGTCCCGGCCAGGAAGGCCGGGATGTGCCCACGGTTGAACTCGCTGGGGCGGTGCAGCCCGATGTTGCTCCAGACCGGCTCGAGGTGGTGACCCAGGCGCGTCTGACGGAACTTCTGGTAGGCCTTCTGGATCAGCTCAACATCGTCGGAGTGCCACCAGATGAGCAGGTCCGCGTCGGCACGGAAACCGGCCACGTCATACAGGCCGCGGATGACCAGGCCCTCCTCCTGCAGCTCGGTGAACAGCTCCCGCACCTGGTCGGCCAACCCGCCCCGGTCCGGTGGCAGAGCGAGCGTGGAACGGAAGACGGAGTAGGCGGCGTAGCGAACAGCGGTGTTGACCTGTTCGACGAGTTCTGGCGAAGGCTCGTGATGGGTATTCGTGCTCATGGCCTCATCGTCTCGCGAGGACCTGGGCAGCCGACCGGCGGGCTGCACCGATGCACGCCGGGATCCCCACCCCCTCGAAGACGGCACCGCACACACCGAGACCAGGGACCGCGTCGACCGCCGCACGCACCGACGCGACCAGGTCCACATGCCCCACGGCATACTGCGGCAGCGCTCCTCCCCATCTGTGGACGTGCACGTCGACCGGCGACGGCAGTCTTCGGCCCATCGCGGCACCCAGGTCGGTGAGGCAAGCGGCGACGAGGTCGTCATCGCTGACTTGCAGCGTGGACTCCTCCCGATGGCGGCCGACCGACGCACGCAGATAGGTGAGGTCGGTCCCGTCCGGCCCAGCACCCAGGCCGGTCTCGCGCACCCAGTCCCATTTGTTGGCGCTGAAGGTGGCGGCCTTGACCGTGCGACCTTCCACCGGCGGCACGAGAAAGCCGGAGCCGGGGATGTGCCCGAGGTCGGCGCTCGGCAGGGCCAGCGTCACGACGCCCATCGAGGCGGTCTCCACCGTGCCCAGGAGCCGACTCGCTTCCGGCGTGATGTGCGCGAGCAGTCGCGCGGCCGGGGCGGCCGGGACTGCCAGCACCAACTGATCAGCGCGGTATGTCGTGGGGCTGGGCCGTGGTCCCGTCACCAGCTCATAACCACCGGCTGGCAGGAGGTGGACCTCGCGGACTGTGGTGTCGGTCACGATGGTGACGCCCTGCGCGACCAGGCGTTGGGCCAACGTGCCCGGGAGTTGATGCAGGCCGCCGCGGACGGTCGCGAAGACGGGGTCTGGGGCAGACGCGTGGGCCGTGTCGGTGGGCGGTGGAAGCATCGCGGCCACCGCCTCCAGCAGCGACCCGCCGCGTTGTGCGACGGCAAGCAGACGGGGCAGACACGCACGTGCCGAGAGCAGCTCGGCGTGGCCGGCGTAGACCCCGCCGAGGAGCGGCTCGACGAGGCGCTGTGTGACGGCCGGGCCGAGCCGTTGCGTGACCAACTCTGCGACCGAGGTGTCGGCGGCCTCCAGGGTGGGAGTCGTTTCGGCGCGAACTCTGTCGACCTCCTCCTGGGTGAGCAGGCCGAGCAGGGATGCCGTCTCCGCCGGCACCCCCATGAAGGTCCGCCGCGGCAACGGATGGAGGTGGCCTCTGCTCCATACCTGCGCCGAGGCAGCCGTGGGGTGCACCAGCTGATCGGACAACCCTGCCCGCTCGATGAGGTCGAGTGCCTCCGGGCGGCGGACGAGGAAAGCTTCTGCGCCGACGTCGACGGAGCGCCCGGCGACCGTGGCTCCGCGGATCTTGCCTCCCACTCGGTCGGTGCTCTCCAGAATCGTGACCTGGGCGCTGGGCTGGAGGCGCAGCAACTCCTCCGCAGCGGCCAGTCCGCTGATGCCGGCGCCGACCACAAGATAGGTGGGCGCTGCGGGGGGACGAGCAGTGGGCATGATCTCAGCGTCTCACCGGTTCGTGATCCGTTCGTGACCCGGTCGCCGGAACGTGGCCCCCCGTTGGCAGGTCACAGGAGGGACAGCTCAGCGTCATCTATCCCCAGATCCGACTTCGGATCGCACGTCACCTGGAGGCCACGATGTCCGTCACCACTAGTTTGCACCGAGCCTGGGCCACGCTGTGCGTCGTCCTGGCGCTGTTGTTGATCACCTCCTGCTCATCGGGCTCTGATGCGGGTCCTGCGGGCGAGGCTGCCGCCGACAACGCGGCTGCCTATGACGAAGCCGCTGCCGACGGCGGCGCCGACGTTCCCGACGGGCGGCGTGAGGCGGCGTCTGCAGACTCCGCGGTGGCGGACGTGGTTGACGTGGGCGCGGTAGCCGGTGACCCCGCCGACGTCATGATGGTCCGACGGGTGCAGATCGAGATGATCGTCGACGACGTCGCCGCTGCCGTCAGTCGAGCTCGAGCCGCAGCGACCACCTCGGGCGGATGGGTGTCCTCCGAGGAGGTCACGCCGGGGCAGGAGGAGCGAGCGGGTTGGGCGACCATGGTCCTGCGAGTCCCTTCGAAGGACCTCGACACCGTCGTCACCGGGCTGAGCGACTTGGGCACGGTCACCGCCAGCAGCAGCCAGTCCGAGGACGTGACCACTGAGTATCGCGACGTCGAGGCCCGGGTCGCCACGCTGGAAGCCAGCGCCGAGCGACTCCGCGATTTGGTCAAGAAGGCCGGCACGGTCGAGTCGATCGCCAGCCTCGAGCGTGAGCTCGCCAGCCGGGAGGCCGACCTCGACGCGCTCAAGGCGCGGATGAAGGTGCTTGCTCAGGACGTCAGCCGCTCCACGATCACCCTGCACCTGGCCGAGGACGGCGCCACGCTGGCGGCCGCAGTGCCTAGTACCGGATTCGTCGCGGGATTGCAGCAGGGGTGGGCAGCCTTCACGGCCTCGGTCACCGTGTTGCTCACCGCTGCCGGCGCCCTGCTCCCCTTCGCGATCGTGTTCGCCGCGATCGGCCTCCCGGCCCTCCTCTGGTTCCGCCGCCGGCGCCACACCCCCACCACCACCCCCGTCTCGACCGACCCCGCCTGACACACCGAGCGACCGCCCGGACTGGCTTAGAGTCTGAATGTGACCGACAAGCAGCAGCAAGCGCAGATCCGCGCGGCCTTGGAAGTGGTGGACCCCGCCACCTTCGACGCCACCACGGAGGCGGAGCGGCGCATTGGCTTCCTCGCTTCCTACCTGGAGAAGACGAGCACCAAGGGGCTGGTGCTGGGCATCAGTGGTGGCGTGGACTCAACCGTCGGCGGGCGTCTGGCGCAACGCGCGTGCGAGCGGGTCAGGGAGCACGGCGGAGAAGCGACCTTCATCGCGGTGCGACTGCCCTATCAGGTGCAGAAGGATGAGCACGACGCGCAGGCAGCCCTCGACTTCATCGCGCCCGACGAGGTCTGGACCGTCGACATCGGCCCCTCCGTCGACGCCAACTGGGAGGCGCTGCTGGCCGCGGGGCTGCCCCGCGACGACCCCCGCAACGACTACCACCGCGGCAACGTCAAGGCTCGGCACCGGATGGTCACCCAGTTCGCGATCGCCGGCGCGCGCGGCCTGCTCGTCGTGGGCACGGACCAGGCCGCGGAGGCGTGTGTCGGCTTCTACACAAAATTCGGTGACGGCGCCGCCGACCTCACCCCGTTGTTCGGGCTGCCCAAGCGGCGGGTCAAGCAGATCGCCCGCCACCTCGGCGCCCCCGAGCAGCTCGTCGAGAAGATCCCGACGGCCGACCTGGAGAACGACAAGCCGCTCCTCGCCGACGAGATCGCCCTCGGGGTGCGGTATGACGTCGTCGACGACTACCTCGAGGGCCAGGACATCTGCACCGAGGATGAGCAGACCATCCTGGGGTGGTACTACCGGACAGCGCACAAGCGGGCGCTACCGATCACCCCCGACGGGTTCCTGAAGGATCGCCGGAGGTGACGTGGCGGCGCTGCCTCAGCGCCAACTGCGCGGGTTGATCGAGGAGATCAGTGATACGGCGTAGGCGCGGTAGCCGGCTGCGGTGGGATGGAACGGGCCAACCCCATTGAGGTCTTGGATATAGGGACGCCTTGAGTTCACGCCGTGGCCAGCGAATCGCTTGGTCACATCGACGAACTGGAAGCCGTGCTCGGCCGCCACCCCCGCGATGGTTGCGTTGAGCAGGTTGGCTCCGTCGTTCATCGCCTGCTGCTCCTGCACCGAGGCGTTCAGATAGTCCCCGCTCTCAGGGGAGAAGAAGGGCGCGTAGCCGGTCACGATCACGTGCGCATTCGGAGCCTTTGCCTCGATGCTGGCGTAAGCCTGGTTCAGCAGGGTGGGCAGGACATAAGAGATGGCGCCTGTGCTGGCGTTGATCGCCGCCGCGCAGTTGACGTCTGTGGACAGCAGGCAGGCGCCGATCGTCGGGACCCAGCCGATGTCGTTGCCGCCGATGGTGACGGTGACCAATTTGGTCTCCTCATCCAGTCCACTCAGTTGCTCGTCAATCATCTTCTGGACGGTGGCACCCGCGCATGCGTTGAAGTCGTCGAGGGCGATCTTCATCCGCCCGTCGATCTGGACGGCATAGGCGGCGTCGGACTGACCGCAGAGGCCCATCATGGGGAGCACCCCGAAGCCGGAAGCGTAGGAGTCACCGAGCGCGTCATAGACCACGGGGGGCGAAGCAGCAGCAGAGGCGGGGGCAGCCATCGCTGCGGGGGCGGCAAGGAGCGCCAGACAGGAACCGAGCGACAACATGGTGCGGCGAAAGGAGTCCATCCTGGGACCGTAGTCCTCCCAGCCCCCGCTGGCTAGGGTCTGCTGGTGACCCGCGGGCCCCGTCTTCGGCCGGGGCGCGTGCCCGGACGCGTGCTAGATCCGTGCCCTAGCGCGCTCCCGCCTCATGGACGAGCTCGACCACCCGAGAGAGCACCTGCGGATCGGTCGCCGGAAGCACCCCGTGCCCGAGGTTGAAGATGTGGCCGGGGGCCGCCCGCCCCTCGGCGACGATCTCGCGCACGCGTCGCTCCAGGGCCTCCCACGGGGCAAAGAGCAGCGCCGGATCCAGGTTGCCCTGCACCGCATAGCGTCCACCCGTGCGCGTCACCGCGTCGGTGAGGCTGACCCGGTAGTCGACCCCGATCACCTCCGCTCCGGCGTCGGCCATCGGCGCGAGCAACTCACCCGTCCCCACACCGAAGTGGATCCGTGGGACGTGCAGGTCAGCGATCCCGGACAGCACCGCGCGGCTGTGCGGCTCGACATACCGCAGGTAGTCGGCGCGCGAGAGATGGCCGGCCCAGGAGTCGAACAGCTGCAGCGCGCTGGCCCCCGCCTCGGCCTGGACACGCAGGAAGGTCCCCGAGATCTGGGCAAGTCGGGCGCACAGGTCGTGCCAGAGCTCGGGGTCGCCGTGCATGAGCGCCTTGGTGCGCTCGTGGTTCTTCGACGGTCCGCCCTCGATGAGGTAGGACGCGAGCGTGAACGGGGCGCCGGCAAAGCCGATCAGCGGGGTGGGCCCTAGCTCGGCGACGAGGAGCCGGACCGACTCGGTGATGTCCGGGATGTGCTCGCGGGTGAGCTCGGGGAGTCGGTCGAGGTCCGCGCGCTCTCGGATGGGTGCGGCAATGACCGGGCCGATGCCGGGGACGATGTCGAGATCGAGGCCGACCGCCATCAGGGGGACGACGATGTCACTGAACAAGATCGCCGCGTCCACCTGGTGGCGACGGACCGGCTGCAGCGTGATCTCGGTGACCAGCTCGGGAGTGCGGCAGGACTGGAGCATCGCGATGCCCTCGCGGAGAGCACGATACTCCGGCAACGAGCGGCCAGCCTGGCGCATGAACCAGACGGGGGTGTGCGTCACCTCCTGCTGACGGGCAGCCCGGATGAGGGCGCTCTGGGCAGGTGAGCTCGAAGCAGGTGGGGCAGTCAGAGGCACCCGAGGAGTCTTGCACGGGTATGGCGTGGCGCTGCCGTCCGCGCGGACGCGATGTGCCTACTCTTGAGGGGTGGTGAGCCGGATCTCTGGGTCGCGCTCGCGGTCCCGGTCCGCGAGCGGGGCTGTTGCGCCCGAGACCACCTACTTTGGTCGAGCGATCGCCGGACTGCGCGAGGTCACGGTGCGTCCCGAATTCATCCTCGATGAGGTGCCGGCCCCCACCCGCCTGGCCCCTCATGCCGTCGCCCTCTCCGGTGAGGTCATGACCTCTCATCTGGTCGACGATGACGACCCCGCGGCCACCGGCCGTTTCGTCCTGCTGCACGACCCGTCCGCCCCCGAGCCCTGGGAGGGCACCTGGCGCGTGGTCAGTTATGCCAAGGCCCAGATGGAGCCCGAGGTCGGCCATGACCCGCTCGCCGGGGCGGCCGGGTGGTCCTGGTTGACCGATGCCCTGGAGGCCGCCGGTCTCCAGTGGGCCGCGCCGGCCGGCACGGTCACCTGCGTGACCTCGGAGAGTTTCGGTGCCCTCTCGGAGCGCCAACCCACCGTGGACCTGGAGATTCGGGCCTCCTGGACGCCGGTCCTGGTGGCTGGCCGCGAGGCGCAGGAGCTCACCGCGCACCTGGGCGCCTGGGGCGACCTGCTATGCACCCTGGCCGGCCTCCCGCCCCTGCCAGAAGGCGTCGTGCCGCTGTCCGGAGTGCGTCGCTGATCGTGCCCGAAGACCTCGACCCCGACCCGCTCTCGGACTACGTCCGCCGGATGGAGCCTGCGGAGGGACTCCCGGAGATCGTTGACACCGACGTCGCCCTGCGCCACTGCGCGGAGGCACTCACCGCGGGCGAGGGACCGATCGCGGTGGATGCCGAGCGGGCGTCCGGGTTCCGCTACGGGCAGCAGGCCTACCTCGTCCAGGTCCGCCGCCACGGTGCCGGCACCTGGTTGATCGATCCCGTCCCGCTCACTGACCTGACCCCCCTCCAGCAGGCACTCGACGGGCCAGAGTGGGTCCTGCACGCCGCTACGCAGGACCTTCCGTGCCTGAGCGACCTCGGCCTACACCCGAAAGCACTTTTCGACACGGAGCTTGGCTCGAGGCTGGCCGGCCTGCACCGGGTGGGGCTGTCTTCGGCGCTGGAGTACTACCTCGGCGTCACCCTCGCCAAGGAGCACTCTGCGGTCGACTGGTCCACGCGGCCGCTGCCCGAGCCGTGGCTGCGTTATGCCGCCCTCGACGTGGAGCTGCTCGTCGATCTGCGCGACCGCCTCGAGCAGGATCTGCAGGAACAGGGCAAACTCGACTGGGCGCGGCAGGAGTTCCAAGCCCTCACCGAATTCTCCGGGCCTCGTCGGGCCAAGGACACCGAGCCATGGCGCCGCACCACCGGCTCACACCGGCTGCGCACACCGCGACACAACGCGGCCCTTCGCGAGCTCTGGCAGGCGCGCGATGCGATCGCACGCCAGCGAGACGTCGCGAGCACCCGAGTGGTCCCCGACAGCACCCTGGTGGACCTGGCGGCCCGGATGCCCCTGCAGCCCTCCGGCCTGGCGGCGCCGACCCCGGACCGTTCCCGGTCCCGCCAGCGGCGCGCGGAGCAGGGGCTGCTCCGCTATCAGCGCACCTGGCTGACCGCGATCAGCACGGCCGCTGACCTGCCACCGGAGGAGCTTCCCCAGGCTCCCCCTCGCGGGCACCAGCCACCTCCTGCCCGGGCCTGGGCCGATCGGGACCCTGCCGCGGCCGAACGGCTCCTGCTCGTCAAAGGTGAGCTGGCCGCCCTGTCGGAACGCCTCGACATACCGGTCGAAAATCTGATGACGCCTGACACGGTGCGCCGCCTGCTGTGGTCACCACCACAGCCGACCACACTGCAGGCCGTCGACGCCGCACTGGCCGAGCTTGGTGCCCGTCCTTGGCAGCGCGAGCTCGTCGGCCCTCTCCTGGTCGAGGCTGCCAACGCACACCAGTGATCCGCCTCGACTGACACGCGTGGGCATATCTCATATATGTGATCTACAGTGGTCGGCATGACTGAGAGCTATCTGTCCCGGATCGGCAGTCTCATCCGGGACGCGCGACGCCACAAAGACCTCACGCAGGCCGAGCTGGCGGGTCTGCTGGGCACCAGTCAGAGCGCCGTCGCCCGCATCGAGCAGGGCAAGCAAAACCTCTCCCTGGAGATGATCGCGCGCATCGGGGAAAAGCTGGACTCTGAGATCGTGCATGTCTCCTCAGGCGTCCCGCAGAACCTGCGGATCACTGGCGGCGTCAAGCTGTCCGGCGAGATCGACGTGCGCACCTCCAAGAACGCCGCCGTCGCGCTGCTGTGCGCCTCGATCCTCAACAAGGGCAAGACCACCCTGCGCAATCTCGCCCGCATCGAGGAGGTCAACAGGATCACCGAGGTGCTCACCAGCATCGGCTTCAAGATCCGTTGGCTACCGGACTCCTCCGACCTGGAGATCACGCCTCCGGAGAAGATCGATCTGGGCACGATCGACGAGTCCGCGGCCCGTCGCACGCGCACGATCATCATGTTCCTGGGCCCGCTCATGCACGAGTTCGACAACTTCGAGCTGCCCTACGCCGGTGGTTGCGACCTGGGCACCCGCACCGTCGAGCCGCACCTCATCGCGCTGAGACATTTTGGCCTGGACGTGACGGCGACCACCGGCAGCTACCGCGCCTCCGTGGACCGCAGCACCTCCCCGACCCGGCCGATCGTGCTCACCGAGCGCGGTGACACTGTGACGGAAAACGTCCTTCTCGCGGCCGCCCGCAACCCCGGAACCACCGTGATCCGTAATGCCTCCTCCAACTACATGGTCCAGGACCTGTGCGTCTTCCTCAAGGCGCTGGGCGTCCAGATCGAGGGCCTGGGGACCACGACGCTGACGGTGACCGGGGTCGAACACATCGACGCAGACATCGAATACTCCCCCTCCGAGGACCCGATCGAGGCGATGAGCCTGCTGGCGGCTGCCGTCGTCACCGGCAGCGAGATCACCATCAAGAGGGTGCCCATCGAGTTCATGGAGATCGAGCTCGCGGTCCTGGACACCATGGGTTATGAGTGCACGCTGACGCCGGAATACACCTCCGCCAACGGGCACACCCGGCTCGTCGACCTCACCACCTCGCCCGGCCCGCTCAAGGCTCCGCTGGACAAGATCCACCCGCTGCCCTTCCCCGGCCTCAACATCGACAACCTGCCCTTCTTCGCGATCATCGCGGCGTGCGCGCAGGGTTCGACGCTGATCCACGACTGGGTCTATGAGAATCGCGCCATCTATCTGACCGAGCTCACCACGCTGGGCGCCAAGGTCCACCTCATGGACCCGCACCGGGTGATGATCGAAGGACCGACCAAGTGGCGCGCCGGTGAGATCATGTGCCCGCCCGCGCTCCGGCCCGGCGTCGTCATCCTGCTCGCGATGCTCGCTGCGCCGGGCGTGTCCGTGCTCCGCAACGTCTACGTCATCAACCGGGGCTATGAGGACCTGGCGACCCGTCTCAACAACCTGGGCGCCGGCATCCAGACCTTCCGCGACATCTAGAGAGCTGCCGCGGGGCAACGATCGCCTCACGATCGACGTCGGCAGGAGTGGAACCGCAGTGAGCAGCCGCGCATGAGCATCTCCTGGGACCAGCACGGCGGCGCCACGATCGAGCGGGACGGGCACCCGCAGTCGTATGTCGACCCGGACGACCCCTTGCTGCTCGTCTTCGAGTACGTCGAGCACTTCGCCCTCGTGCTGGAGACCCTTCGACCGGACCCGGCACCGTTAGCCATCACGCACGTCGGCGGCGCAGGTATGACGTTGCCGCGATGGGTGCACCACGTCCACCCTGGCTCCCCGCAGATCGTGCTCGAGCCTGACGTCGCGCTGACCGACCTGGTGCGCAAGGAGCTGCCGCTGCCCCGGGGCCACCGCATCCGGGTGCGGCCACAAACGGGACAGGTCGGCATCTGCGGGCTGAGGGTCGGATCGGCCGACGTCGTGGTCCTCGACGCATATGACGAGGGCCAGGTCCCCGGCGACCTGGTCGGGACGTGGTGGCTGGGGGAGGTGGACCGCGTCCTCGCTCGGGATGGGTTGCTGCTGATCAACGCCTCCGACGCGCCACCGCTGCGCTGGGTCGCCAGGCTGTGCGCAACCCTCGCGACCCGCTTCGAACATGTCGGGCAGCTGGTGCTGCGCGAGGTGGCGAAAGGCAAGAGCTTCGGCAATGTCGTGGTGGTGGCCTCCCACCAGAGGTTCGACGACGCGCGGATGACGCGGGCAGCGGCGCGAGCGAGCTTTCCGTCCATGTGGCGCGGCAGCGCACAGGTCCGGCGGCTGATTGCCGGGGCTTCGCCATTCCAGGAGATGGGTGAGCCTTCCCCGCCTCCGCCTCCACTGGGCGTGCTGCGGCGACGCTGAGGCCGACTCTCTGGATGGCGTCAACTTCATCCTCGAGGATGATCGACGTCCTCCTTGCGGCAGACGACACCGCACCCACCATCGGCTGAGATGACATGGAGGGGCGACGCAGGGTCGCCCCCGCAACGAGAGGATCGTCATGTCAGCCCACCGCACGCTCCGGCGCGCTTCCCTGGCCACCGCCGCCGGGATCGCCTCCGTGGCACTGGCCGCCGGGACCGCGTCTGCCCACGACTGCTATATCCCGATGTACAGCCTCAACGGACCCTCATCGCCCAACTGGATGGTCTTCTCGGCACAGGACGGAGCCGTCGAGATCGCCGGATATACCCCGGAGTGCGCAGGAGCCGTCGACGCGGGCTATGCCGCACTGCGGGCGGAGGGACTGCCGGTCGGCATCAAGATCTTCGCGAAGATGATGATCGGCGATCCCAAGGAGACCGGGCGGATGAACCCCAACGGCGCCAACGGGGTCGGCTTGGAGTACTTCGGTGCAGGGTCAAGCCTGGCCGACCAGATGGTCGAGGTCTGGATCGGGGGCGCCGAATCCTACGCCTGCTCCGGCACCTAATCGGGTCGCCAGCGCACGCAGGGTTGCCCTGGGCCTCGCACCTGGGCAATCCTGTGCTTGTCGCCAGAGTGAGGTGAGCGAGGTGCGCCAGCTGAGTAGGACGGTCGTGTCAGCGCTGCTACGCCGTCGGCCGACCCGCGGAGACGTTGTGGCCCTGGCGGTCGGTCTTCTCCTGGCCACGCTCACCACGATCCTGGTCCCTTCCCCCAACGACACTGTGCTGTGGCTCGCTGCCGCCTACGTCTACACCGCAGCTGGCCTCCTGGTCCGCACCGCCGCCCGGGCGCGCCGAACCGCCCGCGCCCTGGAGCGCAGGTTGCTGACCAGCCGGGCGGCGCCTGACCTGGTCAGGGTCGAGACGGCGGTCCTGGATGAGCGACGTCGTCTCGCGCTCGACATCCGGGCGGTGCTGCAGGAGACTCTCGGCGCGGTCCGTTCCAGCTCCGCGGGGCTTCTGCGGAGCGAGGTGGACCCTGCTGAGCTCAAGCGTGAGCAGCGCCTGCTGAGGGCGCGGACGCAACTGGCCACCAGCGAGCTGCGACGGCTGCTGGGCATCCTGCGCGCGGCGGAGACGGAGCCATCACTGCACCTCTCTCCTCCGGCCCACCCGGGTGCAGTTGGCCCCGATCACCAGCAGGTGGCGACCTCCCTTCCGCACCGTCCACCGAGCTCGGACGTCGTGCAGTCGATCGTTCTGATGGCTCTGGCAGCGCTCGAGTGCTGGGTCAACCGGTCGACGCACGCGAGCCTCATCGATCCGGGCGTGGTCTTCACGACCGTGCTGGTCGCAGCGTGCTTCGCGGGACGGACCACGGCTCCGGTCCTGACGTCCGTGGCCCAGTCACTCATCTTCGCCATCGGGTTCTGGGTCGGGGCGCCAGTCATGTCCGGGGTATGGCTCGTGCGCGGTGTCGGCGCGGTGCTGTGGCGCAACGCCTTGTACACCCCTCGGACGACGGGCCTGGCTGCCACGGTGCTCCTCAGCGCGACAGTCCTCGCCACCCGCGCGAACGAGTCGACCGTGGGAGCCGGCGCCACCGCGGCGGTGGTCGTCGGCTCAGTGGCAGGTGGCCTGATCACTGCCTGGACAGGACAACGCGAGTGGGCGGCCCTGGCCCAGGAGGAGGCGTTTCGGCAGGAGGCGCAGAGTCAGGTGGAGCGTGCCATCCAGAGCGAGCGCGTCCGGCTGGCGAGGGAGTTGCACGACGTCATCGCGCACAGTGTTGGCCTCATCGCCATGCAGCTCAACGTGCTTGAGGTGGCGAGGAGCCCTGGCGACCGACGTGAAGCGCTCCTTAACATCCAGGAGACCAGCGAGAACGCCCTCACCGAGCTACGTGACCTGAACACCTTCCCGGACTCGGCCGGATCTCCTCTCCCGCGGGACCTGACCCAGATCGAAGCGCTGGTCGATCGAGTGCGCGCCACCGGGGGCCATGTCGACCTCCTCATCGTGGGCGAGCCCGCACCGGAGCCGATTCCCGTCATCTACCGAATTCTGCAGGAGTCGCTGACCAACGCCATGCAACATGCGCCCGGAGCATCAGTCCGGGTGCGGCTCGCACAACAAGCAGACGGCGTGCACCTCACCATCCAGGACGACGGCCCCGGTCCTCGGACAAGCTCCCCGCACCGCTTCGGTCTGGTGGGGCTGCGCGAACGCATCGCTCTCGCGGGTGGCCGGCTGCAGGCTCGGACTGTCGGTCCCGGCGGAGGCTTCATCGTCGACGCCTTCCTCCCGACGCAACCGGGACCGACCCCGGGTGCCACAGTGAACCATGGTGACCTTCAGCACGGGGTGGACCAGGTGAGCCGGAGATGACGATCCGGGTCATGCTGGTGGACGATCACAACTCCATGCGCGCGGGGCTGGCCCTGGTGCTGGCCAGCGACCCTGGGATAGAGGTGGTCGATGAGGCCGGGAGCGGACCCGAGGCGGTGGCACGCGCCGTCCGCAGCAGACCCGACCTCGTCCTGATGGATGTGGAGATGCCCGGGGGTGATGGAATCACCGCGACCGATGCCCTCCTGCGGTTGGTGCCCGAAACCCGTGTCCTCATCCTGACGATGTTTGACCTCGACGACTACGTCGCGGACGCCATGCAGGCTGGCGCCTGCGGCTTCATCCTCAAGACCGCCGACGCCGAGGAGCTCATCGCCGCGGTGCACGCGTGTGCCGCAGGGGAAACGGTGCTCGCCACCGAGGTTCTGCATCGGGTGGTCACCCATTTCGTCCAGCACCACAGGGACGCTCGACGACCGGGCTTAGAACGGCTCACCGAACGGGAACTGGAGGTGCTGGTCCTGATGTGCCGGGGCCAGTCCAACCTCGAGATCGCTCAGCAACTCGTAGTGGAGGTCGCGACGGTCAAGAGCCATGTGGCGCATGTCCTCCACAAACTCGCTGCCCGTGACCGTCTCCAGGCGGTCGTCTACGCCTACCGCGCAGGTTTGACGGACACGTGCAACTAGGGTGAGGGTCGTGGAGAAAGACACCCGTCGGCGGAGGCGCCCGGCCTATCTTGACCACCCGGGGCCACTGCCGCTGGCGCACCGTGGTTTCTCCCTCGACGGGCTCGAGAATTCGATGGCCGCCTTCGGCGCCGCCGTCGCGCTGGGCTACCGCTACGTCGAGACAGATGTGCACGCCACCCGCGACGGTGTGCTGGTGGCCTTCCACGACGAGACCCTGGACCGCGTCACCGACCGCCTGGGTCGGATCCCCGAGTTGTCGTGGCGAGAGGTCTCTCGGGCCAGGATCCTGGGGAGCAACGAGGGGGTGCCACGGCTGGAGGACCTGCTGGAGGCCTGGCCGGACCTGCGGGTCAACATCGACGTCAAGAGCAGGAGCGCGATCCTGCCGCTTGCCCGTGTCATCGAACGGGCCCGTGCGCATGACCGGGTGTGCGTGACCTCCTTCTCCGACCAACGTCGTCGAGCGGCGGTGATGCGGCTGAGCAAGCCAGTCACCACCTCCGCCGGCCAGGGCACGGTCACCCGCTTCCGGGCGGCGGCCGAGTTGCCACCGCTGGTGAGACCTGCCGTCGTCGCACGGGTCCTCGCAGGCGTGGACGGGCTCCAGGTGCCCGTGCGCCACTCCGGAGTAGAGGTCGTGACGGCCGCGACGGTGGCCGCGGCACACGAGGTCGGTGCCTATGTGCACGTGTGGACCATCAATGAGGTGGCCGAGATGGAGCGGCTGCTGGACATGGGGGTCGACGGCATCGTCTCCGACCGGGCCGACCTGCTCAAGGGCGTGCTGGAAGCGCGGGGGCAGTGGTTTCAGTGAGTGGATCGCTCACGGATCGCAGCCGGTGAACTCCCACAGCGAGGCGTGACCGCCCTCGTCCACCTTCCGCCAGCCCTCGCCCTGCGGTTTGAGGTTGCGCAGACCGGGCGTCGTCTCCTCCCATTTGGCGTTGAACGCGTCGTCGAAGGTGAGCGTGTCGGCATACACGTGCGTCACCCCCAGGGACCGGACCGCCTCGCACACCGCTGGGTCCGTGCGCCAGTTGCGGAAGTCCTGCTCGAGCAGGGTCCGCTCCGGGGAGTCCGGGATAGGGCTGAGTTGGGGGAAGACCACCGAGACGTCGGCTCGGTTGAGCAGGTATGGCGATCCGGCGACCGCCTCGCCCAGCACCATCGCGCCGGGGGGCAGGGTCTGTCGCGCCCGGTCGATCATCGCGATCTCCTCCGGCTCCAGGATCGTGCCCCAGGCGATCGGGTAGGTCGTGTAGGTGGAGGCCATCACCTGTGTCTGGCTGGTCCAGCGCAGCCCGCTGGTCAGGGTCACCACCGCGACGACAAGCATCGCCGCTGGCGCCCACAGCGGGCAGCCGAGCCGCCGGGAGGCCGACCGTGCCAGCCATGAGCCGGCGCCGGCGGCGAGCATGATCGCCGGGATGAGCATGATCTGGTTGATGCGGGACGCCTGGGTATACCAGAAGCCGGCCAGGATGCGCAGCGGCTGCTCCGGCGGGCCGGCGGCGAGCAGCGTCAGCGCAGCAGCGGCCAGCAGGGAGACGACGAGCCAGCGGGCGTGCCGCCACCACACCGCGAGGATGATCCCGAGCAGGACGAGCGCGGAGCCGATGACATTGACCGAGGTGATCTTGTAGACGTAGATCAACGGGTTGTCGATGATTATCGAGCCGATGGCTGGCCAGTAGGAGTCCTGCCCGCCCCGGCTGTACTCCATGATCGAGCGCACTGGCCCGAAGGTGAGAAGGAAGATCAGGCCACCGACGACAGCCACCAGCCAGGCGACCATCGCCGTGATCGCGAAGACGCGCGATCCCTGCGCGGCCTGACGCCGCAACTGCCTGGCCAGGAGGATGGTCAGCAGCGGCAGGGCCAGAAGCATCAAGGAGAAGAGACCGGAGGGGTGGGCGAGCACGACGCCGATGACGGCCCAGAGCACACCGAGCCCGAGTGCGACGTGCATCTGCCAGGACAGCACCCCGCGCAGGGTCGCGATGAGCAAAGCGATGGTGCCGGGCAGGCAGGCCACCGAAAGCGCGAACGGCCACACTGCCAGCATCGAGACCGCGATCGCGGGGAAGGTCACGTAGGTGGCAGCCAGCACCGGGACCAGGACCGTCGGCAAAGCTCTGGCCGGCCACACGACCCGGGACAGCGCCACCAGCCCGGCAATCCAGATGACAGACCCAATGACGATCGACGAGGAATTGGCTGCCTCGGTGACCCGAGGAAAGAAGGGGGCCACTGCCACGATGCCGTGCCAGGTGGCGGGATAGAACGGGGCGACGGTGTCCGCATACATCGGCGCGAGCCCTCCCAGGGAGGACGCCTCGCCGGTCTCCCGGACAAACCAGAGCGCATTGAGGTGGAAGACCGCGTCCCAGGCCTGCGGCGGCTGATCGGCGCGCCCCATGCCGCGCATCATCGCGGCTGCCATCGCGCCGCCGCCCAGCAGCCAGGTCAGGGTGAGCCAGGCGCGCTCGGTGCGGTGCAGACTTCGCTCCCCCGCGACGGTGACGCCGATCGGGGCATTCGTGGTGCCCAGCGCCATGCCGAGCGCCGCAGCGATGCACACCGCGAGGGCCAGTCCCGCGAGCAGGGAGAACAACGACCACGTGATCCCGGCCATGCCATAGACGATCGCCAGCGTGGCGGACAGCCCGGACGTGACGGCAGCACCTCCTCCGAGCGCGAGCAGCCCCCGGACGCCGAGGAGGCGCAGCACGGCATACCCCGGGAGCACCCAGAGCAGTGCGAGCACGACGATCGCAGGTATCACCTCCCCCCAGCTCATGCGGTGAAGGACTCACCCCCGCCGATGGTCAGGCGTGGCACGCCGACGAAGCGCGCGGGGTCGGTGATGCGGCGGCCATCGAGGAGGAGCCGCAGGCCGGGGAGGTCGTCGGAGGAGAGCTGGGCGTACTCGGGGTGGTCGGCCTGGACGATGGCTACGTCGACGGAGTTGCCGACCTCACCCGGGGCCCAGTGGTAGGGCGTCCAGCCGAAGGCGGTCAGCTCTGCGGCGGTGTACATCGGGTCGTGGACCAGGACCTCGGCGCCACGGGAATGCAGTGCCTCAACGGTAGCGAAGACGCCGGAGAAGGCGGTCTCCTTGACTTTGCCACGGTAGGAGGCACCGAGCACCAGGACCCTAAGGCCGCGAAGGGAGCCGAGCACAGATTCGGTGCGGGAGACCGCATACTCCGGCATGGCAGCGTTGGCCGCGCGCGCCGTGCGCACCACGCTGGCGTCTTGGTCGGTGGACAGGTAGAGGCGGGGGTAGACGGGGATGCAGTGGCCGCCGACCGCGATGCCGGGCTGGTGAATGTGACTGTATGGCTGGGAGTTGCAGGCCTCGATCACCCGGTGGACGTCGATGCCCACGCGGTCGGCAAAGCGGGCGAACTGGTTGGCCAGGCCGATATTGACGTCTCGGTATGTCGTCTCTGCCAGCTTGGCCATCTCGGCTGCTTCTGCGCTGCCCAGGTCCCAGACCCCGTTGGGGCTCTTCAGGTCCAGCCGGGTCTCGAACTCCAGCACGGACTCGTAGAAGTCGACAGCCCGGGCGGTGCCCTCCTCGCTGAGGCCTCCGACCAGCTTGGGATAGCGTCGCAGGTCAGCGAAGACGCGACCCGTGAGCACGCGCTCAGGGCTGAAAACCAGGTGGAAGGACATGGCCGGGTCCCCAGCAGACTCCCGGAGGCCGGAGATCTCCTCGATCATCGGCTTCCACCGGCCCCTGGTGGTGCCGACCGGCAGCGTGGTCTCGTAGGAGACGAGCGTGCCGGGGGTCAGGTGCTGCGCCAGGCTGCGGGTCGCCTCGTCCATCCAGTCGAAGTCGGGCTGCCCTGTGGCCTCGTCGACAAACAACGGGACGACCAGGACGACTGTGTCCGCTCCCGGGATGGCATCGCCGTAGTCGGTCGTCGCTCGCAATCGCCCTGCCGGGACGAGCTCAGCGAGTTTTTCGGCCAGGTGCGCCTCCCCCGGGAACGGTTCCTCTCCTGCATTGACCAGGTCCACGACCCGCTGGTTCACGTCGACGCCGACGACCTCGTGCGAGGGGTGAGCGTCAGCGAACTGCACCGCCAGCGGGAGGCCGATCTTGCCGAGCGCGACGACCGCGATCTTCATGGGGGGTCCGTCCTGAAAGGGGGAAGCGTGCCCGCTCAGGATAGGTCAGAAGGGCCTCATCCTCGACGCGCGACCAGGGACGACGCCATGAAGCGCAGGGGTGCCTCCTGGTCGAGCATCCGGCGCCAGTCGTGCGGCACCAGGGTGCGTGGGTGGCCAAAGTGACGCCGAGCCCGCGCTCGATCGAGGAGGGCGCCAGCCGGGAGCGATGGGTCCAGGACAGCACGGAGCAGGTCGTGATCGGCCAGGCTGAGCGGACCTGCGCTGCCGGGAGCGGCGTCGAGGAGACGTTGGGTGGTCTCTGCCAGTGCACCTCGTTCCTCGGCCGTCCACCAGGCAGGGTCGGGCCGGGTCAGGATCGCGCCGAAGACGTGGACCCGGAGCAGCTTGATCGCGATCGCGGAGCGCTCACGCTGGGTAAGCGTCGCCAGCCACTCGTCATCGAGGAGGTGGGTGACCGCGACGAGCTGCTTGCGGATCGGGCGCGGCACGTAGGTCATCCGGTCCCCGGCGTCGGTGCCGATCAGGTAGGGCGACCGATCGGCGAGTGCCACCCGAGCACCAGACCAGAGCTTGAGCGCGAACTGGACATCCTCCCCCACTTCGGCACCAGCCAACAGACGTGCCCCCGTGCGGTGGATCGCTGCCCTGGACAGAAGGCCCAGCGGCGCGGAGCGATAGCTCAGGCGGTCACGCACCAGATCCAGATCGCTGCGGCGTCGACCCAGTTGCCGGCGGGCGCTGACACGGGTAGGTGGGGTGGCGACGGCGACACCATCGAGCTCGACCTGAGCCAGGACGACCTCCGCGCCCGTCCGCTCCGCGGTGTCAAGCCAGTGCTCGAGCGCACCGGGAGAAAGGCGGTCATCGCTGCCCATGATGCTCACCCAGGGCGCCGTGGCAGATTCGATCCCGAGCGTGAACGGACCAGCCGGGCTCGCCAAGCCATCGTGGTGGTCCAGGATCCGCACGCGCGGGTCCCTGAGCGTCTCCTGGCTCAGGCTCACCGTGATGTCTGCAGGCGGCACGTTGTGGCAGACGACGGTCACCCGCACGGCGAGGTCCCCCGAACCGTCCAGCACCGACCGGACCGCCTGCTCAGTGGCCCGCGTCGCGGAATGGGTCGCGATGACCAGATCGACCAGCGGCTCGAAGTGAGACCCTGCCCGCCCTGGACGTGACATTGCCCGCGCCCGCGGGGCAAAGGACTGGGTGCCCCGGTTGGGCGGGGCAGCGCCACCACGTGCCCGCGCCCGCGGGGCAAAGGAATGGCTGCCCCGGTGGGGCGGGGCAATGTCACGTCTGGCTGCGCGAACGAGGTCCTGGTAGACCGCGTCCACGCGCTCGGCGTAGTGCGCGGCGCTGTAGATGGTCGTGACGTTTGCACTGATCTGACGAGCCGAGAGTGCCGCGGTGGCTCGCCACACCTCTTCGACGGCGTCTGCCCAGACCTCCGGAGGAGCTCCGGGAGGGACCAGGAGGCCGGTGGGTGGCCTGACGAAGTCGCGCGGCCCGCCGCTGTCCCCCACTACGACGGGGCGTCCAGCGGCGAGTGCTTCCGCCGCGGCGACGCAGAAGGTCTCGGCTCGGGTCGGCAACAAGAACACGTCAGAGGAATTGAGGGTGTCCCGGACTGCCTCGGGAGGGACCGTGCCGGTGACGTGGAGGGGGACCCCGGCAGACCGGGCACGCTGCTCGACCGCCTCGCGCAGCGGGCCCTCACCGACCCAGGTCAGCCAGGCGTCGACGCCCCGGCTGCGCAACACGGCAGTGGTGTCGACGGCGGACAGCGGGTCCTTCCGGTCGATGAGGCCCCCGACGCCGACCAGGTCGAACGACCCCCGCTGGGTGAGCGGCCGGTCAGGCAGCCGTCTGGGTGTCTGGATCGCGGGGGGTTGGACGATGTTGGGCACCACCACCACCGGCCCTTCACGCAGGGCGCGCACACCGGCAGCGAGGTCCTCGCCGACGACCGCGACCACGTCCGGCCGACGCAGCAGATGCGTGATACCGCTCCGCGCCAGCCGCAGAGTTGGCGTGAGCGTCTCAGGAGCCATCAACCCCGACCAGTGCTCGGTGTGGATCCACGGCACGTCCGGCCGCCAGCCCGTGAGCGGCAGCAATGCCGAGACGGCCATCGTGTGCAGCACGTCGGCATAGCTGGACATCGCCCGGATCCGCCGTGCGGCGCGCAGGAGATGGTCGGGTCGCTTCGGATCCATCGCGAGCACCTCGACCGGGACGCTCCCGGAGCCTCGTGCCGGGCCGTCGTGCCCCCCAGCCGGTCCGAGCAGCGACGGGTGGCACAGGTGAAGGACACGCACCTCGTGGCGGGTAGCGATAGCGGCAACGTCACGAGCCACGAAGATGCCAGTCGCGGGAGACGACGGCGTCGGATACCAGGTCGTCACCACCAGCACGCGCATGGCCCCAACGTAACCGAGCATCAAGACCGTGTCGCTCACCCCGGTGGCTGCCCCTTGCGATCCTGTGCAGGGGGAGACGACATAGCCTGTGGGGCGTGAAGGTCCTCAGCGTCGTCGGCGCCCGCCCGCAGTTTGTCAAGCTCGCTCCCGTAGCACGGGAGTGCGCCTCCCGTGGGGTCGAGCACGTGATTGTGCACACCGGCCAGCACTACGACCCGATGCTCTCGGACGTCTTCTTCCGCGACCTGGGCATCCCTGACCCGGACGTGCACCTGGGTGTCGGGTCCGGCTCGCACGGCGTGCAGACCGGGGCGATGCTCGCGGCAATGGACGAGGTGCTCACGACCCACCGCCCCGACTGGGTGCTGGTGTATGGCGACACCAACTCCACCCTCGCGGCCACCCTCTCCGCAGTGAAGTTGCACCTTCGGGTCGCGCACCTGGAAGCCGGTCTGCGGTCCTTCAACCGGCGGATGCCCGAAGAGCACAACCGGGTGCTGACCGACCACGCGGCCGACCTGCTGCTCGCCCCGACCCAGGTCGCGCTGGAGCACCTGACCCGCGAGGGGCTCGCGGAGCGCACTGTCGTCGTCGGGGACGTGATGATCGACGTGTTGCACCGGGTGCGCGACGAACTGGTCGACCCGGCGGGGGTGCTGGCCGAGCTGGGGCAGTCCGCAGGCGGCTTCTCGGTCGCCACCATCCACCGCGCCGAGAACACCGACGATCCACAGCGGCTCGCCGCGGTCGTCACCGCGCTTCAGGAGGTCGACCACGCCGTCGTCCTGCTCGCTCATCCCCGCCTGCGGGCCAGAGCCGCCGAGCAGGGTCTCGACCTCGACGGTGGCTCCCTGCACACTCACGACCCGCTCCCCTACCCGGCGCTGGTTGGCGCCGTCAGCCAAGCCCGTGGCGTGATCACCGACTCTGGCGGCCTGCAGAAGGAGGCTTTCGCGCTGCGGACCCCCTGCACGACGGTGCGGACCGAGACCGAGTGGGTGGAAACGGTGCAGCTGGGCTGGAATGTGCTCGTCGAGCCAGGTCCCCATGTCCGCGAAGCGGCGTCCCGCCCTGCACCCAAGCCCACCGATGCCGCGCCCTACGGCGACGGTCACGCCGCGGCCGCGGTGCTCGACGCGTTGCTGCGCTGAGCTCACGCCTCACCCATTGAGACGAGTGGCCAAGGTGTCGATCGCCTTTGCCCAGCCGATCACCTGCTGCTCGGCTGACAACTCGCGCGCAGCCACCGCGGACGCGCGCTTGTAGGCGGCGACGCCTTCAGTGGTCAGCGAGTCCAGGGCCGCAGCCAGCGTCTCGGCCGAGAAGTCGTCGGTCACGACGCCGAGGCCATGGCGCCGCACGAGCGCCGCCATCTCCGGGCTCGGACCGACGGCGAGGGCGAGCCGGCCCTGCACAAAGTCGAAGATCTTGTTGGGCAGCGCCCACAAATGGTTGAACGACACCGGCGGCAGCACATAGACACCGACATCGTGCGCGTTGAGGAGGGCGGGCAGCTCCGCCGGTCGCACGGGCGGGTGGATGCGCACCCGGTCGGAGTCGGCATATCTGGCCCGCAACTCGTCCAGGTACGGCGGATCGTTGGGCATCAGGTAGAGATCCAGCGTCATGGGCCGCTCCACCAGGTCCATCGCCGCGAGGATCACGTCGAGCCGGTGTCGCTGTGCGTTGCCGGAGTGCACCAGCCGCAGCGGCGCACCGGCCAGCATCGGCGTGGGTTCGAGGTCGACATAGTGCGGGGCGTTGACCACGACACCGGCGCGGATGCCGAAACGGATCCGGTACTCCCGCGCGATGCCCTGCCCGACCGTGGTGACCGAGTCTGCCTGGATGCCGTAGGTGCGGACGAGCCAGCGGTAGTAGGGCGCGACGAAGACGCGCCACCGCAGCGACTCCTCGGACTGGCGAGGATGGTATTCGTGCAGGTCGGCGTGCACTCCGCCCGGGGCGTGCAGGTCAAGGGCCAACGGCACAGTGTCGATGTCGTCGGCGAGCACCACGTCGAAGGTCCCACGGCGCCCGGCCAGGAGCCGCTGCGCCGCGTGGACGACGGGTGCGTTGCGGTAGGCCGACTCGAACCTCCTAGCAGCCAGGAGCCGACGGTCTTTGTGCCAAGCGACGACGTCGTCGGGCAGCTGGAGGTGCTCCACGACTCCCTCGGGCGCCTCGCCATACCCCAGGGTCGTGACGGCGTAACGCTGAGCGAACAGCTGGACCTGTCGCAGCACCCGAGCGTCGGAGCGCAGGGGACTGAAACTCATGATGAGCAGGCGGGGACGCGGGTCAGCCCTCATCCGTGCACCTGTGCGGCGATGGCCCGGACGGACTCGACCCAGCGCCTCGACTGCTCGGCGTCGCAAAGTTCGTGGGCGGCTGCGTCCGAGGCCCCCTTGAAGGCGGTAACCTGCTCGACATCGAGCTGGCTGACGGCGGTAGCTACCGACTGCATGTCGAAGCCTGCGGCGACCAGTCCGAGCCCGTGCTCTCGCACCATCCTGGCCATCTCCGGGCTCGGGCCGACGAGCAGCCCGATCCTCGCCTGGACGTAGTCGAAGATCTTGTTGGGCAGTGCATTGGCATTGTTGAAGGAGACCGGCGGCAGCACGTGAATGCCGAGGTCGTAATGGTGGAGGGTCGCCAGCAGGGCCTCGTAGGGGACGGGATCGTGGACCCGCACGATTCCCGCGGTGAACTCCGCGCGATCCTTGAGCTCGGTCAGATAAGGGGGGTCGTTGGGAGTCAGGTAGAGGTCGAGGGTGACGTCCGTCCCGTCTGCAGCGGCGGCCACCACGGCGTCGACCATCACGTGCAGGGCCCGGTTGCGCAGGCACGCACCCGAATGGACCAGCCGCAAAGGGGAGCCGACCGGGCGAGGCGACAGCTCGGCATACGGGGTGGCGTTGGTGACCACGCCGACCTCGACGCCGAACTGTTCGGCATACTCGGCCGCGAGGCGCGCGCTGACCGTGGTGATCGCCGCGCACCTGGGCAGGAAGCGGCGGCACAGCCACGCCTGGTAGGGCGAGATGCGCCGCATCCAGGCGTCGTGCTCCTCGTGCAGACGCGGGAAGTATTCGTGCAGGTCGGCGTGGACCCCGGCGCGGGGACGCAGCCAGAGCGCGATCGGGACGGCGTCGAGGTCGTTGGCCAGGATCACGTCGGCCTGGCCGGGGCGCAGGTGGCGCAGGACCCAGCGCACCCCGACCTGGGCGAGATAGGCGGCGCGGTAGTTGCGCAGCGTGATGAGACGACCATCGAGGTGGTTCTGGACCCCTTCGGGGATCTGCAGGTGGGCCGCGACTCCCTCCGGCGCAGGTCCGTAGCCACACGTCACGACGTCGAAGTCCACCTCGAGGTGACGGACCTGCTTCAGGACGCGTGCGTCCGAGGCGATCGGGCTGAAGGAGAGGATGAGGACGCGTGGCCGCGCTGGCGAGTGCAACCGCGACGGGGTATGGCGAGCCCGCCGTCGACGAGCCCCCCACTCTCGACCTCGGGTCCAGGTGGAGTCCACCGAGTGGTCCAGGTGGGCACGGACCGTCGACTCCCGGTCAAGGTTGGCCCGGAGGTCTGGGGTCAGCAGGATCTCCCACCGCGACGCCTGCGCCCGACGGGCGGCCGCCGCGGCGAGGGAGTCGGTATCGGTGGCCGTGAGCACGGCAGTGAGCAGCTCACGGTCGGACTTGTGCAGGGCGTTTTCGGCCTCGGGGGCCATGGTGAGCAGGTCGCGGGTCAGGGTCTGGACCCAGCGCCCCTCTCCGGGCCCCCAGTCCAGCGCTGAAGTGCGGCGCCGGATCGCCCCCAGGACATGGATGCGCAGGGTCTTGACGACGATCGCCCGCCTGGCCGCCGAAGGCAGCGCGAGGACCCACCGTTGGTCCAGCAGCCGAGCATGAGCGGCGAGCTCCTCCGCGACGGGGCGACGGAGGCTGGTGGTGCGGGTGCCACCGTCGGTGCCGATGACATAGGGGGGCAGCTGCGGTGCGTAGTCGATGCGTTCCCCCGAGGCCGCCAGCCGCAGGGTCAGCTCCACGTCCTCGCCCGTGGCCAGGCCGGAAGTGAGGGGCTCTGGCATCAGGCCCAGGTCGTGCAGCGCCGTGCGTCGCAGCAGGCCCAGCGGTGCGGTGCGGTAGGCGAGCCGGTCGAGCACGAGGTCGAGGTCGCGGGTCCGGCCGGGCCGGGTCCGTGGTGTGGCGATGTGCTCGCCAGTGCCGGTGTCCAGGCGCGGCATCAGCCAGGCGGAGCCGAGCTCGTCGGCCAGGCTGGCCCAGGCGCCCAGCGCCCCTTCGGCAAACCAGTCGTCGGACCCGATGATGGCGATGTAGCGGCCATCGGCCGAGCCGAAGCCGACGTTGAACGGGCCGGCCGGCGAGCGCAGGCCGTCGTGGATCTCGAGGTAACGGACGTGTGAGGTGAGCTCCTCCAGGCCGGGCTCGCACTGGGCCAACTCCTCCAGCTCCGCCTCGACGGCACGGCGGACCTCGCCGGCGTCCACCCCGTGGCAGACCACCGTGACCCGGACCCGATGACCGCTGGGCAGGACACCGCGCAGGTCGGCTCCTCGCAGCGCGGAGGTCACGACCCGGTGGACGGGGCGGGACAGGTCGTGCGTGGCCACCACGACGTCGACGTCTACCGCGGGCAGGTGGCTCATGTCAGCCCTGACAGCCTGGCCTGCACCGCAAACTCTGGCTGCGCGGCGACGACCTCCTCGAAGGTGCCCCGGGCGGCGATCGTGCCGCCCGTCATGAAGCACACCTGGTCGGAGTGCCGCACGGTGGAGAGACGGTGCGCGACCGCGATGACGGTGACCGATCCGCGCAGCTCACGGATGGCGCGGGAGACGGCATCCTCGGTCGCGGTGTCGAGCGCCGAGGTGGCCTCGTCGAGCACGAGCACCAGCGGATCGCCATACAGTGCCCTGGCGATCCCCAGCCGTTGCCGCTGCCCACCCGAGAGCGCCAGTCCCCGCTCGGCGATGCGCGTCTGCAGTCCGCCCCGTCCAGCGACGACCTCGGTGAGCTGGGCGCGCTCCAACGCTCGCATCACCCGGTCCTCGTCCACGTCATCGCCCCAGGTCAGGGCGACATTCTGGGCGACGGTCCCGTCAAAGAGGTTGACCTCCTGCGGCACATAACCGACGCGGGAGCGCCAGGCAGCGAGCACGTCCGCCAGCGGCTGACCGTCGATCGCCAACTCCCCCGTCTGGGGGACGAGCAGCCCGAGCAGGACGTCGACGAGGGTCGACTTGCCGGCCCCGGATGCGCCGACCAGCGCCAGGGAGGTCCCCAGCGGTATGTCGAGGTCCACGTCGTGCAGCGCGGGCTCCGCGGAGCCTGGGTAGGTGAAGGCGACGTCGCGGAGCACGAGGTGCTGGGGGTCGGCGGGCAGGGGGTCCTGGCCGAGCTGCTCGGCCGACTCGACGTAGCTCCGGGCCGAGACGATGTCGCGGATGACCGCCTCCGCGTGCGGCAGCGTCGACGCGGTCTGGGTGATGATCGACTGAAAACGGTTCACGCTGGGGATCATCCGCATGCCGGCCACGGCGAAGAGCGCGATCGCCTCGAACGCCTGGTCCGGGCCACCGAAGAGGTAGGCGACCGCCCCGACGAGCGCGAACCCGACGACCAGGCCGGTGTCGGTGACGAACTTGGGCACCGCATTGAGAAACATGAGGTGGCTGCGTGCCCGGGTCGCGTGCAGCCGGTTGCGGTAGACCTCCTTGACGAGTTCGTCGGCCTTTCCGCGCAGGGTGACCTCCTTCAAGGCTCCCATCATCTCGGTCATCAGCCCGGCGACCTTGAAGGAGTAGTCGCGCCCCACCCGGCCGGCGACGACCGCCCGTGGTGAGATCACGACATACATCAGGACGGCGAGGCCGCCGAGGTAGGCGAAGGTGATGAGTGCGGTGAGCGGCTGGGCGACGAGCAGCACCACCAGGACCGCGGCGAAGGTCGCCATCTCGGCGGGGAGCGAGGCGGCCGGCAGCAGCAGGCCGGTGGTGGTGTTGGCGATGCCGACGTCGGCCAACCTCACCAGCTCGGAGGTGTTGCGCTTGAGCCGCTCGGTCCACGGGGCCCGGATGTAGGCGCCAAAGAGCCGGTCGCCGATGACGAGGTCGTAGGTCGTCAACCGTTTCGCGACCACCCACTGCAGGATGAGGGTCGCCAGCCCCTTGGCGATGACCAGGAGGCAAATGCCGCTGAGCAACCAGGCGTAGCGCTCCGATGGCACGGTGCCGAACACCGGAAGGTTGACCGGTTGGCCCTGGATCATCGGGGCGAGCGTCAGCGCGAGCATCGCCAGCGCGGCAATATCGATGATCGCCAGCAGGCTGGAGACGACGGCGAAGCCGATCAAGAACCACCGAGTTGATGGCGGCAGCAACGGTAGGAGCTGGCGCAGAGCCCGCAGCAGCCTGATCACTGCGCCATCCTGGTCATGGGCTCCATCGTAGGCTGCGCAGATGGCCGAATCTGTGAGTGACCTGCGACGACTGGCCTGGAAGGGCTTGGCGCGACTGCCCCGCCCGGTCCGCGAGCTCGCCTATCTGCCGGTGCGCCGCACGGGAGATGCGCAGCTGCGTGCGCTGACCCCGATGCCGGCAGCGCAGCGCCGCCTCTACCTCGGGCCGTGGAACACCGCCGGCGCTGCTCGCGGGTGGGCACAGGCAGCCCAGGAACACCTCCCGAACACGGCTGCGCAGAATCTGTGGGCCCAGCGCACGTCCACGCAGGCGCACTTCGCCTACGCCGCCGACCACAAGCTGTCGATCGTCGCGCAACGTGGCCACGTGCGCCGGATCCACGGAGAACGGGTGCTGCGCGAGGCGACGCACGTCATCTTCGAGTCGGGACGCCCCGTGCTGGCCAACTTTCACGCCGGCTCGATGCTTGAGGACGTGCCCGCCCTGCGCGCGGCCAGGATCGGGTATGCCGTGCTCTATCACGGGTCTGACATTCGGGATCTGCGTGAGCATGCGGAGCGCTACCCGCACTCCCCCTTCCGGCAGGAGTGGGACGACTACTTCACGACCCTGCAGTCGATTGTGGAGAAGAACCGAGCAGAGTTGGCTGATTTCGACGGGACGGTGTTCGTGCCCACCCCCGACCTCCTGGACGTGCTGCCGGACGCGACCTGGCTGCCGCTGGTGATCGACGTGGACCGCTTCACCACGGACGCCCCAGCCCTGGAACGGTCGGTCCCCGTCGTGCTGCACGCGCCGTCCAACCCACGCCTCAAGGGGACTGCGGTGGTGGAGGACGTGCTGAGCCGGATGGGAGAGGAGGGCCTGGTGGAGTACCGCCAGCTCTCCGGTGTCCCGCACGCCCAGATGCCCGCCTTCGTCGCGGACGCCGACATCGTCGTGGACCAAGTGGTGCTGGGAAACCCCGGTGTCCTCATGGCCGAGTCCTGGGCTGCCGGGCGGTTGGTGGTCTCGCACCTGCCAGAGTCGGTCCGGTCCCGGATGGCGCAGGCCGACCCCGACGGGCAAGCTGCCCCGGTGGTTGAGGCCGACGCCGGGACACTCGAGGAGGTCCTGCGCGAGATCGTGGCGGACCCGTCGTCCTTCCAGGACACCGCCGCTCGCGGACCGGCCTGGGCCCGCCGCCATCATGACGGCCGGCGCAGCGCCCGGGTCCTGGCCGACACCCTCCTCTGACCGGGCGGTCGCCCTTGCCACACCAGGCGGTCGCTCTTGCCAGCAAGACAGGGATGAGCCAATCTCTTAGGTTGAAACCATGGACGAGCAGGAGGACGGTCACCCCCAGTGGGGCAGCGCTGGCCAGCGTCCGGGTGCCCCACGCTCAGAGGATCAACTGCGTGAGCAGGGGGTTTCCGATGTTCCGCGCCGCCGAATGTCACCCCAGGCCATCCAGTCGTGGGTAGACCAGTCGATCCAGCAGGCCGAACGCCAGGGTGCCTTCGACGACCTGCCAGGCGCCGGCAAGCCGTTGCGTGAGGTGGACACGCGCACCGACCCAGACTGGTGGATCAAAGGACTGATAGAGCGGGAACACCTCGATCTCTCCGGCGCGATGCCGGGCGTGATGCAACTCCGGAGGGAGAAGGCAGGCTTTCCGCAGTCTCTGCTCGAACTTCCCGACGAGACCGCCGTTCGCGTGCACCTGATGGACTTCAACCAGCGAGTCTTGGACGACCGGCGCCGACCGCACGCTGGGTCCCAGTCACCACCGGTCGTCGGACGTGTCGACGTGGACCAGTTGGTGCAGGTATGGCGTGAGCTGCGCGCTTCTGCCTCGGCGTCTGAACGGTCCGTCGCAGAACCCCATGACCAGGTATCGGCAACTGGACGCTCCTGGCGGCACTGGATGCGTCGATTCGGCCGTTGACGGCAAGAACGACCGCCCG
>NZ_JAUNVI010000028.1:2487-39845 GCF_030537745.1 Ornithinimicrobium sp. | reverse complement strand
GGGGTAACCGTCCGGTGTGGCAGGGGTGACCGTCCGGTGGCGGCGTGTCGGAGGCATCTTGTGCACGTGTTCCGCGCCGTTGCTGGGCTTCAGCGACCCGGCTAAAAGTCTCCCGCCCGGCCCCTTGCATCTTGTGCCCAACGCACCTAAGATCCCTATATCTAGTAGTTACAAACGTGTGGTTAGTCCACATGTTGTGCACAGCCCAAGGACGTGTATCCCCACGTCATCCACAGCACATCCCCAGATCTACCCACAGGGCGTCCTCAATCTGAGGCCGTTCGCGTCTCGCTGCGACCATGCCGAAGGAGGCGAGCCATGCACTGCCCGTTCTGTCGCCATACCGACTCCAGGGTCGTGGACAGCCGCGTCCAGGAGGACGGCACGCTCATCCGCCGACGCCGGCAGTGTCCCGAGTGCGGGCGCCGATTCGGCACGGTCGAGACGGCCACGCTGGCGGTGATTAAGCGCTCCGGTGCTACCGAGCCGTTCAGCCGCGACAAGGTCATCACGGGTGCCCGGAAGGCCTGCCAGGGTCGGCCGGTCACCGAGGACCAGTTGCAACTACTCGCCCAGCAGGTCGAGGAGGCGATTCGTGCACAGGGGCAGGCGGAGGTCGACGCGCACGAGGTCGGCCTGGCGATCCTGGAGCCGCTGCGGCACCTGGACGAGGTTGCCTATCTGCGGTTCGCCTCCGTCTATCAAGCCTTCGACTCTCTCGAGGACTTCGAGTCCGCGATTACCTTGCTGCGGACCGAGCACGACGCCCAGACGGTCGATTCGACAGGTATGTCGTAACTCCCTCGACCACCCCCCACCAACGCGGGTGTGTCAGTCCTCGGCGAGAGGCTGCATACCGGACTCCAGCACCACCCGAACACGCCAGAAGCACGACGCGAGAACGACATCAAGGAGAAGTCAGATGACCCAGACGACCGGGGCGAAGACACGCACCCGCCGCAACGGCAAGGGCCTGAAGATCGACCGGATCTTCACCACCCCTGGCGTGCACCCCTATGACCAGGTCACCTGGGAGAAGCGGGACATCGTCCAGACCAACTGGAAGAGCGGCGAGACGATCTTTGACCAGCGAAGCGTGGAGTTCCCGGACTTCTGGTCGGCCAACGCCTCGACCATCGTCACGACGAAGTACTTCCGCGGCGCCCTCGGCACGCCGGAGCGCGAGACGGGCCTGAAGCAGCTGATCGACCGCGTCGTGCTGACCTACACCAAGGCTGGCCAGGAGCACGGCTACTTCGCCACCGACGAGGACGCCGAGATCTTCGAGCACGAGATCACCTATGCCCTGGTCCACCAGGTCTTCTCCTTCAACTCCCCGGTGTGGTTCAACGTCGGCACCTCCAGCCCCCAGCAGGTCAGCGCTTGCTTCATCCTGTCGGTCGACGACTCGATGGACTCGATCCTGAACTGGTACAAGGAAGAGGGCTTCATCTTCAAGGGCGGCTCTGGCGCCGGCCTCAACCTCTCTCGCATCCGCTCCTCCAAGGAGCTGCTCTCCTCCGGCGGCACCGCCTCCGGTCCGGTCTCCTTCATGCGTGGCGCGGACGCCTCGGCGGGCACCATCAAGTCCGGTGGGGCAACCCGCCGCGCGGCCAAGATGGTCGTCTTGGACGTCGATCACCCCGACATCGAGGAGTTCATCCAGACGAAGGCTCGCGAGGAAGACAAGATCCGCGCGCTGCGCGACGCCGGTTTTGACATGGATCTGGGCGGCAAGGACATCGTCTCGGTGCAGTACCAGAACGCCAATAACTCCGTCCGCGTCACCGATGAATTCATGCGCGCCGTCGAGGAGGGCAAAGAGTTCGGTCTGACGTCCCGAAAGGACGGCTCGGTCATCGAGACCGTCGACGCGCGCACCCTCTTTGACAAGATGGCCAAGGCTGCCTGGGAGTGCGCCGACCCGGGTATGCAGTACGACGACACCATCAACGCGTGGCACACCAACCCCGAGACTGGCCGCATCACCGCATCCAACCCCTGCTCGGAGTACATGTCGCTGGACAACTCCTCCTGCAACCTGGCCTCGCTCAACCTGCTCAAGTTCCTCCGCGACGACAACACCTTCGACGTCGAGACCTATCAGGCCGTCGTCGAGCTGGTCATCACCGCGATGGACGTCTCTATCTGCTTCGCCGACTTCCCGACCGAGCCAATCGGTGAGACCACCCGCAACTACCGCCAGCTGGGCATCGGCTATGCCAACCTCGGCGCGCTGCTGATGGCGACCGGCCATGGCTACGACTCCGACGGTGGCCGTGCGCTCGCCGCCGCGATCACCTCGCTGCTGACCGGTGCGGCCTACAAGCGCTCCGCCGAGATGGCGGATGTCGTGGGTGCCTACAACGGTTACGCCCGCAACGCCGACGCGCACAAGCGCGTCATGCGAAAGCACCGCAGCGCCAATGACGAGATCCGCACGCTGGGCAGCATGGACGCCGAGATCCACCGCGCCGCCACCAACGCGTGGGAGGACGTCATCAAGGTGGGGGAGAAGAACGGCTACCGCAACGCCCAGGCGTCGGTGCTGGCCCCCACGGGCACGATCGGCTTCATGATGGACTGCGACACCACCGGCATCGAGCCGGACTTCTCGCTGGTCAAGTTCAAGAAGCTCGTCGGCGGCGGCTCCATGCAGATCGTCAACCAGACGATCCCGCGTGCGCTGAACAAGCTCGGCTACGCCGAGGAGACCATCGAGGCGATCGTTGAGTTCATCGCTGAGAAGGGCCATGTCATCGACGCGCCGGGTCTGCGCACCGAGCACTACGAGATCTTCGACACCGCGATGGGTGCCCGCGCGATCCCCCCGATGGGTCACGTCCGGATGATGGCGGCCACCCAGCCCTTCCTGTCCGGTGCCATCTCCAAGACGGTCAACCTGCCCGAGTCCGCGACAGTCGAGGAGATCGAGGAGGTCTACCTGCAAGGGTGGAAGCTCGGCCTCAAGGCGCTCGCGGTCTACCGCGACAATTGCAAGGTCGGCCAGCCGCTGTCCGACGGCCGCAAGGATTCTGCGGACAAGCCGGATGAGAAGGACGACCAGGTCAAGGTCGAGAAGGTCATCGAGTACCGTCCCGTCCGCAAGCGCCTGCCCAAGCGCCGCGCCAGCCAGACCACGAGCTTTGCCGTAGGCGGTGCGGAGGGTTATCTCACCGCAGGCACCTACGACAACGGCGAGCTGGGTGAGCTCTTCCTCAAGTTCGGCAAGCAGGGATCGACGCTGGCTGGCGTGATGGACGCTTTCTCGATCGCCGTCTCGATCGGGATGCAGTATGGCGTGCCGCTGGAGACCTTCGTCGAGAAGTTCACCAACCTGCGCTTCGAGCCGGCCGGCCTGACCGACGACCCGGATGTGCGCATGGCGCAGTCGATCATGGACTACGTCTTCCGCCGCCTGGCGCTGGACTACCTGGACTTTGAGACCCGCTCCTACATGGGCATCCACACCGCCGGCGAGCGTGCCCGCCAGCTGGAGACGGGTTCCTACGCTCCGTTGACCCCGAACGGTTCGCAGGAAGACTTCGAGGACGAGCTGGAGAATCTCTCCCAGTCCGTGGCCACCACCCCGGCCAAGAAGACCGAGAAGGCCGAGAAGGTCGCGGACGCCTCAGGCTCTGGTGCAGCTGACGCCCGTAAGGCCGAGGCCGGGATCCACTCCTCTGCGGAGCTGCTCGAGCAGTTCCAAGGGAAGGTCGCCGACGCCCCGATCTGCCTGACCTGCGGGACGAAGATGCGGCCGGCCGGCTCGTGCTACGTGTGCGAGGGGTGTGGCAGCACCAGCGGTTGTAGCTGACGACGAAGCTGAAGATTGACGATCTGCCCGCTCGTTAAGCACCCGGCATCGGGTGTGAGGAGCGCGGTGCGGTCTCCCTGCCGGGCCTAGGTCAGATACCTACGAAAGCGGCGTGTTCCCCTTGTCGGGGAGCACGCCGCTTCGAGTTTGAGGCAGGCACGCGAAGGAGCAACCCACCTACGTCAGAGTGGTTTGAAGCCTCGGTGCGAGCCCCTTTTCCTGAGTAACCCCCGTCATCCCAGTTGGGCCTTCAGGGTGATCTCGGCCGCAGCGAACAGGCGAGAAACTGGACACGTTTCCTTTGCCTTCGTTGCGAGTTGACTGAAGGTGTCAGCGTCGATACCTGCGACGTCGCCGGTGACGACGAGGTCGATCCGGGAGATCGAGAAGCTGCCCCCAGCCTCCTCCATCGTCACCTTGGACTCTGTCTGAACCGAGCCGGGCGTTCCGTTGCCCTCGAGCAGGTCGCACAGGGACATGGAAAAGCAACCCGCGTGCGCGGCGCCCAGCATTTCTTCCGGGTTGGTGCCCATGCCGTCCTCCGTGCGGCTCTTGAGGGTGAACGGGATCTCCTGCCCATCCCGGCCCAAGCGCATGAATCCACTGCCCGTGGGGACGGGGCCTGCCCAGTTGGCGCCAGCACGGCGGATGATCTTCATGGTGATGTACTCTCCTTCAGACGGTCGTCAATAAGTCTCCATACTATTCCTGGGAAGGTAGAGCATGTCTGCCGGAGTCGTTCGTACTGTTGGAGACGTCACGCCCCAGCGTCAGGGTGACTCGTGTATGGCCTTCGAGCTGGTCAGCGCACCTCACTACGCCGAGGCCATGACCCACCGCGTCCTACGGTTCACCGCTGGCGCATCAACCCATCGCCACGAGCCTGGGCATGATGACTTGCTGTTCGTGACAGACGGTCGGGGGACGCTGCACGTCGGGGATGAGGATTACGAACTGAGCGACGGCACGGCTGCGTTCATCGGCGCAGGCGAGGAGTGGTCGATCACGGTGCCGACCGAGGGGCAGTTGGAGGTCGCCAGTGTGCTCGTGCCCGCGCCTCCGGGGCCGGCTGCGCGATCCATGGCCAAGCCTGCCGCAAGGGTGCGACGGACTGTGCGCCAGGGCACGCAACTACTTCAGGAGGCGACAGCTGACCGGGAGTATGAGGTCCTCTTCGATGCCTCGACCGGCTCCGGTGGCGCGACGCAGTTTGTGGGTTTCATCCCGCCGTCAGGAGCGCCGATTCATTATCACCTCTATGACGAGATCTGCATGATCGTGCGTGGTGCTGGTGTCCTGCACACCAAAGGAAGCGAGCAGCTTATCTCCGCTGGATCCGCCTTCCACGTCGCTCCGAGGCTGCTGCATAGCCTGGAGAACACCGGTGACGAGGACCTCTGGGTCTTGGGGGTGTTCCGGCCGGAAGGCTCGCCCAGCGCGGCGTTTTACCCAGACGGTCAACCGGCACCGGGGTACGTTGAGGAGGAGTGAGCGTCATGGCGTCCTGGTGACGGTCGTCAGACCCTTTACATGAAGCATCTCCTGTGTCACGATGCGTTTCCGCCACGGCAACGTCAACCCGCTGAGTAAAAGGATGTATGGCACATGCGCACTAGGCAGATCCGAAACATCGTCGCTGTGACCAGCGTCGTCCTCCTAGCGACCGGCTGTGCCGGCGCAGAAGCGCCTGCCCCGACGACTAGCGACGAGGCAGCGACGGCAGCGCAGGAGTGCTCCGGCTCGATCGGCATCATGGCTCCCATCACGGGACCGGCGGCCACCATCGGTGGTGAGCAGCTCAACTTCGCCAAGCTTGCGGTGGACAACTTCAACAAGAAGAACAACTCGACCTACAAGCTTGTCGAGGGCGACACGCAACTCGACCCTGGTCAGGCGAGCACAGTCGCGCAGCAGTTGTTGTCGAACTCCGACGTCTTGGCTGTGGTTGGACCGGCCGGCAGCCAAGAAGTGGAAGCAGTCGGCAAGGGCTTCGGCGACGCCGATTTGGCCTTCATTAGCGCATCTGCGACGCGCACCGACCTGACGTCAGGCGCCTACCCCACGTACTTCAGGGTCATCCCCAATGACAGTGTGCAGGGCCCGACGGGCGCTGAGTTTGCGGTCAACAAGCTCGACGCCAAGAAGGTGGTGATCTTCGAGGAGAAGACCTCTTACGGCAAGGGACTGGCGGACGCCTTCGAGTCGGCTCTGAAGGACAAGGGGGTTGAGGTGACACGCGTCCCGGTAAGCCAGAAGCAGGTTGACTACTCAGCGGTCGTGAGCAAGGTCGCCGAAGATGTCGATGTCGTTTTTGCCACGTTTCAGATTGCCGCAAACACCAAGGTGCTGGGTGAGCAACTGAAGGCAAAGGGAAAGAAGGCGATCGTCTTCGCCTCAGACGGATCTTTCTCCCCGGACTTTGACGTACCCGGCTCCTACGTCTCGGCTTTCGCGCCGGATATCAAGGGGATTGCGTCCAGCAATGAGCTTGCCAAGCAGTTTGAAGACAAGTATGGCGAGTTCGGTACGTATGGGCCCCCCGTGCACGCGGCAACCCAAGTCGCGCTCGAGGCGATGCAGCGTGCCTGTGAAGCAGGCACCACGAGCCGGGCCGCCGTGCTTGACCAAGTGAAGAAGACCGACATTCCCGAATCCATTCTGGGTGGCCCGATCACCTTCACTGATCAGGGCGACGTAAAAGACGCCAAGTTCTACGTCTTCAAGGTCAGCGAGAAGGGCGTCCTGGAGCTGGCTGACCAGTAGATGGATCTTTTTGCACAGCAACTCGTCGACGGGCTCACTCTCGGCAGTGTCTACGCGCTGATCGCGCTTGGGTACACGCTGATCTACGGCGTGCTCCAACTGCTCAACTTTGCCCACGGCGACGTCTACATGGTCGGCGCCTTCATCGGGTTCTTCGTCATGACCTGGCTCGGCGGTCCAGAAGCCGCCATTGTCCCCATCTGGGTCATGATCACGTTGATGTTCCTGGCGGCAATGCTCGGGGCTGGGATTTTGGGCGTACTTGTTGAACGCTTCGCGTATCGGCCGTTACGCGACTCGCCACGCATCGCGCCGCTCATCAGCGCGCTAGGGGTTTCCCTGTTCCTCCAGAACTGCGTGTTGCTTCTGCTGGGATCGCGCTACCGCTCCTACGACACCTCAAAGTACATCGACACGACGGGGGGCCTTCACCTCGGACCGGTCAGCATCGACTGGATGCGCCTCTTGGTGATCGTGCTAGCCATCGCCTTGATGCTGTTGCTGACAAAACTGGTCGGTCACACGCGGCTTGGTCGTGGCATGCGCGCGATCGCGTACGACCGTGAGGCCGCCGTCATGATGGGAATCGACGTTGACAGGGTAGTCGTCGGAACCTTTTTCGTTGCTTCGGCGCTTGCTGGTGCGGCCGGCGTCATGGTGGGTTTGGTGTTCTTCAACGTCTACAGCTACATGGGATTCCTCGCAGGACTGAAGGGCTTCAGCGCAGCGGTCATCGGCGGGATCGGCTCTATCCCTGGCGCCATGTTGGGCGGCATCTTGATCGGGGTTCTCGAATCGTTCACTGCGGTCTACCTCTCGGCCAATTTCGCCAGTGTCTTGACGTTCCTCTTGCTGATCACGGTGATGCTCCTTAAGCCGCGTGGCTTGCTCGGTAGAGCCGCGATCGTGAAGGTCTGAGGCATGAGCGACCCGCAATCTCCGGACACGCCAGTCGAGACAGGCCCCCAGCTCGGCATCGGTACGGACGAGTGGGTCGCCCGTCACGATGAGCGGACGTCCGGTCCCCGGAGCTGGGGCGACCAGATCGCGATCGCTTGGTCCGGCCTACCCACCTGGATCCGGTGGGGGTTGCCGGCCCTCATCGTGGCCCTCATTCCCTTGCTCACGAGTAGCGCGTACATCATGCGCATCGGCGTGAACCTCGGACTCTTTGCACTGCTAGCCCTTGGTCTGAACATCGTGGTGGGCTACGCGGGACTGCTCGACCTCGGCTACGTCGCCTTCTACGGCTTCGGCGCGTACGCCTACGTGATGCTGTCCTCGGACAAGTTTGGGCTACACCTGCCTACCGTGGTCACGATCCCTATCGTCATCGCCATGACGTGCGTTCTCGGTCTGGCGCTCGGGTTGTCCTCGCGGAGGCTCTTGGGTGACTACTTGGCGATCGTGACGCTGTTCTTCGGCCAGATGTTTGTCGAGTTGCTCCTGTCGGCAGATGCCCTAGACCTGCCATGGAGCAAAGAACCGGTCGACCTGACCGGTGGCGCTAATGGACTCAGTGGTGCCGACCCGTTCTCACTGTTCGGCTTCACGTTCACCTCGAACACGCACTACTACTACTTGCTCCTTGCGATGATCGCCCTACTCACGCTGGCTATTTACCGGATCAACGCGTCGCGAATCGGTCGCGCTTGGCGGGCCATTGGTGAGGACCCGCTTGCTGCCGAGGCTATGACGATACCGGTCAAGCACCTGAAGATCCTGGCATTCGTCGTCGGCGCGGGCATCGCTGGCATGAGCGGCACCGTGTTTGCCGCGGTCCAACTTGGCGCTTATCCGACCAACTTCGACCTCCCCCTGTTGATCTTGCTTTATGCGGCTGTCATCCTCGGGGGTAGCGGTAGTTTGCACGGTGCCCTAGTGGGCGCCGCCGTGATGAGCGTGCTTCCTGAATTGCTGCGGGCGCCGGAGTGGGGCGAGGTACTTTTCTTTGTCGTCCTCGCTCTCGGCCTCGTCTTCACCTTACGTGGTTGGAAGTTGATCCTGGCTGTGGGCGCCGCGGTCGTCGCCATCGGGTTCCTCGTCAACGGGGCGCTGTTCGGGTTGGGAGTCGCGGATCTGCCAGCCTCCGAATGGACCCAGGGTCCGATCAGCGAGGCGCTGGGCCGTTGGTTATTTGTCCCACAGGACCGGATGCTCTGGGGCAACATCGCGTTTCTGCTCCTTGTTGCAGGAGCGGCCGTCTTGACCTTGCTCGAGCGTCGTTGGCGGCTCATCCTGCTGCCCTTCATGGCGTGGCTGGCGATCTTCGTCTGGGAGGTCAGGTTGGTCATGGACGCCAGCATCACCCGTCAACTCATCATTGCCTCCCTCCTGATCATTCTCATGATTGCGAGGCCGCAAGGAATCTTTGGCAAACCGAGGGTGGAAGTGCTGTGACGGTCCAGTCAGACACTTCCCCGGCAGCCTGCCGTCTTGAACTCGTTGGCGTCGGCAAGCAGTTCGGCGGCTTGCGATCCTTGACCAACCTGGACTTGGCCGTGCATGATCGCGAGATCGTGAGCGTGATCGGTCCCAACGGCGCCGGCAAGACCACTCTTTTCAATGTCATCACTGGGGTCTACCGCGCAGACGATGGGAAGGTGCTGTTGGATGGGACTTCCCTGCTCGGATTGGCTCCCGCACGGATCACGAACCGAGGCATTGCTCGCACGTTCCAGAACGTGCGACTGTTCCTTAACATGTCGGTGATCGATAACGTGATGGCGGCGACATATGGCCGGACCAGTGCAGGCCTCTTTCGCTCGGCACTCAGCACTCGCGGTGCCCGCCAGGAGGAAAAAAAGGTTCGCGAGGAAGCGGAGGAATTACTTCGATTCTTCGGAACCCGCCTGACGGGCTATCGCTGGGACCAGCCGGCGTACAGCCTGTCGTATGCGAACCGGCGCCGTCTCGAGATAGCGCGAGCCATGGCTACCGGCGCCCACGTCCTCTTGCTGGATGAGCCAGCCGCCGGCATGAATCCCGCCGAGACCAAGGAGATCACGGAGGTGGTCGCCCGACTCCGCGACGAACGTGGATACACGATCGTCCTTATCGAGCATGACATGAATGTGGTTGAAGGAGTCAGCGACCGGGTGGTCGCCCTGGACCATGGGACCAAGATTGCCGAGGGCAGTTTCGAAGAGGTGGCCACGCACCCCAGCGTCGTCGAAGCCTACCTCGGGCGTGGGACGGCGAGCAAGAAATGAGTACCATACTTCTCGACGTAGCGGACATTAACACTTTTTATGGTCCCGTGCATATTCTTGAAGATTTGTCGTTACAAGTAGCGGAAGGTGAGTTGGTGTGCCTCTTGGGGGGGAACGCTTGCGGCAAGTCCACGACCTTGAAGACGATTCTTGGACTCGTCCGCCCACGAACCGGGAGAATTTCGTTTGACGGTGTCGATGTCACGAGCAAGTCGACGGCTGATCGCATCCGCCGCGGTATCGCAGTAGTCCCTGAGAACCGTCGTCTCTTTGCGCCGATGACCGTCCTGGAAAACTTGCAGATCGGGGCCTACGTTCGTGGGACGCCAGACCCCGCAGATCTCGAGCGCGTCTTCGAGCTGTTTCCGCTTCTGGCGGAGCGTCAAGCCCAGTTTGCCGGAACCATGTCGGGCGGCGAGCAACAGATGGTGGCGGTCGGAAGAGCGTTGATGTCTCGACCTCGCCTACTGCTCATGGATGAGCCGTCGATGGGACTGTCGCCCCGCCTGGTGGAGCAGAGTTTCGAGATGATCGCGCAACTGCATGAGCAGGGTGTCTCGATGCTGATGGTTGAGCAGAATGCCAACATGGCGTTATCGATTGCAGATCGTGGATATGTGCTCCAGACGGGGCGTATCGTGTTGTCGGGACCCTCAGCAGAGCTGACGTCCCATGATGAGTTGAGGAGGGCCTATCTTGGCCGCTGACACGTCCGGAGCCGGTTCCGCAGGGCTAGCCGCGGCAATCAGGGATCGATTCCCGGTCTTTGATCGAGTCACCTACGTGAACAGCTGCTCTCAAGGCGCGCTGTCGGATAGCGTGCGTCGCTCGTACGAGGAGTATCTCACTGGCATGGAGCAGGAGGGGTCGCAGTGGGGTCACTGGGTAGCCCGCCAAGAACGTCTCCGCGAGGCCATGGCGCAGCTGTTCTCAACGTCGCCTTCAGAGATTGCGATCACGGCCTCAGCGTCCGCTGGGATCAATGCGGTAGCGAGTTCTTTGGACTTCGACTCAGTGCGAAACAAAGTTGTGACAACGAGTTTAGAGTTCCCGACTGTAGGCCAGATCTGGCATGCCCAGGAAAAGCACGGTGCGCAGGTCGTACACGTCCGTGCGGACGACGATCATACTATCCCCCTGTCTCGATTCGAAGATGAGATCGACGAGACGACGGCGATCGTTTCCATCACACATGTGTGTTTCCGCAATGGCGCGATGCTGGATCCGACGCCAATAATCGAGTTGGCGCACTCGCGTGGAGCTATGGTCTTGTTGGACGCCTACCAGTCTGTGGGCGCGGTGCCACTCGATATGTCTTCCTTGCAGGCGGACTTCGTCACGGGGGGGATGTTGAAGTATTTGCTGGCGTCCCCCGGCGTGGGATTCCTCTATGCTCGCGACTTTTCGACGAAGGCACTGGTGCCGACGTCCACTGGATGGTTTGCCGCGCGAGACATCTTCGCGATGAGCATTGATTCATACGACCCCGCGCTGGATGCCCGCCGGTTCGAGGCAGGAACGCCGCCGGTTCCGAGCCTGTATGCGGGGGCTGCCGGGGTGGAACTCATGCTGGAGATCGGAGTCGAGCGGACGCGCGCTCACGTGGGCGTTCTGGTGGATCAGCTCCGGGCGGGGATCGACGATCTGGGCGGCACCGTAGTGACCCCGCTCGACCATCAAGGTCCGATGGTGGCGATCGCAGCGACCGATGAGAATGCCTTTGTAGCGGCTCTAGAAGGGGAGAAGGTCATCACGAGTTGCCGTGATGGCAATGTGCGTGTCTCTCTGCACTGCTACAACAACAACGACGACGTCGAGCGCGTCCTCGCAGCTCTGCGGAAACACCGTCACCTACTTCGTTGATCAGGTCTGCAGGGTAGGTAATTTCCTGACAGGGCCCACCAGGTGGAGGGCTGACGTCCTCGCATCCGCTTCGCGCTGCTACATGTCTGACAAGCTGAGCGTGTGGAAACGGGTATCTACGAATCACTGGTGACAGCCGGCCTGCTGGCGCAGTTGCAGAGGGTGCAGGGAACGGAACACAGGCTGGGATCTGTGGACGAAGTCGACCTTCCCGACGTGCTATCGCGGCACGTGCGTGAAGTCCTGAAGCATCAGCTATCGGATTTGAAGACCGTCGATCAACGACTCGCCGTCGTCAACGCCGTCCTTGAGCAACTGAACGCCGCTGTGGAATCCGTCAACGCCCCGCCTCGTCAGTTGCTGGCACTTACGCCACGGCACCCGCTACACGGTGGAACCGCAGGCTTGGCGCGTCCTGCGACTCCGCTGAGTGACGCGGCGCTGCTGACCAACGCTCGCGGTGAACCCAACCTGGGCGCCGAGATCAAGGCTGAGATGGATTCGGCGGACAGGGTGGATCTGCTCATCGCCTTCGTGAAGTGGCATGGGCTGCGCGTGCTCGCCGCCGACCTCGAAGGATTGAGAGGTCGCGGGGTGCCACTGCGGGTCATCAGCACGACCTATATGGGGGCCACCGAGCGATCAGCCCTCGATCGCCTCGTCCGGGAGTTTGGCGCTGAGGTGCGGATCCAGTACGACTCCCAGCGGACCCGGCTACACGCCAAGGCATGGATGTTCCGGCGTCACACCGGTTTCGACACTGCCTATGTCGGCTCCTCGAATCTGTCCCGCGCTGCACTCCTCGATGGGGTCGAGTGGAACGTCCGGCTGTCCAAGATCGCTACTCCGGCGCTTCTCGAGAAGTTTCAGGCTACTTTCGAAACGTACTGGAACGACATCGGCTACGAGTTATACGACCCAGACCTGGACAGGGACCGCCTGGACGACGCGCTCGCCGAGGCGTCAGGTCGCAAGCAACATTCAGGCGTCACCATCAGCCTTTCGGGCCTGCAGGTACGGCCCTTCCCCTACCAGGCCGAAATGCTCGAGGCCCTGGAAGCGGAGCGAACCCTCCACGACCGACATGCGAATCTCGTCGTGGCCGCGACCGGGACTGGGAAGACAGTCGTTGCAGCGCTGGACTACCAACGGTTGTCGCGAGTGCTCGGTGGGCGTCCATCGCTGCTCTTCATCGCGCATCGTCGGGAGATCCTCGAACAGTCGCTACGCACCTATCGGGAAGTGTTGGCCGACGGAGACTTTGGAGAGTTGTATGTGGGCGGCTCCCGGCCAGAGCGGTGGCGCCATGTCTTCGCCAGCGTTCAGTCGCTGACGTCCTACGGCGTCGAGAACATTTCGTCAAAGACTTATGACGTGGTCGTGGTCGACGAGTTCCACCACGCTCAAGCAGCCACCTACCGCCGGCTCATCAAGCACCTCGAACCGCGTGAGTTGCTTGGGCTCACAGCGACCCCGGAGAGAACTGACGGCCTTGACGTCCTTGAGTTCTTCGGGGGACGGACGGCTGTGGAACTTCGACTGTGGGACGCGCTCGGGGCGGATCTCCTTTGCCCCTTCCACTACTTTGCCGCTGCTGACAACACTGACCTTCGGGGCATCTCCTGGACGAGAGGGAGGTATGACGAGCACGAACTCGAGAACATCTACACCGGCAACGAGGCCCGTGCCCAAATTGTGCTCACTCAACTGCGCGATAAGATCCTCGACCCGGGAAGTATGCGTGCGCTGGGCTTCTGCGTGGGTGTTGAACACGCGAGATTCATGGCGGCCGCGTTCTCGCGCGCAGGGATTCCTGCTCGTGCGGTCAGCGGTGACACCCCAAGAATGGAGCGAGAGCAAGCCCTTCGTGACCTCCGCGATCGTCGAGTCAATGCGCTCTTCGCGGCCGACCTCTTCAACGAGGGATTGGACCTGCCAGAGGTAGACACGGTCCTCTTCCTGCGCCCTACTGAGAGTGCAACGGTGTTCCTCCAGCAACTCGGTCGAGGCCTGCGGCGCACGCAGGACAAGGCGGTGCTCACTGTCTTGGATTTCGTCGGCTATCACCGATCGGAGTTCAGCTTCGACCAGAAATTTCGCGCGCTGACCGGGAGCTCTCGGCGCGGTTTGATCGAGGGTATCCAGAAGGGCTTCCCCTTCCTCCCGTCCGGCTGTCAGATCGTGATGGACCGCCAGTCGCAGGCGATCGTCCTGGAGAACATCAAGTCGCAGATCTCCAACCGCTGGAGCCAGATGGTCACTGAACTCCGGTCCCATGGGGACTCCGATCTGAGCTCGTTCCTGGCGGAGTCAGGACTTGAGTTATCAGACATCCTACGAAAAGGGTCGCATTCGTGGACTCGACTACGTCGGGACGCTGGACTCCCGACCCGAGTGGGGACGCCTCTGGAGGAGAAGCTGCTCAAACGCATCCGGGCTCTCGCGCACGTTGACGACAAGGATCGGGCCGTGACCTATCGCAGCCTCCTCGGGGACGGAACGCCCTCTTATGGCGATCTTGCGCCGCTCGAACAGCGTATGGCCCAGATGCTGTTTTTCTCTCTGTGGCCAGATGGGGGTGGCCACCAGTCTTATGCCGCTGGCCTAGACGCGCTCCGACGGGAGCCCGCGATCCGCGACGAGTTGCGGAGCGTCATTGACGTATCTTTCGATGCTGCTAGACACGTCACCGTGGAGCTTGGCGGCGAACTTGGTGACATCCCCCTGCGGGTGCACGGCCGCTACCAACGGGAGGAGGTGTTGGCGGCGATGGGCTACGTCTCGCCGGGATCGCGCAAGCCGAACTCCTTCCGAGAGGGGGTCCTGTACTCGCCCGGCATCAATGTCGACGCCTTCTTCGTCACCCTCAAGAAGTCCGAGGCGGACTACTCGCCCACAACGATGTACCGCGACTACCCGATCAGCCCGACCTTGTTTCACTGGGAGTCGCAGTCCACAACTTCCGTAGAGTCCAAGACTGGTCAGAGGTACCTAGCGGGCGCGAGCCGTGTCCTGCTCTTCGTACGTGGACAACAGAAGGACGAGTTCGGAACCAGCCCCTACATCTTCCTCGGCCCAGTCCACTATCGGAGTCACACCGACAGCCGGCCCATAGCCATCACCTGGGAGCTCGACTATCCGATGCCAGCAGACTTCTTCGCCAGTGCGAGTGTTGCTGCCAGTTGATGAGTTGAGCCGCGCATGCTGCCGTTGAGCGTGAGGCGTTCTTCATCCGGGAGGCCCCGTGAGACTGACGTCCGGTCAGGCTGCTCCCCCGATAGTGTCCGATGCCTGCCTGTTCTCGTCCTACTGACAATAATCCCCGGCGGCGACATATCTGTCAAACGGACAGGATCATGCCTAGGATGGGCGCGTGGCCTACACCTCGCAGTACCCGCCGTTCTTCGTCACCGTCGACCTGGTGATCCTCACCATCAGTGACGGCGCCTTCTCCGTCCTCCTCGTCGAACGTGGCGGGGAGCCGTTCCGCGGCCGATGGGCGCTCCCCGGCGGGTTCGTGCAGATCGACGAGGACCTGGCGGACGCGGCATACCGGGAGCTCGAGGAGGAGACCGGGGTGGGCGGTGACGCGGTCCACCTAGAGCAGCTGGCGACGTTCGGAGCGCCCGGCCGCGACCCGAGGGACAGGATCGTGTCCACGGCATACCTCGCGGTAGGCGCGCACCTGCCGCAGGTGCAGGGCGGGTCTGACGCGGCGGACGCGCGGTGGTGGACGGTGGAGAAGGCGCTGAGCGAGCAGCTGGCTTTCGACCATCGCGAGATCCTCGAGACCGGCGTGGAGCGGACGCGCTCGAAGCTGGAGTACACCGACCTCGCGCTCCGATTCGTGCCGCCGCGGTTCACGATGCCGGAGCTGCAGGCGGTCTATGAGGCGGTGTGGGGGGCCGAGCTCGACCCGCGCAACTTCGCGCGCAAGGTGGTGCGCACGCAGGACTTCGTGCGGGAGACGGAGGAGGAGCGACGGGGCGGTCGAGGGCGGCCGGCCAAGTTGTATGTCGCAGGCGGAGCGGTGTCGCTGTGGCCGCCGATGAGTCGTGAGCAGCAGGGCGAGCGGTGAGGAGCACTCAGTCCTGGTCGAGGTCGACGACAACCTCGAGGAGCTGCTAGCCACGCCGTTTCAAACTTATGCCCGTGTGATCCGCGCGGCGCTCAGGAGAACCCTCGGGTCTGAGCGGTCACTGCTGCGAGCTGCGGCCCCGCAGGATCAGCCAGATGCCGGCGGCGATCACCAACGGCCCGACGACAGCCCACAGGGTGACCCCGGTCATGGGACTGCCGCCCACGACGCCCAGACCCTGCAGCGTCCAGAGGACGCCGCTGGCTACGAGCAGCAGTCCGAGAAGGAGCCTGACAGGGGGGCGCATGCCTCCACATTAGCCTCGTGCCGGGGGCCTGGAGCGGGGCACCAGCAAGTCGTGACGCGTCAGGCCGGCACCGTGCCGACGGCGGCGCGCGCGACCGCCGTCAAGGCGAACCCTCCAGCTGGTGAGCCGAGAAGGTGCAGGTATGCAGCGCGCAGGCGCTCCTGCTCCTGCGGCGGCAGCGCCACGAGGTGGGCGCCGGCCGGGCCGATGCCGAGCAGCAGCGAGGTCCAGAGCTCCTCGAAGTCGGTGTAGTCCGAGCGGACCGTCAACGGGTGCTCCGAGACGTCGGTGAAGCCGGCGCCGGCCAGGAGGGCGCTGAGCTCACCTGCCCGGCCAAAGCGCATCGTGTGCAGCTCGTCCGGAGCGTCCGGGTCGAGTGAGACGGCAGCGTCCCAGAACGCGCGCAGCATCTGCATACCCCCCTCGAAGTCCCACACGCACACGGCGACCCGCCCGCTGGGACGCACGACGCGGCGCAGCTCGAGGGCGGCGGTCTCGGCATCGGAGACGAAGTGCAGGACCAGTTGGGCCAGCGCCGCGTCGAACGCGTCGTCACCCAGAGGGAGCGCCTCGGCACGACCCTGCCGGACGTCGACCCCGGGGTGGCGTTCGCGGCACGCCGCGAGGAACGCGGGGGAGGGGTCACAGGCCACGACCGCCCCGGCACCCAAGCGCAGGACGAGCTCCGCGGTGAGCGCGCCCGGCCCGCAGCCGACGTCAACCACGCGCTGCCCCTCGACCACGCCGCCGAGGTCGGCGAGGAGCGGCGCCAGCGCGATCGAGTAGCGACCCATGAAGGAGTCGTAGGCGTCGCCGCTCGCCGTGAACGTGCGGGACCCTGCGACTTCGTCCATCTGGTCAGTGTGCGACCTGGGCGAGGCCGGGTCAAGGGTGCGTCAGGGCCCTGTCCAGATGGGCTGAAGTCTGCTGCGGCATCCACCGGGGCAGAGTGTGTGTCCGGTATGCAGCTCGCACCGGTCCGCGCGGGCATGGGCCCCATCGCTCGCGGCACCGCTACCGTGACGCGATGGCGTCGGTCCCTCCCCATCCCGGCTGCGGATGAGGGTTAGCAAGAAGCCTGGATGGCTCGATCCGCTCAACGACATTTCCCCTCAATATCCTCCTTTCGGAGTACATTCCACCCCAAGGAAGAATGTCCTCGTGAGGAGTTGTGCTCGTGCGGATCCTGGTAGTCAACGTCAACACGACGACGTCCATGACGGACTCGATCGTGGCGGCGGCACGGGCGGCGGCCTCCCCAGGCACCGAGATCGTCGGCCTGACGCCGACCTTCGGAGCGGACTCCTGCGAGGGCAACGTCGATAGCTACCTGGCGGCGGTGGGGGTCCTGGACGTGGTCAGCAAACATCCCGAGCCCTTTGACGCCGTGGTCCAAGCCGGCTTCGGGGAGCACGGCAGGGAGGGCCTGCAGGAATTTCTCGACGTGCCGGTGGTGGACATCACCGAGGCGGCCGCGATCATCGCTAGCCTGCTCGGCCACAAGTTTGGTGTGGTGACCACCCTGGACCGCACCGTGCCCCTGATCGAGGACCGCCTCATGTTGGCTGGTCTGGATCGGCGCTGCGCAGCGGTCGTCGCCAGCGGCCTGGGGGTCCTCGAGCTCGAGGAAGACCCGGAGCGCACGCTCGCCACGATCGTCGCCAAGGCCAAGGAGATCGTCGCGATGCGTGGCGTCGAGGTGATCTGCCTGGGTTGCGGTGGCATGGCCGGGCTCGACGAGGCCGTCGCGCAAGCGACCGGGGCCCCTATCGTGGACGGTGTCGCCTCGGCCGTCGCGTTGGCCGAGAGTTTGGTGCGTATGAACCTGACGACCTCCAAGGTCCGCACCTACGCACCACAACGCCGGAAGTCCCTGTCCGGCTGGCCGCTGCCCTAGCAGCATTCTTGAGGAAGGCTCGACGTCGATGTCAGAGCAAATCGTGCACCAAGGAGTGAGCAACGCCGAGCTCCAGGCCCAGGATCCCACGGGTCGCCTTTACAACGAAGACCTCGCGCCAGCGCTCCCGGAGCAGCGAAAATGGAACGGCTACCAGCTCTTCTCGCTGTGGATGAATGACGCCCACAACGCCGGCAACTACACCTGGGCGGCCGGCCTCTTCGTGGGCCTGGGCATGTCTGCCTTCGATATCACGCTGGGGATCTTCCTCGGCTCCCTGATCATCCTGGGCGGCTGCTGCCTGTCCGGCTTCATGGGGCAGGCGACCGGCACCCCATACCCAGTCATCAGCCGGATCACCTGGGGCATCTGGGGTGCCAACATCCCCGCCATCGTGCGTGGGATCGTCGCTATCGCCTGGTATGGCGTGCAGACCTACCTGGCCTCGATCGCCCTCAACGCACTCCTGTCGCGGGCGATCCCGGGCTTTCGTGACCTCAGCCTCGACAGTGCGCCGAGCCTGCTGAACCTGCCGCTGGGCGGCTGGATCTGCTTCCTGCTGCTCTCGATCATCCAGCTCATCATCGTGCGTCGCGGCATGGAGGCGGTCCGCCACTTCCAGGGTCTGGCCGGTCCGATCATCTGGGTCGTCATGCTGATGCTGATGTTCTACTTCCTGTCCAAGGCGGGATGGCACTTCGACTGGTTCACCGGTCCCGGCGGTCAGAAGCTCGAGGGCGGCGCCCAGGTCCGCAACATCATGATCGCCATGGCTCAGACCGTGGGCACGCTGGCGACGTTGATGCTGAACTTCTCTGACTTCGCGCGCTACTCCCCGGACCGCCGCTCCATCATCGTCGGCAATGCCTGGGGGCTGCCGATTAACTGGACCGCCTTCGCGATCACCTCAGTGATCACGACCGTCTCGGCCGCGCAGGTGCTCAACGCGGACCTAAACGACATCAAGGACCCCGGCGTCCTCATGGAGCACGTCGACAACTCGGTGCTGTTCTATGTCTTCACGATCGCCTTCGTCTTCGCCACCATCGGCGTCAACATCGTCGCCAACTTCGTCTCGGCCGCCTTCGACATCTCCAATATCAATCCGCGCCGGATCAGCTTCCGCACCGGGGGACTGATCACCGCGATCGTCTCGGTCCTGGTGACGCCGTGGAACTACTTCAACAACCCGGTGGTGGTCGGCTACTTCCTCGGAAGCCTCGGTGCCTTGCTCGGGCCGTTCTTCGGGATCCTCTGCGTGGACTACTTCCTCGTGCGCAAGCAGAAGTTCAGCATCCGGCACATGTATCTGCCGACGCCAGAGTCGATCTACTACTACAACAAGGGAGTTAGCCACTACGCGCTCTACGCGCTCCTCCCGTCGGCCTTCGTGTCGCTGAGCGTCGCCCTGCTGCCGATGTTCTCCCCCATCAAGGACTTCGGCTGGTTCATCGGCGCGCCACTGGCAGCCATCATCTACTACGTCCTGGCCAACAACCGGGTGATCGTGCTGCCGGAGGAGGAGGTGAAGGACGCGCTAGCGCGTCAATGACTGTTGAGCACCTGGGCGGCGACCAGCCGGTCCAGCCTGCGCACCGCGATGCCCTTGCCGAGGTTGACTTTCATGTGTCCGGCCCGCGTCCACAGCTCCATCTCGGCGTTGGCATCGATAAAACCTCCTTGTCGTGATGAACCCGGAGGCTACTTGGAACCACCGACATCGGTGTCGACTGTCGGAGTGGGGGCCTACGATGCCGACCAGTGCAATGGTGCACGCGGAGCAGGAGACGAGACATGGTGCGACTGATCCCGACAGAGCCGGCGTTCGTCAACAACGCCGAGCGGGAGGTGTGGGAGCGGCTGTCGGCGCAGCTTGGCGTGGACGATGTACTGCTGGCCAACGTGCGTCTTACGGACCACGAGCAGGACCACGAGGCCGACCTCGTCGTCATCATGCCGGGTGCCGGCATCGTGGTGGTGGAGGTCAAGGGAGGCAGCATCACGGTCGACGGGCAGGGCCGGTGGTGGCAGTACGGCGGTGGGTCGCGCCGGGTCGATCCGGTCGGGCAAGCTCGTCGGTCGAAGCACGCCCTGCGCACCTACGTCCAGGACGACCCTCGCTGGCGTGACTCCTCCCGGACCAGGGTGCGGTGGGCGCACACGGTCGTCACGCCATACAGCACGGTCCCGGACGACTTCTCCCTCCCCGACTGCGGCCGAGACATGATCCATGGCAAGGCGGACCAGGAGCGCCTGGACACGCGCCTGCGGACGGTGGCGGAGACGCAGGAGACCCGCTACCGCGCTCCGACGATCGACGACGCCGCTCTCATCGTGGAGATTCTGTCCGGCCGCAGCCTGATGGTGCGCGAGGTGATGGCCGAGGCCGACGACCGGGAGGCTCGGGCGGACCGCCTGACCCAGGAGCAGGCGATGATCCTCTCGGTGACCCGGTTGCTGCACCGGGTGGAGGTCCGCGGCGGCGCCGGCAGCGGCAAGACCGTGCTCGCGATGGCGCAGGCGAAGCAGCTCACGCGCGGCTTCGCCGGGCAGAAGAGCCAGCGGGTGGCCCTGCTGTGCTACTCCATCGGGCTGGGTGAGTGGTTCACGAGGGCGTTCGCGGGAGAGCCGCGCAGGTCGAGGCCTGCGTTCGTCGGCAAGTTCGAGGACCTGGGGCGCGAATGGGGCGCCGAGATCGGCACGGACCGCAACGACTCGGAGTTCTGGGAGAAGGAGCTGCCGGCGCAGATGGCGCGGCTGGTCGCGGACCTGCCGGAGGGCAAGAAGTTTGACGCGATCATCGTCGACGAGGCGCAAGACTTCGCGGAGGACTGGTGGGTGCCACTGCTGGGCGCACTGCGTGACCAGGAGGAAGGAGGCCTCTACGTCTACTCCGACGAGAACCAGAGGGTCTTCGCACGTTTCGGGCGGCCACCTGTCGCGCTCGTGCCACTCGTCCTCGACCACAACCTGCGCAACACCAGGCAGATCGCGGAGAGCTTCGGCCCGCTGGCACCGATGCGGATGCGCGCGCTGGGTGGGGAAGGGCCGGAGGTGAGGTTCGTCCAGGCTTCCGCGGAGGAGGCTCTCGCGGTGGCCGACGACGAGGTGCTGCGACTGCTCGAAGGCGGCTGGCCCCACGAGCACGTTGCGCTCATCACCACCGGCAGCAGACACCCGGAGCAGAACGCCCTGCAGGAACGGCTCGGTCAGGAAGGCTACTGGCGCACCTTCTGGGAGTCCGACGACGTCTTCTACGGGCACGTCCTGGGTTGCAAGGGGTTGGAGCGCCGTGCGGTAGTGCTCTGCTTCAACGAGCCGGAGCCGCGTGACCGGGCGAAGGAGCGTCTCTACGTGGGTCTATCCCGCGCGACCGACAAGCTGGTCGTCGTTGGGGATGCCGTCGGCATCAGGGCTGCTGGTGGGGACGAGATCGCCAAGAGGTTGCGGCTCATCTGAGGGAAAGTCCTCAGCGCGCCGGACAGTGGGTGCGGGAGTGGCGTAGACAGTCGGGGAGTCGCGCGGGGTATGTCAGACCTGGCTCGTACGCTTGTTCTATGGATGAGGGGTGGGGCGGCGACGTGGTCACGGTTGGCTTGGTGGAGCTGATCGGTGAAGGGCTGCCGGGCGCGCGGCCGGTCGCTGAGATCGTGGCTGGCGGACTGGGGTCGGCGGGGCGGGAGCTGGCGTTGACGGAGATCGCGGCCCGCCGGAGCGTGCTGCTGCAGGACGACCAGGTGCAGGAGTGCATGACGGCGGTGGGCCGGGTCGCAGACATCATGATGCGCACGACCGTGCGGCTGGCGTGCGAGGCTGCGGCGCGGGGTCTGCCCCACATGCAGGGATTTGCCCTGGTCGACTGGCTGGGGCTGCGGTGCCCCGGGATGACGGTCGGGGCGCTGCGGGACGTGGCCAGGGTGGCCGCGGCGTCCACGGACCCGGTCTACGCACCCTTGGTGGAGGCGGTGGTCGGCCGAGGTATGTCGTTGGCGCGGGCCGGGCTGGTCCACCGGGGTCTGACCCGGGTGCGCGGCGCGCTGGCCCCGGAGAAGTTCGCCGAGGCGGTGGAGCTGCTGGCGGGTGCGGGGGTTGAGCCGACCTTCGAGGACAGGGACGTGCACAAGGTCGTCGAGGCGTTGCTGCGCACCTGCCTGCCGGAGAAGGACCACGACGACCGAGCCAAGGCCAAGGCACAGCTGCGGGACGTGCACGAGTCGTCGCTGGCGGACGGGACGGTGCGACGGATCATCATGACGTTCGGCGACGATGCCGACTACGAGTCGGTGATGGCGGTGCTGCGCTCGCCGTTGGCGGCGCCCTCCTCCGCCCAGGAACAGGCGGCCACCGGCGTGCCAGAGTCGCGGACACCGGGCCAGCGGCGGTATGACGCGTTGATGACGGTGCTCCGTCGTGGAGTGGCCGGCACCAAGGGTCAGCCGAGCACGCCCAAGGCGACACTGGTGGTGACCATGGATCTGCAGACCTTGCGGCGCGACTTGGGGGACGCGCGGGCCGCAGACCTACCGGGGTGCGGGTCGACCCTGGCTGACGGTGCCTCGATCAGCGCGGCGACGGTCCGGCGTCTGGCCTGCGAGGCAGACATCATCCCGGTGGTGCTCGGTGGGCCGAGCGAGATCGTGGACCAGGGCAGGCGCCGACGACTGGTCACCCCGGGGCAGCGGATCAGGCTCGCTGCCCGGGACGGTGGGTGCACGATCCCGGGATGTACGGTGCCGGCGACCTGGTGCGACGCCCACCACGTCGTTCCCTGGGCTCAGGGTGGACGCTCAGATCTGTCCAACTACGCGCTGCTGTGCCCCCGGCACCACACCTGGGTCCATGAGCGACGGCTCGGCGCCACTGTCACCGCGCTCGGTGTGATCTGGCGGCTGAGATGACCCTGCTCCGCACCCGGCCCTCACCGGCCGGGTCCCACCCATGCCCGCGTGCGGCTGGCCAGGCGGGCAGCGCAGGCCGTCAGCTCAGAAGGGCCGTTAGCTCAGAAGGGCCGTCAGCTCGGTGACCGTCCGCTCCCTGGTAGGGGTGTGATCGAGTGGCTCGTCCGCATACGCTCCCGCGATCGGCTGCACCATGACCTCGCTGACGTCGGAGCGGGCGGCGAGCGAGCGGAGGTCAGCGGCCACCTCATCGGCGGTGCCGAGCAGCCAGGGCGCGGCGATGGCGGCGAACCTGTCCTCCGGGATCGGTGCCGGCGCCGCGAGCGCCTCCTCAACCGTCATCAGGGGACTCGGCGGGACCAGTCGGCCCAGGTGGATGCGGGCCATCATGTGCTGGAACGGGAGCGCGAGCCGCGCCGCCTCTGCACGAGTGTCGGCGACGACGGCGTTGACGGTGAGGAAGGTCGTCGGCTCACCGGGCCCGGCCCAGCGGGACCGGTAGAGGGCGAGCGCCTCTGCCGTCCCGCGGCCGGAGAAGTGGTGGGCGAAGACGTAGGGCAGGCCGAGCTGCGCGGCGAGCTGGGCGGAGAAGTCGGAGGAGCCCAGCAGCCACACCGGGGGTGCCCCGGACGCCAGCGGGGTGGCACGCACGTCGTGCTGGTGATCGCCGATCTGCAGCGTGGCGCCCTCCGGTGTCAGGAAGGCAATGACCTGCTGCACGTGCTCGGGGAACTGCTGCACGACGTCAGCGTCACCGAGGCCACCGCGCAGCGCCCAGGCGGTGACCGGGTCGGTGCCCGGTGCTCGGCCGATCCCGAGGTCGATCCGGCCCGGATAGGCAGCTTCGAGCAACGCGAACTGCTCGGCCACCGCCAAGGAAGCGTGGTTCGGCAGCATCACCCCGCCGGATCCCAATCGCATCCGCTGCGTCGCGGCCGCGAGCATCGCGATGATGACCGGAGGGTTGGTGGAGGCGACCGACAGGGTGTTGTGGTGCTCGGCGACCCAGTAGCGGCGCACGCCAGCCCGATCAGCGGTGACGGCCAGGCTGCGCGCCGCCGCCAACGCCTGCGCGGTGCGCTGCCCCGTCCGGACGGGGATGAGATCGAGCACGGACAGCGCGAGTGAGGGCATACCGCCAGCCTAGGTGGGTCGTTGCAGGCGGTTTCCGCGACCCGGGGCCCCGGCGGGAGACAGCCTCAGGGCCGGATGATCGTCACGCCCACAGCGGTGCCAACACTCATGGCAGCCAGCGCGCGGGGAGCCTCCTCGAGGGTGATCGCGCGAGCCAGGAAGCGTTCCGGCCGCAGCTGCCCGGAGGCAATGTCGGCGAGCATCCGTGGGTAGTCGTGGGCGGGCATCCCGTGACTGCCCAGCACCTGCAGCTCTCGGGCGATCACCGTGTGCATCGGGATCGTCGCGCGGTCGAGGACGGACACTTCCGGGAGCAGCCCGATCTGCACATGACGTCCCCGCACCGCAAGGCTGAGCGAGGCCGCCCGAGCCGTGGCGATGCTGCCCAACGCATCAACGCTGACGTCCACCCCGTCGGAGAACTCGGCCCGGACCGCCTCGACGGTTGCGGCCACCTCGGCCTCAGCGCTGCTGATCGTGACCTCGGCACCGACGTCCTCGGCCAGCCTAAGAGCGCCCGGCGACACGTCGACAGCAACGACCCGCGCACCCTTGGCGCTCGCGATCATCACCGCAGCCAGGCCCACACCGCCGCAGCCGACGACGAGGACCGACTCCCCGGCCCGCACCTTGGCCACATCCACGATCCCGCGGTAGGCCGTGGCGAAGCGGCATCCGAGCCCTGCGGCGACCTCGAAGGAGACCGCTGCTGGCAACTGCACGACGTTGAAGTCGGCCGTCGGGATGGCGACATATTCCGCGAAGGAGCCGGCACCGGAGAAGCCGGGCTGCCACTGGTGCGGGCAGACGTGCGAGTTGCCGGCTCGGCATACCCCGCACCTGCCGCAGCCGCAGACGAAGGGCACGACGACACGGTCGCCGACCCCTACCTTCTCCACACCCTCCCCGACCCCGTGGACGATGCCGGCGAACTCGTGCCCGGGTGTGTGAGGAAATCGCGACAGGTCCGGGTCGTGCCCCTGCCAGCCGTGCCAGTCCGAGCGGCACAATCCGGTGGCCCGGACCTGGATCACGATTCCGCCCGGGGGAGCCGTGGGGATCGCGATCTCCTCGACGTAGGGCATCGCGCCGAAGGCATCGAATCTCACGGCACGCAAGCAGGCATCTCCTTCATGGTGGGCACAGCCTGTCACGGCGCGTAAGGCTGGACCCTCAGGGTGTGCGGAAGGCTTTGGCAAGCGGGATGATCGCCAGGATCAGGATCATCGGGACCGCAAAACCGACTCTCAGCGAGCCGGCCCCCACGAGTCCGGTCATCACCGCGCCGAGCAGCGCCCCGACGTAGTTGAACTGGTTGAAGCGGGCGATGACGGCGTCGACCCTGGCCTGACGGATGATCGGGTCCACGGCCTCCCCGGCCAGCGTTGCTGCTGCCGAGAAGCTCAGCGGCGCGATGACGGCCACCGCGGCGCCGAGCACCGTGAAGCCGAGGACCGCGACCGGCCAGGATGGCGCGAAGACGATGACAGCCAGGGCACCAGCCGCGACGATGCCCCCGAGTCGCAGTTGGGGCACCGCACCGAAGCGCGCCACCATCCGGTCGCCCGCCAGCCGGGCACTCAGGGTCGCGACGAGGTAGGGCAGCGTCGCCAGCGGCAGGAACCGCTCCGGAGCGGCGAAGGTCGAGTCCAGATAGATCGGCCCCCACGTGGTGGCTGCCGAGTCGACCATGTAAAAGAGCACCATCGCGATCCCCAGGACGGTGATCCGCCGCCAGGGGAGCGCCGCCGGATCGTCGGCGGCACGGGTCGTGCCGCCGGTCGTCTCGGTGCCCGTGCCGTTGGCCGTCACTGCAGGAAGCAGCGGGGCGAAAAGCGCGACGAGGACCGGCACGATCACGACCGGCAGCAGGCTCTGGGCAAGGCTGAGGTGGGCAACGGCGATCGCGATCAGGGTCGCCGCGATCCCGCCGGCGGTCCACGCGCCGTGGAACGAAGGCAGGATCGGCCGGCCATAGCGGTGCTCCACAGCCACCGCCTGCATATTGGTGGACGCATCGACGAGCCCGAGGCCGACGGCATACACCGCCAGCGTGGCGACGAAGACCCAAAGGTCGGGGGCGAGCGCCACGCCGCCCAGGCCCAGGCCCAGGAGCACCAGGCCGAGCCGCAGCGTCCAGTCGCTATGTCGGTGCCTGGCGATCCACTCGGCGCCCACCGAGCCCGCGCCGGCCAGCAGGACGACCATGAGCAGGAAACCGGACGTCGCCACCTCGCTCAGGTCCCACCGGTCCTGCAGCCGCGGCAGCCGGGTCGTCAGGCTGATGAAGCAGAGTCCTTGCGCGGCAAAGGCAGCAGCCGCGCCGGCGCGGGCATGACGCAGGCAGACGGGCGCCGGCGAGAGGATGGTCACAGCCGACACCCTTCCACGTCGTCACACACGCACGGGGCAGCCGGGCCGGGGTGTCAGGCCCGGCCGGGCTGCCCCGGTATGACATGTGCTGGTTCGGTCAGTAGCTCAGCTGGCGCGCACCCACTGCTCGGCGTTCCACGAGACGCCCGTCTGGACGGAGGTCATGCGGACGTTCTGCAGGGTTTTGTCGTAGCCGACGATGCCCGGGTGGGCGAAGATCGGCAGACCGTAGAGGTTGTCCCAGAGCAGCTTCTCGATGACCTTGATCTGCTCCTCGTGGACGGTGGGGTCGGTGGTCGTGGCGATCTTGTTCCAGGCCGCGTCGACCTCCTTGTTGGAGAACTTGCCAAAGTTCTGACCGCCGCCGGTGGAGTAGATCGGCTGGCCGGAAGCGATCTGGCCCGAGCCTGCCCACGCGAAGAGGGCGATATCCCAGTCACCGGAGGACAGCGGGCCACCGTCCTCGAAGAACTTCGGGTCACCGCTGTCGATGATGTTGAAGCCGGCTTCGTCGCAGGAGGACTTGATGCTGGTGACTTCATCGGTGCGGCGCTGGTTGGGGGCGGAGTAACCGATCCGGACGTCGACCTTGCCTTTGAGACCGGAGTCGGCCAACTTCTGCTTCGCTGCGGCGATGTCGACCTTGTCGTAGCGGCCGTCGTAGGCCGCGTCGAGCACGTCTTGGTAGTCCTTCTGGAACGGGAAGCGTTCGCGCAGGTTCATCAATTTGGCGTTGGGGTTGATCGGCTGGATGAGGTTCTGCACGATCTGCTGACGGGGGACGCACAGTGCGAACGCCTCCCGCGCGGCGAGTCCGCCCGCGTCGTCGGCGAAGACGCTGCCCTTGGCGAAGTTGTAGTCGAGGTGCTCCCACGTCATCTCGTCACCGGTTTCCATGGCGATCGTGTCGGACATGCCCTGGAGCTGGTCGACGGTGTCGACGGTGGCCTGCGGCTCGATGACGTTGATGTCACCGTTCTGCAGGGCCTGGACTTGTGCCTCGGGCGCGACAAACTTGAAGGTCAGGTTCTTGGTGGCCGGGGCGGGGCCATAGAACTTGTCGTTGGGTAACAGCCCGAGGGACTCACCCTCCTGCCAGGTGGAGCCCTGCAGCGTGTAAGGCCCCGAGGAGGGGACCAGGCTCTCGTCCTCGACCTTGTAGTTCTTGAACAACCATCCGGTGTTCCAGAACTTCGACACCTTGGCGACCGTGGCGGTGTCGCCGCTCAGGATCGCCTGCGCGAGCTGGTCCGGATCGAGGCCGGACTGCTTGGCCGCGATGTGGGAGGGCAGCGCGCTGTTGATCATGATCTCCCAGTCCGGGTAGGGCTCGGGGTAGGTGACGGTGAACGTCTTGGAGCCGGGCTCGGTCTTGGGAGCCTCGGGGACGTACTTGCCGAAGGTGTCCGAGACCGGGTCGAAGCCGAGCTTCTTGGCGCCGCCCAACGGCTCTGGGTTGCTGGAGGCCCACTCGAGGAGATAGTCGTTGGAGGTCACCGGGGTGCCGTCGGACCAGACCGCATTGTCAGAGATCGTGTACTCGACGGTGAGCGGCTTCTCGGAGGTGACCTTGTAGCTGCCGAACCAGGTGTTGGGGTAGACGGTGCCGTCCGTGCCCCAGTACCAGAATCCGCTGAACAACTGGTTGTCGACGACCGCGTTGTAGGTCGAGTTGGTGCTCGACGCCTCTCCGTTGTAGGCGTTGTACTGCTCACTGCCGCTGGAGAAAGACACGGTGTCGTCCTTCGTTTTCACGTCCCCGAGATCGGCCTTCGCAGTGGCGTCGTTCGTGGTGCCTCCCGGCGCCGCTGACGTCGCGGCGCTGCTGTCCGAGGATGAGGCAGAGTTGTCGCTGGTCGAAGAGCTTGGGGAAGATGCTCCCGGACTCGTTGACGTCCCCGACGTGCACCCGCTGAGCACAAGTGCCCCGGCCGCGACGACGCTCATGGTGGTTCGCCTGATCTTCATGGTCCACATCTCCTCTGGAATGCCGAGGGCGTCGACCGGTTGGACCAGGCGTCAGCGGCATGGTGTTGTCCTTGCAACGTAGGAGCGGAGTCTGGAATCTGGCGGTGGGTTTGCTGGAATTTTCCGGGGTGTTCCCACCCGGATCGAGGAAGTCTTCTTACTGGTAGGAGATGAAGTCCGGCGCAGGCTGGACCAAGGTCATCGTCTCCTGTGGCGTCAGCGGCCCGGGGATGTCCTCGTCGTAGAAGTTCTTCCAGCCCCAGTAGCGGACATCCGGGGCGTGCGCATGGAGGGCGTTCCACGTCGCCTGCTTGTCGGGCTGGGCGCCCTGGCCGTCGACGTGGATGAGCACAGCCAGCTCCGGATGGGACTGGTCGACCGCGTTGACGTCGGCGATCATCGCGTTGCGGAACATGTGCAGCACGAGTGCCTTCTGCGGAAGGTTGTTCTCGCGGGTCAGGTCCGCCAACCAGGACGCGACCTCGTTGACCTCGGCGATCTCGACGTGACCGATCTGCTGCAGGTGCACCTGGTGGGGGAGGAGCCGCCATTCGGCGTCCAGCGCCAGACCCACGTTGGGGCGGAGCAGGAGCTCTTCGTAGATCTTGGCCTGGGTCAGGAAGTCCTGCCGACCCGGCTGCAGGTCAAGAACGACATACAGCCCTTGCTCCTGCGCGAGATCGACCAGTGGCTCCAGCAGGTCGACCGGCTGCTTGTTGGAGTAGCTGTTGTCGGACTCCGCCGCGGCGCTGGCGACGGACGCGATGATCTCCAGGGTGGGGACCACCGGGTGGTCGACGAGGTCGTCGTAGGTCGAGGCCATCTCCTCCGCCCGCGTCACGGTCGCCGCATTGTCCTGCTCGCCGAGCACCCCCAAGGACGGCGTGCCAGGGGTGCCATACAGGGCGACATACGTCTTGTCGGGAAGGACCAGTTGGCCGCCGCCGGGCAGGGTCACCCCGGTTGCCGCGGTCGCGGCCTGCCAGGTGAGGGTCTGCGCGTCACCAAACTCCTTGCCCAGCCCGATGAGGGTGCCCGGGTCGGTGGCCGAGAGAGCCTCGACGCTCTCATCGCTGGCGCGTGGGTCTGCCTCCGGCACGATGATGACGGCAGCCCCGGCGGCGCGGGCACTGCCCAGTGCGGCCACGTCGTCCGGGTCGCCGGTGGACAAGACCGTCACCACTTTGTCGGCGCTGGGCTCCGCAGCGGCAGTCGCGGGAAGCTCATCTCGGTCACTGTCCAGTGGACCGGGCGCGGTGCTGGCAGAGGCGTCCGTCCCGGTCGAAGTGGAGGAGTCGTCGGGCGCTGCGGCCTCCGGCACGAGCAAGGACGGCTGCGCCGGGTCGAGGTTGGCTACCTTGATGGCCGCCTCTTTAGCGCTCACGCTCACCGCGGCGGCCTGGACACCCAGGACCTTCGCCAGGGCCGCGTCGTCCTGCGGCACCACCACGTCGATGCCGGGGTCAGGGACCGGTCCGATCGCCAGCGCGACCTCGGCGCCGAGCTGCTCCACCTGCGCGGCCACGGTGTCCGCAGTGGTGCTGTCGCTGATCAGCAGCGGCACCCCCAGCGCCACGGCCGAGGAGGCTCCGCGCAACTGCTCGTCCGGCGCGGCGATGACCACCACGGGCGCGCTTTCAAACAACGCTGCGACGGTTTCCTCCGCCCGCGCTGCTGCGCTGGCAGCGTCGAGGACCATCGTCTCGGATGGCTGCCTCAGGGTGGGTCGGAGCGCGTCGGCCTCATCAGGGTCATAGGGCGGCAGCACCTGGCCGTCCGCGCCAGTGCGAGGTGCCTCGTCATCGCTTCCCCCGATCCCCTCGCACCCGCTGACGGCAAGCACGCCGACGCAGATCACTGCCAGCACGCGCGCCTGGGCCGTTGCGGTTCCCCCGGACATCCGACCTCCCTCGTTGCTGCCCTTCCGGGACAGCTGGATCAACTCGGCCCCACGCTACCCGGGCCGCGCACCCCCACCCTCACGCCGTGCCGACACGCCGCACCATGAGACGGGTCCACCCGCCGAGGTAGACGCGGTCATCCTCATCGATCCGCACTCTCACGCCCGGATCGATGGGTCTCTCCGGCAGGTCCAGGCCGACGGTGGTGACATAAGTGCCGTTGGACGTGTCCAGGTCCTCGATCCACCACCGACCGTCGTGGCTGGTCAGCTGGGCGTGCCGCACCGAGACCCCCGCGTCCGTGCCCGCGTCGAGGTCGGGATGCAGACCGCGTTCCAGGTTGTGGCGGCCGATGACGACATAGGGCGCGCTCATGGGGACAACCTGCGGCAGTCCGGCCTCCGGCACCGGTTGCTCGGAGTCACGGCTCGCCGCCCAGGCGTGGTCGACCCACACCTCGGCCACCCATTCGGCCTCTTCCAGGCGAGAGGGCGGGAGCTGTTGGACCCCCTCGTGTGCCATCTGTTCCTGCCCACTGACCGGGGGAGCGGGAGCCGGCACGTCCGGTGCCTTGGGGAGCTCGCTGGGTGAGATTGGGAGGTCGTGTAGGCGGGTGGTCAGCTCGATGTCCTCGGCGTCTCCGTGGTGGTCGACATAGGCTGCGTGCGGCTCGGCTGCCTGCAGGGCCGTCGGCAGCGGGCCGGGGTTTTCCTCATCGGGCGTGTCGGGGGCGACACCGGTCACGAAGTCGTAGCCGCAGGCGCCGCAGAAGGGCACCCTCCCCACGCTCGTCGCCCGGCAGTGAGGGCAGTCGACCGCGGTCTCTGTGACGTCTGCCGAGGGGTGCTCCGACCCCACGGGCCCCACCGGCTTGGCGGGCTCAGTCTCTCGCTCGGCTGTATGGTCCCTGCTCATGCCTGCGACCTCAGCTGCCCCAGATAGGCCTCCTGCGCCGCGATCAACGCCGCGGCACGCTGGACGTCGGCCGGTTGGTTGTGCAGCGCCTCCTTGGCCGAGGTCAGCATCCCGGCGAGGTCGACGCTCGTCGGCGCCCCGCACCCGGCGAGCGTCTTGGCCAACCGGTCTGCCCGGTCGATGAGATCCGCATACTCCGCTAGCGCCGCAGCATAAGTGGCGTGAGCCTGGTCGAGCGCTCTCCCGACTCGCGAGAGGTTGGCGACATAGGCTGCCAGCTCTGCGGGGTCGTCGTCGCGCGGCACGTCGCCGAGGGCGGACACGTCCGGTATGCCGAGGCGCGGGGCGGGGTAGACCGTGTTGAGCACACGCTCGGCCAGGCTGCGCACCCCCTCACCCTTGGCCACGAGGTGCGCCTGCTCTGCCCGCGCCTGCTCGACATCGGCGCGGCCGTGGGCCTCGGCGGCGGCGGTCACGATGGCGCGCTGGTCGATCTGGGCCAGACGAGCCTGCAGTGCACCCGCCTCCATGACGCTGCCGTCCTGCCGCCCGCCCAGGTCGGCGAGCTGCGCGTCGATCTCGTCCAGCTCCTGCTCCAGCCCAGCCATCACGTCCGGCTCCGCAGCGGTGCCGCCGTCGTCGCGAGCGCGATCGAGCCGGGTCCGCACCCTGGCCGATTCCTTGCCGAGCTCGGCGACCCGGGCCGCCAGGCCGACTCCGTCCTCGATGCCGGTGCGCGCTCGCAGCGAGGAGGCGAGAGCGTCGCTGAGCCGCATCGCTTCGGGCAGCGGGACCGAGAGTGCGTCCGCATCACCGTCCGGCATCTCCAGCAGTCCCCAAATCAGCGCAGCCACCCAGTCGCGCTTGCCCTGGCCCGCCCCCGCGTCTTCCCAGGTCGCCAGCAGCAGGTCATGGCGTTGGACCACCGCGTGCCACAGCGCCATCGAGGATGTCACGTGAGCGTTCAGGTCTTCCCGGTCATCGTGCGTGCGGGTGATCTCGTCGAGCACCCGCAACTCGTGCTCCCGCCGCACCCGCCAGCGTCCCAACTCAGCCAGGTAGCGGTCCATCGTGTCGTCCTGCGGAATGTCACCGGGTCCGGTCGGTGGCATCGGTGCCACCGCAAACGCACTGTTCCTCACGTGGAGCTCCTCGCGCCGTAGGGGTTGGGCTGCTCAGGGACAGGCAGGCGGGGTATGCCGTCGCCACCCACCTGCAGGTCTTCACCTGCGGCCTCGCCACGGTCGTCGTCGCGATTGAGGTTGACGTCGAGGTCGACCGGAGCAATCGCCTCGTCGACGAGCTCGGTCGCCTTGCTCCGGGTGGCGAGGCGCTGTGTGAGCACGTCGAGTTGTCGCGCCAGCGCTGGTTCGTCCGCGCGGGCGATCGCGTCGTAGGCGCGATCCAGGGTCAGCCCCAGCAGGTCGAGCCCGTCGACGAGCGTCAGCAGGGGGGAGAGCTGGCCCGGCGCCGTGTGCGCGACGGCGAAGCGTTCGGGCAGGCGTTGGAAAGCGCCGACCGACTCCGCCAACCAGGCGAGGGATCTCGCCGCGACCTCCCGGGCCGGCAGGTCAGCGGACAGGTCCAGCAGCTCCCTACAACTGTCCAGAGCACGACCGACGCGGATCTCCACCACCTCGGGGAGGCTGGGCCTGGACAGCAGGGCTCGCTGGTCCTCGAAGGCCTGGTGCAACTCGTCGGCGCTCGGCGGCAGCGGTGCTGCGCCGTCGTTGGCGTGATCCATCGTGCTCCCTGCTCGCTGGCGGCTGACTCACCATTGTGCCCTCACGCCACTATTGCGCCAGCATCGGGCAAACTCCATTCTCCCCTTCCCATGCTTGAGCAAACAGGGTAGGTTCTGCGAGAACCACACGAGGGCGCGGACTGTTCGCATGGACAACCTGGCCGCACCCTGTCCCCTTTCTCGAACCATGCCGTGCGCACTTCTCCCTGCGCACTGCGTTCGGCATCGAGAGGACACGAGGCAATGACGACGGACGTCACGACCGCCACCTACCTGGCGCGGTCCTTTGACACCCCGGCCAACCCTTTCACCAGTGACGGTGCGCTTCGTGCCGAAGAGGTCGCCATCGTGGTTGTCGACGGCGTCATTACCGAGCGGGTGCCGGTTGCGCAGGCCGCCTCCGCTTCCGGTGGCGCACCAGTCCTCGACCTGCGAGCCGACGACGGGATTCTGCTCCCGGGCATGGTCGACACCCACGTCCATTACCCGCAGGTGCGGGCGATGGGCGGGCTCGGGATGCCGCTGCTGGACTGGCTGGAGAGGTGCGCTCTGCCGGAGGAGGTGCGGCTGGCCGATGTCGACTACGCGCGAGCTGTCGCGGAAGAGTTCGTCAGCGGGCTGGTCCAGGCAGGCACGACCTCGGCCCTCGTCTTCGGCTCTCACTACGCGAGCGCGATGGACAGCCTCTTCACCGAGGCTGACCAAGTCGGTCTGCGGATCACCAGCGGTCAGGTCCTCAGCGACCGGTTGCTGCGAGAGGAACTGCACACCACCCCCGAGCGGGCGCTGGTGGAGGGGCGCGACCTCATCGAGCGCTGGCACGGCAAGGGACGGCTCCGGTATGCCGCGACGCCGCGGTTCTCCTTGTCGTGCACCGACTCGATGCTGGAGGTGTGCGCCGAGTTGATGGGCGGCCCGGAGTCAGAGGTGATGTTTACCTCGCACCTCAACGAGAACCGCAGCGAGGTCGAGGCGGTGCTCGGACTGTTTCCCGACTGCACCTCCTATCTGCAGACCTATGCCAAGCACGGCCTGATCGGACCGCGCAGCGTGCTCGCGCACAACGTCCACGCCACCGACGACGAACTAGCCCAGATGGGGGCCGCCGGCGCTATCGCGGCGCACTGCCCGACGAGCAACTCGGCGCTGGGCAGCGGGCTCTTCCCGCTGCGGCGGCACCTCGATGCCGGAGTCCGGGTGGCCATCGGCAGCGACGTCGGTGCGGGGACTGGTTTCTCCCTCCTCCAGGAGGGTCTGCAGGCCTATTTCATGCAGCAGCTAAGCCACGACGGCTACCCGTTGACGCCGGCCCACCTGCTCTACTTGGTCACGGCCGCCGGGGCGGATGCCCTCGGACTGGCCGACCAGGTCGGTGATCTCGGCGTCGGAAAGAAGTTCGACGCCGTGCTGCTGCGCCCCGACGGGCGCAGCACGTTCGGCACGGCCCTGCGCCACGCCCGCGACGATGCGGACGCACTGGCGAAGGCGTTCGTGCTGGGCTGTCCCGGCGATGTCGTCGGGGTCTGGGTCGATGGCCGGCCCGTGATGCAGGCGGCCTGATGACTCTTCCGCGCAGGCGCGGAGGGATCCCTGGGAGTGGCTCCACCACTTCTCCCCCCACCTCTGCCACATTTGCCTCAACCCTCACCCTCAGGAGCACCTATGAGTGACCAGAACCCCCCGACGGACCGCCCACCGAATCGCTTTGCCGATCCACACTCGGCCAGTTCCGAGCAGCTCGACACCGGCACCTACGACACCGCTCGCACCGAGGTCGCCGCGAACGCCGGTTTGAGACCCGGATTCAATGAGCCTCACCATTACACCGACGGGGAGGGCGGGCGGACGCCACCCCACAAGCCAAGCGGTGCCATCGATAAGTACTTCGGCATCAGCGCCACCGGCTCCAGCTTCCCGCTGGAGATGCGCGCTGGTCTGACGACCTTCTTGACGATGAGCTACATCATCTTCGTCAACCCCAGCGTGCTGGGCAACGCTATCGACGTCGGCCCCTCCACCTTCGCTCAGCTGTTGTCGGTGACCTGCCTGGCCGCTGCCTTCGGCTCGCTCTGCATGGGTATCATCGCGCGCTATCCCTTCGCCCAGGCGCCCGGGATGGGCCTCAACGCGTTCTTCGCCTTCACTGTCGTCCTCGGCATGGGTATCCCGTGGCAGACCGCGCTCGGCGCTGTCTTCATCTCCGGCGTGCTCTTCATCGTGCTGAGCGTCATCGGCGCTCGGAAGGCAATCGTCCAAGGCATCCCGATGGGGCTCAAGCTCGCCATCACAGCCGGCATCGGATGCTTCCTGGCCCTCCTCGGCCTGCGCAGCGCCGGCATCGTCGTTGCTAACGAGGCGACCCTCGTCGGCCTCGGTGACCTGGGCGCACCGACGGCGTGGATCGCGGTGTTCGGCCTCATCCTGACCGCGGTGCTGCTGCAACTGCGGATCAAGGGCGCCATCCTGTGGGGCATCGTCGCCTCTTCGGCGCTGGCGATCCTCACCCGTGCGGCCGTCTACGCGGGCGGTCCCGAGGGGGCCATGCAGGCTTTCCCCGGCTTCAACGACGGCGTCATCGGTCTGCCGGTCTGGCCCAAGGACCTGATCTTCCAGATGGACCTGGCCGGTGCGTTTGGGCTGGGCCTGCTCTCGGTCGTCTTTACCTTCTTCTTCGTCGACTTCTTCGACGCGACCGGCACGCTGACCGGCCTGGCGCACCGCTCGGGATATCTGGACGAGAACGGCGACATGCCGCGCGCCAAGACGGTGTTCTCGATGGACGGACTGGCCGCGATGTTCGGTGCGGCGATGGGCACCTCCACGACCACGGCTTACGTCGAGTCCGCCTCCGGCATCGAGGAGGGTGGCCGCACCGGACTGACCGCCGCGACTACCGGAGTGCTGTTCATCCTGGCGCTCTTCATCTGGCCGATAGCCGGGGCCATCCCCGGTGCGGCCACCGCGCCAGCGCTGATCCTGGTCGGCGCGCTGATGATGGACGGCATCCGCCACATCGAGTGGGACGAGGTCGCCGAAGGCGTGCCGGCGTTCCTCACGATCATCGTGATGCCGCTGACCTTCTCGATCGCCAATGGCGTGTCGATGGGGATCATCAGCTACTGCGCGATCAAGGGGCTGACCGGCAAGGGCAAGGACGTGCACTGGATCCTCTACATCGTCGCGGCCCTGCTGCTGGCTCGCTACATCTGGCTGGAGTGATCGGCTGGCCGGCTCCCGCGGCCGGCCATCCATGACCACACCCCCGTGTCGACAGGCACGACCGCCCCGCCCCAACAGGCGGGGCGGTCGCGTCTGCGGGCACAATCGGGGCCATGAGCTTTCCGCGACGGGTCGACGAGTTGCAACGCCGCCACCCGTGGGCGGGCTTCCCGGTTGCGGTCCTCTACAAGTTCATCGACGACCACGGTGTCTACCTGTCAGTGCTCATCACGTACTACGGCTTTCTCGCGCTTTTTCCCCTCATCCTGCTGCTGACCTCCGTCCTCGGGTTCGCCCTGGACGGCCAACCCGCCTTGCGTGACGGGATCCTGGACACCGCGGTCAGCCAGTTCCCCGTGATCGGCACCCAGATCAGCCAGGACGGCTTTGGCGGCAGCACGACGGCCGCCGTCATCGGAGCCGTCGTCGCTGGTTGGGGGGCGATCCGGGCGTCGCAGGCGACGCTGCACATGATGAATATCGCCTGGGCGGTCCCGCGTCACGAGCGTCCCGACCCGCTGCACTCGCCGATCCGGTCCCTGCCCTTGATCGCGATCGCCGGGCTGATGCTGCTGGGGACCACAGTCGGCACTGTCCTAGCGACGAACGCAGGCGCCTACGGCATGGAGCTGCGGCGGATGGTGCCCTCCCTCGTGCTCGCGGTCAGCTTCCTCGTCGCAGTTCTCGTCTTCGGCCTCGGGATGTGGGTGGGCACCTCCTATTCTCTCCGATTCCGGCAGGTACTCCCCGGCGCGCTGTTCGCCGCCATCGGGTGGTTGCTGCTCCAGCGGTTCGGGATCACCTACGCCAACCAGATCGTGAGCCGGTCCGGGGACACCTATGGCGTGTTTGCCTTCGTCCTCGGGCTGATCGGATTCATCTTCTTGGCGGCCCAGATCGTGGTCATGGCGGTCGAGATCAACGTCGTGCGGGTGAAGAGGCTGTGGCCACGGGCGTTGCTGGGCCCGTTCACGTCATCGGTGCCGTTGACGCCGGCGGACATCCAGACTTACAGCGAGGCAGCGGCGGCCACGGTGATCAAGGACTATCAGGACGTGCGGGTCACCTTCGACCAGCACCGCTTCGAGGACGAAGACGTCCTCGACGAGTCAAGGCCAGAGGATCTAGCGCTTCAGGACGCAGAGCCGAATGAGGCCGTGCCGGACGCCGGCGCTGCGGGTGCTCAACCGCGGCTGCTCCCCGAGGGACCAGCCGGTGCTCAACCGCGGCTGCTCCCCGAGGGACCGTCCGAGCCGCCCGCGCCTGGGC
>NZ_JAUNVI010000028.1:0-2387 GCF_030537745.1 Ornithinimicrobium sp. | reverse complement strand
GGTGCTCAACCGCGGCTGCTCCCCGAGGGACCGTCCGAGCCGCCCGCGCCTGGGCCGTAGCCCGGAGGCGGCGGCGGAGGGGCGTAGGGGTCGGACGGCGAGCTGGACGAGGGCGGTGCGCCGTATCCCGCAGCGTTGCCATATCCCTGCCCGTCGACATGACCGGGCCCGTCGACATACCCCGATCCGGTGCTCGTTGAGTAGCCGTAGCCACCGCCGCCTTGGTCGGCCCGCTTGTTGCGACTGCGACCGACCAGCCACAAGATCAGCCCGATCAGGGTGAGCAGGCCCAGAGGCAGCAGCGCCACCAGGCCTAGGCCGGCCGCGACTGTGCTGATGATCACGCTGCTGCCCAGCGAGCCGCTCACTGTCACTGGCCCCCCGCTGCACGCCACCGTGTAGTCACCGGCCTCATCAGCCGTGATGGTGCCGATGATCTGGCCGGTCCCGTCGGCGGCGAGGTCACTGACCACGTCGTCCGAGCCGACCGGCACGTTGCTGCCATCTGCAGCGGTGACCGTGCAGACCGGGGTGTTATTGCCCTCGGCGATGATGAAGCGCATCGACTGGCTCTGCATGGGCACGGTGGTCTGCCCCTCGACCGTGATCGTGTCCTGGGTGAAGGCGTCGCTGGCCCGGACGACCTGCGTCCCGCCCCAGATGACGACGCCGAGCGCCACCAGCCCGAGGATTAGTCCGATAAGAAACATCCACTTGCCGGCCGTTGCCATTCCGCTCCTGCGCACAGGCGGCGGTGCGTACTGTCCATAGGCGTAGTTTTCCGGTGCGCTCATGCTGGACACGCTATGTCAGGTGCCGCTCTGCCGCAGAGTCGGCGGTGCAGGGTGGTGGTGTCAGGCGGTGTCCGAGCGCTCCTTCAGCGGTAGGTGTCTTCCCGCGAATCCTCGTCGACCGGTGTCTCCAGCGGCACCAACTGATCGTCGTCATCGACGAAGATCAGTGCTCCAGACCTGACCAGGTCCGCGATCTCCTGCTCGGAAAGGGCGTCCAGCTCTTCCTGCGACACTTCGACGTAGTCGTCAGTGTCTACGTCCACCAGGCTGCGGGCGGAGGCCGTCTGTGGCTCGGTGGGCTCGAGGCTGGCGTCGCTAGAGTCCGGAGCAGGTGCGCTCCCGGGAGACTCGTCCCACCATTCCTTGGCCCCGCCCTCCGGGGGTTGGTCCTGGTCGTCATATCCCTCATCATCGTCGTCGTCGTCGGAGACGCCGTGCCGCACGATCAGGGTGAGAATCCCACCGATCAGCAGCAGGGTGGCACCGCCGAAGACCCCGAGGCTGCCGAGCAGGAGGCCACCGATGCGCAGCAGGGCTGTGACCGGGTTGAGCTCGGGCGCGACGACGACGCCGAGGCCGGTGCAGTCGATGGTGTGCGGACCACTGGCCCGCGTCGTGAAGGAGCCGACGATCTGAAGCCGCGCCAGGGCCGTGTCGATGCCGACCTTCTTGCCCTGGTCTTTCAGATGGGTGACCGGGACTGGACCGTCTGGGCCGCTGACCATGCAGGTGATGTCCTCGACCGGAGTCGGGACGTCCTCTCCTGGGGCGACCAGCCCGCCGATCACATAGAGCGAGCGGACGCTGCCAGCGTCCAGGTCGAGGGTCCCGCGCCCGTCCAGGACCTCGTAGGCGTTGGTGCTCAGGTTGTTGAGCAGGCTGCGCGTGGCCAGCCCCGCGACGAGTGTGAGCACAAGGGAGAGCGCCAGCAGGACGCTCCCCACGCGCACCAGCATCCGACCAGAACGACGCAGCCGACTCCGGTTGGAGGGCTGAGGGTTGGCCGTCTCGGGTGAGGCTGCAGGCATGGCACGACTCTAGGCGCTGGTGGCTGGACCGGCAGACACGGGCACGCCCGTGCCTCGCTCAGCCCAGCCCAGCCTTCTCCGACGCTGTGGCCTGGCGCAGCACCAGCCGCGTCCAGGCGCCGACGTAGATCCGATCGTCGCGGTCGGTCTCGACGCGCTGACCAGCGGGGATCGGCGCGGTGGGAACCGGTTCGCCGACCGACCCGACAAAGGTCCCGTTGCTGCTGCCCAGATCCTCGATCCACCAGCGGCGTCCGTCGCTGGTCAGTTGTGCGTGGCGGCGGGAGACGGCGGAGTCGACGCCCGCATCGATGTCCGGCCGGACCCCGAGGCTGCCCGAGGGTCGTCCGATCAGGGCGGTGCTGCGGGTGAGCAGCACGATGTCGGGGATGCCCGCGCTCGGGCACGCCTCGTCGGTCTGCTGCACCGCATACCAGTCGGGGTCTATCCACACCTCGACCACCCAGGCATCTGCGAGTGCTCTAGAGGGTGGGGTATGACGTGCCTTGCGCTGGGGCGGGGCCGTCGGCAACGGCGGGTGCTCAGGGTTGATGGGCGGCTCAGG
>NZ_JAUNVI010000105.1 GCF_030537745.1 Ornithinimicrobium sp. | reverse complement strand
GACGGTCGCCCCTGCCACACCGGACGGTCGCCCCAGGTGCCGGCAGCGCCATACTGAATCACCAACCGCGCGAAGTAAGGAAGCACGATGCCCGTCACTGAAGCCAGCCATGATCTGGACGGCGGCACCCTCACGATCGTCGCGCAGTTCGACGCGCCCGTGGACCGGGTCTTCGGCGTGTATGCCGACGCACGGCAACTCGAGCGCGTCTGGGGACCGCCGGAGTACCCGGCTACGTTCGTCGACCACGACCTGACGCCGGGCGGCCGTATGAACTATGTGATGACTGGTCCGGACGGCCTGAGATATGCCGGCTACTGGGAGATTCTGACGGTCGAGGAGCCTCACGGCTTCACGTTCAACGACGGCTTCTCGCACGAGGACTTGACGCCCAACACCGAGCTACCGGTGTCGCACAACGACTACCGATTCGTCGAGGAGCTCGGCGAGACGCGGGTCACCTACACGAGCACCTTCGACTCTCCAGAGGCGCTGCAACAGGCGTTGGACATGGGGGTTGTCACGGGCGCGACCTCCGCGATCAACCAGATCGACGATCTTCTGGTCGCGCGGGAATGGGTCGATCACGGCTGATCGAGGGCACGTTGTGCACAGGGCAGGGTCAGGAGATCCTTACTAACTTCTTACCTGTGGACAACGGTTTCTTGGCAATTTCTGGGGCAGACTGGCGAGACCGTTACCCGTGCGCGAGCTCGGTCGCCGATGCCTGGAGGGGTATGTCGTGAGTCGAAGCGTGATCGTTGCCGTCACCCTGGCGCTGATGGTCGTGGCCGGGTGTGACACCCAGGGCGACCCAGCCCCGCCGCCGCCGAGCCAGGACGCGCTGACGACAACCACACCGTCAGACGACGTCGTCGCGACCAGCGAGGCTGCGCCAACGACGGCTGAGCCGACCGAGGCGGACGGTCCACCCACGATGCCGGAGGAAGCGAAGGAGAAGACGGAGGCGGGAGCCGAGGCGTTCGTGGAGTACTGGATTGAGGGGCTGAACAGTGCCTACAAGACTGGCGATACCGGCGATCTCATGGATTACTCAAGCGATCAATGTGGCTCTTGCTCAGGCCTCGTCAGTGCAGTGCCCAAGTCTGGCCTGGGAGACGACTACATGCGAGTCAAATCTGCTGAGGGTCTACTGATTGGCAAGGAACGGGCGAGCGTCACCACCGAAGTGAAGGTGCTCATCGGCGAGGGCAAAGGTTTAGGCGTCATTGTATTTGAGCTCTCGGATGGCGATCCCTGGATGATCGAATCAATCACCCTAAAGAGCGAGCCGTCGTGAGTCTTGTAGGGGGGCTGGCGATCCTTACCGTGATCCTTGCGCAGGGCGGGGAAGATCCCGGGGACCCTTGGGGGATAATCAAGGGGAAGGATGGCATTCACACTGGCCTGAGCCAAGCAGAAGTCCAAGGCTTGGCCGAGTCCTATCCACCCGGATCCAGCGCGGACAACCCCACCTCCTGGTACGAGTACGTAGCTGTCATCGCCTGCCACCAGAACAGCCCTGCCCAGCCGAAGCTCGAGATCTGTCAGCAGGCCATCGACTACTGCCAGCAGAATGCCCCCGACTCCCCCGGGCCCTACGCGATCATCCATCGACGCCTCGCCGACGACACCGGCCCACTGAGTGGCTGGCAATCCGTAGCCCCAACGTGCTTCACGCCCTCTGTCCCCGCGCGCTCTGGCGAACCGGCCGTCGAGCTCACCGAGGCCATGATCGTCGAGCAGTTCCACAGGACCGACTTTGCGCTCCCCGAGGCCGTCATCCAACCCCCTGGCGGCAAGACACTGGTCAACCTGCCGGTCTACTTCGAGTTGGCGTGGCCCGCGGCAGGCTTCGAGCCGCAGGAGGTCGACACCACGACCATCGTCGGGCATCAGGTCCGGATCCGACCGACCCTGGTCGGCATCACCTACCTCACCGGCGATGGCGCGACGATTGGCCCGACGACGAGCATGGGCGGGCCCTACCCCGACGGCGACATCAACCACGAGTACACGACTCGTGCCCAGGTCAATCCCTCCATCTCCGTCGAATACGGCGGCGAGGTCAGCGTCAACGGCGGCGGCTGGCGCGCGATCCCGAGCAGCGCCACCATCGAGGGGCCACCAGTCCCCCTCGAGATCCTCACGTCCAAGAACCGTCTTTACGACAACTGACCCCCACCCCACCGGACACCACGCAGACTCCCGCGGCTCGCCATACCCCTCGGCTCAGAGCCAGCGCAGGACCTCCCGCCCCCGGTCGAAGAGCAGGTTGGACCACCACCGACCTGGGATTCAGTTGCCAGCGTCGGATCGACGACGCGCAGACCGGCCTAAACCCGGCCCGCGTCTCGTACGGTTTCTTGAGTTATTGGCGGAGCGGGCCGGGGAGGAGCGATTCGTCGCCGTCCAACACGATCTCGATAAGGTCCTCGGGAAACATGGCGCGAATGTCGCGCTCGTACTGGGTCCCATCACCAGGGACAATGACCGCAGAACCAACGACGCGCATTGGGGCGCTCACGCCCGTGTTGACGGGAGCACCACCCTCGCAGTGCGCCCACACAAAGGCGGTTTCCTCGACCTGGCGAAGCAGGCGCACGGAGCAGTTTCCACGCACTCCGAGGACGCCGGGATCCGCGCCGATAACCTCCGCGAGGCGTGCCTCCTCGGCCTGCACCTCGGGATCGGCTCGATCTGGGAGTTCTGGTGCGGCACAGCCGCAGAGGAACGCCGTCACGCTGAGGGCAGCGACCATTCGCAATCGGCGACCGTCACACCCTCCCATGCGCAAAGCATGGCAGAAGGGCCCGTCACCTCAGCTCGACACCCACCACGGCAACGGATGCGAGTCGGGTCTGTCAGTGCTCGGTGGTTGAGTGTCTATATGGAGTTGGAGGGGCCTGGGGAGGGGCAGCGTATGGGGCGGGCCGCACCGTCCTGGACGCCAGATCGCCAGCGGGTGCCTGACTCCAGATCGCCGCCTCGCTGGCGTCCATGGGAGGTCTCCTTCGCCTTCCCCGGCAAGCGTCAGCTGCTCACCGTCGGGACTGAAGCGCTGACTGGCGGGCGGGGCGCTGGTCGCCGGCCTGATCTCCTCCGATGCGACACACTCTCTACGTGGTGTCCTTCACGCAAACCGTGACTCGAGCGGCGCGTTTCCTAGCTGTCTCCGACCCGGGGCAGCTGCGTCTGATGAGCGCCGCCGGGACTGCGCTGACGGTGTTGCTTGCCATGGTGGCGTCGGTCGCCTTCACCACGTCAACGGGCAACCCGGTCACGGTTGCCATGCTCGGCACGATCGTGTCCATGCAGTCGGCTGCGGTGGTGAAGGACCGTACGCCCCGTGCCCGGATCGCCACGACGGCACTGATGGCGCTGCCCGCGGCAGGTGCCGTTTTGCTCGCCGCAGCACTGTCGGAGGTCGGCAAGGTCGCCGACGTCGGCTTCATCGTCGTCTTGTTCACAGCCGTCTGGGTGCGTCGATTCGGTCCTCGGGGCACGGCCCTCGGGATGGTTGCCTTCATCTCGTACTTCTTTGCGCTCTTCCTCAAGGCCGAATTGTCGCAGGTGCCGGTGCTGCTGGTGGCAATCGTGATCGGAGTGGCGGTGGCGGTGTTCGTACGATCGGCGATATTCCGCGACCGGCCCCATTCGGAGGTCCGCCGCCTAGCCCAGGCGCTGCGCGCAGCCTCGGTGTCGGTGCTGGAAGCAGCCGCACCTGGACGATCCCGCGACCCGAACGTGCTGCGTCGCAAGCTGACCGGCCTCTCCGACACCGGGATGATGATCGAGGACTGGCTCGACCGCAACGATGCTGCTCTGCACCTGAGCGTCACCAGCCATGACCTGTCGGTGCGCGTCTTCGAGGCGCAGATCGCCACCGAGCAATTGGCCGGCGCCGTGTGGCCACTCGGTCAGGAGAAGTCGTGGCCGATGACGCTCGATGACGCGATGGCCGCGGTGGGCTCATGCCTGAAGGACAAACCCTCGGACGAGACGTTGCGCGCTGCGCGCCGGTTTGTGGTCGATTCGGCGGCTGACGCGGACCCCACTCAGCAAGTCGGTGTCGCGATAATCCTCGCCGCGCGCGCAGTAGAGGCGCATACGGCCGTTCATCGCATCACAGACAATGTGTCGGACCACCCTGCGACCTTGCCAAGCACCTCCACGAAAGTGGTCACGCCGACAACAGGATCGATGCCAGCAGCCGACTCGGTCGATGGCCTCGAGCCGACAGACGCACCGAGCATGAATCCCTACACCAGGGCCGCCATCCAGGTTGCCGTCGCCACGAGTGCTGCCATGCTCCTAGGCGACCTGATCTCGCCGAACCGCTGGTACTGGGCGGTGATGACGGCGTTCCTGGTGTTCACCGGGGTCACCACCCGAGGAGAGCTCCTCACCAAGGCCGGCAACCGGATCCTCGGCACGGTGCTCGGGGTCGTCGCTGGCGTGCTTCTTGCGGCTGCAGTCGGCGACCAGCCGATCGTCCAGATGGCGCTCATCGTGGTGTGCGTCTTCTTTGCCTTCTGGCTGCTGGCGATCAACTATGCGTTGCTGGTCTTCTTCATCACCGTGCTATTGGCACTGCTCTATGGGCTCTTGGGTCAGTTCAGTATCGACGTCCTCGAGGTGCGGATCTACGAGACGGCTGCCGGCGCGGCGATGGGCATCTTGGCGTCGTTCGTGGTCCTGCCGGTCAGAACTCGGTCGACCGTCCAGGAGAAGGTCGAGGGCTACCTCACTTTGATGAGCGAACTCATCGACGCCAGCGTCGAGTCGGTCATCGCCCCGGGCAGCGACGTTGACCTCGTCACCATCTCCCGCTCCCTCGACACGTCCCTGCAGGGCGTCATCACTGCCGCGAAACCGTTGAGCCTCGGGCTGACGACACGCGGTCGACGCAGCACCCGTCGACTGTTGCTCGTTCTGCAGGTCAGCGGACGCGCGGCACACGCCCTCGCCAGGGCCGGCGTCGCCGCAACCCGCGCCGAGCCGGACACGGCTCTGTCCGAGGAAACCGCCGAGGCGCTTCGCGGGGCGGCAACACTGGTGCACACACATCTCGGACTGGTGAGGCAGATGGTTGCCGGCGCAGCCTTCGAGCGTCCCGAGCGCAGCGCGGACTCACCCGTGCTCGACGTGTTGATGACTGCCACCGATGCGCCTGCTGCGCTGCGCAGCGCCGTTCGTGCGCTGAGCAAGCTGAACCGATCTATCCTCGAGCTGGTCACGTGATCATCCATCCGTGACGGCGACGCCAGGCCGTTCGGTCTGCCGATCTGAGGCACCCTCGCAGTGCGCCCAGACAAAGGCGGTTTCCTCGACCTGGCGAAGCAGGCGCACGGAGCAGTTTTCCAGGCACTCCGAGGACAGCGGGATCCGGCAACGGATGCGAGTCGGGTCTGTCAGTGCTCGGTGGTTGAGTGTCTGTATGGAGTTGGAGGGGCCCTGGGACGGGCAGCGTATGGGGTCGGTCAATGTGGCCGATGATCCCTACCTGTTTGATGCCGAAGGTTTGCCTCCAGTTGCGTCCCGCATAGTGGTGTAGCGCGGTAGCTGAGGTCGTCTTCCCCGGCGT
>NZ_JAUNVI010000104.1 GCF_030537745.1 Ornithinimicrobium sp. | reverse complement strand
CGCACCAGCGTGGACTCGGATCCTCAGTCTCCGAGTCCAGTGATCCGGCGCAGCTCAGCAAGGTGTGCGTCAAGTGCCCCCCGTCCGGTGGAGGTCAGGCTCAGCCAAGTCCGGGCCCGGCCGTGCTGCTTCTCCTTGTGGGTGCGGACGTAGCCTGCATCGACGAGGACCTTGAGGTGTTTGCTGACGACATAGTCACTGACACCTAGCGTGTCCTGCACCGTGGCGAAGTCGACGGAGTCCACCTCTGCGAGCAGCGCACAGATGTGCAGTCGGTTGCGCGCATGGATCACCTCGTTGAAGGTGGAGGCGTTGCTCACCCCTGGGCCTTTCTTTTCGCGGCAGGGAACCGACCGCTGGCAAGGCGCCGATCGGCCCACTCCTCATAGAGGCAGGTGAAGACGAAGCCGACCACGGCACCGACCAGAGGTGCCAGGTCCACGTCAGAGAAGGTCTGCAGGGACACGCACGCCACCAGCAGTAAAACCAACGCCAGCGAGGGCAATGTCCAACCGTTGTTGTAGCGGTCGAAGGAGGCCCCGGTGCTGCGCTTCAAGAGCTCACGCAGGAGCAGCGGCCCCAACGCCAAAGTCAGCACCAACAGCGAGGCACCCGTCTTGACGGAGCCGAAGTCGATGCTCTGGTAGGGCATGCCGGCTCCGATGAAGAGGGCGGCGATGATGAGGGCCGAGACGAGCTTGTACCACCACGGCGTAGCCAGCCGGTGCCCCAACCTGACCCGGACGCTGTCGAGGTCCTGGAGTGCGTCTCGCGCGTCGCTGACGCGCCCCTCCTCACGGTCTGGGCTGACGCCGTCAGGCTCGAAATGATGATTTGCCATGTTGGCAAGCTACTACGCGACTTGCCGGTCCGGCAAGTCGCAGAACTAGGGACTGCACCATTTCGCGTCACCAGACGACCAATACCGGCAAGATCGGGGAGCCTCGCGCTGCGGTCGAGTCACGCTCACATCGACACGACGACCTGCCATCGGCAGTTTCGGGCGATCCGGAGTCTTACCCAGGTGAGCCTCGGCAAGACTTGCCACCGCGGACCGGTCGCTCGCGATGGCTGTCGGCCAGCATGCAGAACGAAGCACTTGCGCTAGAAGTTGCTCGCCATATTCGTGAACCGGCTGTAATGCCCCTGGAAGGCGAGCACCACCGTGTCGGTGGGGCCGTTGCGGTGCTTGGCAACGATGACGTCCGCCTCACCCTCGCGCGGCGACTCCCGCTCATAGAGCGACTCACGGTGCAACAAGATGACGAGGTCCGCGTCCTGCTCGATCGACCCGGACTCGCGCAGATCGCTCATCTGCGGCTTCTTGTCGGTCCGCTGCTCGGGGCCACGGTTGAGCTGGGAAAGGGCGATGAGCGGCACCCCCAGCTCCTTGGCCAGGAGCTTGAGCGCGCGGCTAAACTCCGCGACCTCCTGCTGGCGCGACTCCACGCGCTTGCCCGAGCTCATCAGCTGCAGGTAGTCCACGATGACCAGCTTGAGGTTGTGGCGCTGCTTGAGCCGACGGCACTTGGCGCGGATCTCCATCAGGGACATGTTGGGGGAGTCGTCGATGAAGAGGGGCGCGTCGTGGATGCGGCCCTGCGTCTCAGCCAGGCGGGTCCAGTCACGGTCGCGCATATTGCCCTTGCGCATGTTCTGCAGCGGGATCTCCGACTCGGCCGAGAGCAGCTTCATGGTGATCTCAGTGCGGCTCATCTCCAGGCTGAAGACGACCGTCGGCAGGTTGTGCTTGATGGCTGCAGCGCGGGCCACGTCGAGAGCGAAGGTCGACTTGCCCACCGCCGGCCGTGCCGCCACGATGATCATCTGGCCAGGGTGCAGGCCGTTGGTCAGCTCGTCCAGGTCGGTGAAGCCCGTGGGCACACCGACCATCTCCCCCGAGGAGGACGCGTTGAGCTCGATCTCGTCAGCGGCAGGCTGCAACAGCTCGCTGAGCGGATGGTAGTCGTCGCCGCCCCGTTTCTCCGAGACCGCGAACACCTCGGACTGCGCGGCGTTGACGAGATCCATGACGTCTCCACCGCCATACCCGAACTGCACGATCTTGGTGCCCGCCTCCACCAACCGTCGCAGCACCGCGCGCTCGGCCACGATCTCCCCGTAAAAGGCGGCGTTGGCGGCGGTAGGCACCTGAGCGATGAGCTGGTGCAGGTAGGCCGCGCCGCCCACCCGGGTCAGCTCGCCGCGCTTGGTCAGCTCATCTGCGACGGTGATTGCGTCGACCGGCTCCCCCCGGCCGAAAAGGTCGACGATCGCGTCGTAGATCCGCTCGTGCGCGGGCCGGTAGAAGTCGACCGGGCGGACGATCTCGGAGCACTCGCCGATCGCGTCCTTGGACAGCAGCATCGCCCCGATCGCACTCTGCTCGGCCGCGACGTCCTGCGGCGGGAGACGATCCTGCGGCGGTCCGTCGGGAACGCTGTAGGCCTGCTCCAGCTCAGTGAGCGACATCCGACCTCCTGCTTAGCGGCGTGCATCCTTGTCCTAGGCACAAGGGCATCACCGACCACCGACACACCTCTGACCGGGCCGCGCGCTCACGGGTCACGCGCTCATCGCCATCGCGCCACCGTATGCCTGGGCGGAGGTAGTCACAAGACGGCCTGTGGGCAGCGTGTGGATAGCCTGTGCGTCCGCGGTGGACGACGCGCCACAGGACGGTGGACAACTGTGGACAGGCCTGTGGACAACTCCACCATTTTCTTACCTCCATCTCGTTGACCTGCAACGACGTCACACACAGTCTGTGCATAGAAAGTTGTTTGGCAGACTCGCCCTGTGACCCCGCCCGCGCCAGATCCGCAGCCCGGCTCCCCCTCTGCTCTGCGCCGCGAAGTCCTGCGCCTGGCCTTCCCCGCCTTCCTCGCCCTCGTCGCCGAGCCGCTCTTCCTCCTGGCCGACTCCGCGATCGTCGGCTTCCTGGGCACCAACTCCCTCGCCGGCCTCGGCGTGGCGAGCGCGGTCCTGCTCACGGCCGTCAACATCTTTGTTTTCCTCGCCTACGGCACGACCGCGATCGTCGCGCGCAAGCTCGGCGCCGGCGACCAGCGCGGCGCTCTCGCGGCCGGGATCGACGGGCTCTGGCTCGCGGTGATCCTCGGCGTCATCGCCGCGCTCGCCGTCGCGCTCTGGGCGCAGCCGCTCGTGGCGGTCTTCGGCGCTACCCCCGAGGCGACCGCGGAGGCGGTGATCTACCTGCGCGTCTCTACCCTCGGCATACCCCCCATGCTCTTGGTCCTGGCCGCCACCGGCGTGCTTCGTGGGCTGCAGGACACCAGGACTCCGCTCGTCGCCGCGGTCGCTGGCTTCAGCGTCAACGCCGTGCTCTCGCTCGTCCTCGTGCACGTTGTCGGCTGGGGCATCGCCGGCGCAGCGTGGGGCACGGTGATCGCCCAGACGGGTATGGCGATCGCGCTCGTCTGGGTGGTCGTGGTCGGCGCCCGCCGTCTGGAGGCCCCGATGGGGTTCACCGCCTCCGGTGTCCTGCGGTCGGCGCTCGACGGTGTGCCGCTGCTGGTGCGCACCCTGTCGCTGCGCGCCGTGCTGCTCGTCACGACCTGGGTCGCGGCCGGGTTGGGCACGCCGGAGCTCGCCGCCCACCAGGTCGCCATGACCGTCTGGAGCGCGCTGGCCTTCTCTCTGGACGCGCTGGCGATCGCGGCGCAGGCTCTGACCGGAAAGTCGCTGGGGGCAGGCGACGTGACCCGGACGCGAGCGACCACCGCGATGATGGTCCGCTGGAGCATCTGGTTTGGCGTGGTGCTGGCGGCGCTGGTGATCGTCCTGCACCAGGTGATCCCGCTCGGCTTCAGCACCGACCCCCAGGTCCGGGCGGCGCTGGCGGCGGCGCTCATCGTGGTCGCGGTGGTCCAGCCGGTGTCCGGCGTGGCCTTCATCCTGGACGGCGTGCTGATCGGAGCCGGTGACACGCGATGGCTGGCCGTGGCGCAGACCGTGTTCCTGGTCGCCTACCTGCCGATGGTGCTGGCCGTGTGGGCTGCCGACGTCGTCGGCGTGACCGGCTTGGTGTGGCTCTGGGTCGCCTTCGGCGGCTTCATGACCATCCGCGCCGCTGGCCTATGGTGGCGCGCCCGCGGCGACGCCTGGATGGTCGTCGGCGACTCGTCGCGCTGACCGTGGGCGCGCGCAGCACCTCATCTTTCGTCAACAACAACACGCGACGCCGGCGGGTCACTATGGTTCCTAGTGTCAGATCAACAGCACGTCAGGTCGGCACGCAGCACTCCGGCCCGGCGCCCCTCGGAGACAGAGTCCCATGAGCGCATCTTCCCGCCACCTCAACGGGTCATCGCCGTGACCGGCGCCCGGAGCGCCGAGGCGATACCCCCCACCGGCGAGCTTGACCCAGGCACGGCACGCACCATGCTTCTGGTGGCCACCCTCGGTTTCGCCATCTGCTTCTGGGCCTGGGCGCTGCTCTCACCGCTGGCCGTCACCCTGCGCGAGGAGCTGGGACTCACCTCGCTGCAACAGTCCCTCATCGTGGCCACCCCGGTGATCGTCGGCTCCCTCGGGCGCATCCCCGCGGGCGCCCTCACCGACCGGCTCGGCGCGCAAGTCATGTTTCCCGCCGTGGCGTTGCTGACGATCCCTGCGGTGCTCTTCCTCGGCTTCTTCGGCGACACCCTGACGGCCCTGCTGATCGGCGGCTTCTTCCTGGGCATCGGGGGCACTTCGTTTGCCGTCGGCGTCCCCTTCGTCAACGCGTGGCACCCGCCGGTCAAGCGAGGCGCGGCGCTGGGCATCTTCGGCATGGGCACCATCGGGACTGCGGTCGCCGCGTTCACCACGTTGCAGCTTTCCAGCGCCTTCGGCCGCTCGGCACCCTTCATCCTGGTCGCTGTGCTGCTGGCTGCCTACGCCGCTCTCGCCTGGTCGGTGCTGCGGGTGCCGCCGGGACGCCCGACCGCCCCTGCCGGCTCCAACTGGCTCACCACGGCCCTGCGGACGCTGGCCCAACCTGTCCCCCTCAAACTCGCGATGCTCTACGCCATCGCGTTCGGCGGCTTCGTCGCCTTCAGCGTCTACCTGCCTACCTACCTGGTCAACAACTTCGGTATGGCCAAGGGCCAAGGAGCGCTGCGGATGGCCGGCTTCGTGGTCGTCGCGGTGCTGGCCCGTCCGGTCGGCGGCTGGATGTGCGACCGCTTCTCCCGCACCCGCGTGCTGTCCGCTTTGCTGGTGGGCGCCGGACTCTTCGCGCTACTGGGGGCCCTGGTCGGCGCCGGCACGGTGGCCCTCGCCCTCGAGCCGGTGGGCACCCTCGCCTTCCTCGGTTTGGCCGCCTGTCTCGGCGCGGCGGCCGGTGCGGTCTTCGCTCTGGTCTCGGCTCTGGTGGAGCCCACCCGCGTCGGTGCGGTCACCGGTGTCGTCGGGGCCGCCGGCGGGCTGGGCGGCTTTGTCCCCCCACTGCTGATGGGTGCGATCTACGACGCCTACGGCAGCTACACGATCGGGCTGCTGCTCCTGGCCATGGTGGCGATAGCGGGCGGTCTCTACACCCTCGTGGGCTTCCGCAAGGAGCTCGCGCCATCGTTGACCGACCGTATGGTCTAGCGGCCCTATGGTGCAGGGGCTCGATAGTG
>NZ_JAUNVI010000027.1 GCF_030537745.1 Ornithinimicrobium sp. | reverse complement strand
GGTCACCTGGCACTCGTCGTGGATCCATCGTGCGCGGGGCATGATGGACCCATGCTCGGACAAGAGGTTTTCCTGCTGGACGCCGTGCGCACGCCGTTCGGCAAGCTGCGCGGCGGACTGTCGCACGTGCGCACCGATGATCTGGCCGCTTGGCCGCTACGCGAGCTGATCGCCCGGCACCCTGGCCTGGACCCGGCGACGATCGAGGACGTCTACTACGGCAACACCAACGGGGCTGGCGAGGAGAACCGCAACGTCGGCCGGATGGCGGCGCTGCTGGCCGGGCTGCCCGTCAGCGTTCCCGGCGCGACCGTCAACCGGCTCTGCGCCTCGGGCTCCGAGGCGCTCCTGCAGGCGGCACGCGCGATCGCGGTCGGTGACGCACGGCTGGTCGTCGCCGGTGGGGTCGAGGGCATGAGCCGGGCGCCCTACGTGCTGCCCAAGCCCGAGGAGGCGCTGCCCCGGCGGATGGAGCTGCACCAGACCACCGTCGGCTGGCGGATGGCCAACCCGTCGTTCCCGGACGAATGGACCATGTCGCTCGGCGCGAGCGCGGAGGCGGTCGCCACCGCCCGAGGAATCGGGCGCGAGCAGATGGACAGGTATGCCGTTGGCTCGCACCACCTCGTCCACGCGGCCTACGAGAAGGGCTTGCACGACGGCTTCGTGCTGCCGCTGGAGGGCGTCGAGCGGGACGAGTCGCTGCGCCCGGACGCGTCGAAGCAGACGTTGGGGGCGCTGCGGCCCGCGTTTTCCAAGGAGGGGACCGTGACTGCGGGCAACTCCTCACCAGTCAACGACGGTGCCCTCGCGGCGCTGGTGGGGACGGCGGAGGTGGCCCAGGAGCTGGGGGTCGAGCCGATCGCCCGCATCGTCGCCTCACGCACCGTGGCCGTCTCGCCGGAGCTCTTCGCCGTCGCTCCGGTGCCGGCGATCCGTCAGCTGCTGGAGCGGACAGGCAGGAGCTTTGCCGACGTCGACCTGTGGGAGATCAACGAGGCCTTCGCCGCGATGGTCCTATCGACCCTGCACGACCTGCCCGAGCTGGACCGGGACAAGGTCAACGTCAACGGCGGGGCGATCGCGATCGGCCACCCGCTCGGCGCGAGCGCCCCCCGCGTGGTTGTCGACCTGGCCCGGGAGTTGAGGCGGCGAGGCGGCGGACTCGGCGTCGCGGCGGCGTGCATCGGCGTCGGCCAGGGCACCGCCGTCATGGTGCAGGTGAGTCCGTAGCACGGTGCTGTCCGTCGGTGGGCAGCGTCAGCTGCGACCGCCAGCGGCCCGGGCACGGCCGTCCACGTCACTGGGAAGCCTCCAGCTCCGCACACCTGGCGAGAGCCTTTCAGGTCCCGCAGAAGGTGCGGTAGGAACCGAAGCCCTCGGGGGCCGCGGCGGCGTAGCGTTCCCGGCCCGGATGCTCGTGGAAAGGGTCGGTCACCGCGTCCAGGAGCGCCTCGAACGGGTCGAGATGCCCGTCGGAAGCGGCGGCCAGGGCCTCCTCGACGAGGTGGTTGCGGGGTATGTAGACGGGGTTGACCCGCTCCATCAGGTCGGCGTCCGGATGCAGGGCGAGCCAACGCCGGAGCCAGGCGTCAAATCTCGGGAGCTGCAGGAACACGCCGCGTGATGCTTCCGCATCACCGCGAGCGGCCGGGCCCAGGCTGCGGAAGAACGACGTGTGGTCGACCTTGTCCTCCTGGAGCACCGCGAGCAGCTCGGCGACCAGGGGCGCGAAGACCTCATCCTCCAGGCTGTCCGGCACGCCCAGCTTGAGCTTCATGCCCCCCGACCATCTGGCGTGGTACTGCCCGGAGAACGTATCCACACACTCCGTGGCCAGGTCGACGGCCCGTTCCTCCTGTGGGTCGAGCAGGGGGAGCAACGCCTCGGCGAGCCGAGCGAGGTTCCACTGGGCGATGACCGGCTGGTTGCCGTAGGCATAGCGTCCACCGACGTCGATGGAGCTGTAGACCGTCGCCGGGTCGAACGCCTCCATGAAGGCGCACGGCCCGTAGTCGATGGTCTCTCCCGAGATGGTCATGTTGTCCGTGTTCATGACCCCGTGGATGAACCCCACGAGCATCCACCGGGCGACGAGCTCCGCCTGGGCCTCGACCACGGCCTGGAGCAGGCCGAGATACCGGTTCTCGGCCTGCGTGGCGCTGGCGTGGTGTCGGCTGATCGCGTGTTCTGCCAGACGGCGCAGCAGGTCGAGGTCACCCGTGGCCCGGGCGTACTGGAAACTACCTACACGCAGGTGGCTGCTAGCGACCCGGGTCAGCACTGCTCCGCGGAGCAGGGTCTCGCGGGGCACGGACCGTCCCGTGGCCACCACCGCCAGCGAACGGGTCGTGGGAATGCCCAGGGCGTGCATGGCCTCACTGACGACATACTCGCGCAGCATCGGCCCGACCGTGGCCCGGCCGTCACCGCCGCGGGCGAACGGCGTGCGCCCGGAGCCCTTCAGGTGCACATCCCGCTCGTGGCCCGTGGCGTCGACGACCTCACCGAGCAGCAGCGCCCGCCCGTCGCCGAGGCGAGGGGAGTAGCCGCCGAACTGGTGCCCGGCGTAGGCCTGCGCCACCGGGGTGCTGCCTGAAGGCAGGAGCTGGCCGGTCAGGAAGCGCACGCCCTCGGGGCCGCGCAGGCAGGAGGGATCGAGCCCCAGCTCAGTGCCGAGGGTCTCGTTGAGCACCAGAAGCCGGGGGTCGGGCAACTCCTCGGCCCGCCAGGCGACGGCCATCTCCGGGAACTCGCGGGCGAATCGATTCTCGAAGGAGACGGCCGCCGGTCGGGATGTCACGCTCACGCCCCGAGACTACGTCAGCGCAGCCGCACGGCTCTCGGCCTGGACGTCGTCGACCTTCACCTCGTCCACTGGCCGGTGCCGAGCAAGGGGCTGTCGAGACCTGGGGCGCCCTCGAGAACCTCTACGTCGAGGGTGCCGTCGGGGCGATCGGCGTCTCCAACTTCCTGCCCGACCACCTGGCGACGCTGCTGAGCAGGCCGAGGTGGTGCCGGTGGTGAACCAGATTGAGCTGCACCCGACGATCCAGCAGGTGGCGACGCAGGAGGCCACCCGGGCCGCCGGGATCGCGGTGGAGGCCTACTCGCCCGAGCGGATCAGGTCAAACATCGACCTGGTCAAACTATGTAGCTCTCGCTGGAATCTGCGGGCAGAACCACTTCCACCGGTTGGCCACCAACCGACCGCACCGCATCGAGGAGAGAGACGTAGTGGTCGCCCAACGTCGCTTTGCTGATGGAGAGGACGCGATGATCGGTCAGGTCGAGCCGGTGGGAGGCGGGCGACCCTTCCGCGTTCGTGCAGTACGACCACTTCACCAGCTCCGACCACGGAAGGAAGCAGGGGACAACCAGGGGGGTCAGCCCCGCCAGGGCCGCCTTTCCCTCCTCGACCCTCCGGCCGAGACCTCGAGTCGCGATGATGCCTGCAGGCAGGTGCATGCCGTCGTTGGTGAGGACGATGACGTCCCCAGAGGGTTCGGCGAGCGGCACACGGACGGGCCCGGTCTTGGCTGGCAGCGCGTCGAGGAGCCGTAGACCGGGCGGGTCACCGGGTTTCAGGACCGAGGGGTCCCCCGTGTCAGCAGATCGCCACAGCCGGAAGGCACCGAAGCCAACCGCAAGAACGAAGATGGCGTAGCCGACGATCAGTTTGGGGTCCGAGGCGGAGTCAAGAATATCCAGCATGGCCGCCACCGCAAACGAGGCCGCCAAGACTGCGAGTCCGAGGGCCATGCCTCGGATGATGAGGACGCTCCTGGCCAACTGCTTCGCGGTGAGAAAGGCGGGGGCGCTGTAATCGTCGGCCGGCACCTCACCAGACTAACTCGGGGAACTTCGGCGCACCCTTGCTGGGGACCATCCAGCCCTAGAACTCCGCGCTGGGACGCCAGGTGCCGAACTGATCCTGGAGCACGGCGACCACCTCACCCAGGGTCGCGTAGGCCTTGACCGCCTCGATCGTCGCGGGCATCACCGACCGGCCCTCACGCACATCGGTGCGCAGCGCCTCCAGGGCAGCGTCGACGGCGCTCTGGTCGCGGGTCTGGCGCAGCCGACGCACCGACTGCGCCTGGCCCTGCTCGGTCGCCGGGTCGATAGAGAAGACCTCCAACGGTTCGGTCCGAGCGGGGAAGCGGTTGACTCCGACCACGACCTTCTCTCCCGACTCGATCGCCTGGGAGAGCCGGTAGGCCGCTTCGGACAGGTCCCTCGCGAACCGGCCGGAGCTGATCCCCTCCAGCGCCCCGCCACGCTCCTCGATGTCCTCCATCAGCGACCAGATCGAGGCCTCGAGCTCGTCGGTCAGCGCCTCGACGGCATACGAGCCGGCGAGCGGGTCCAGGGTGGTGGTGAGCCCGGTCTCGAAAGCGACCACCTGCTGCGTGCGCAGGGCCAGGGTCGCGGCATGCTCGGTCGGGACGCCGAGCGCCTCGTCGTAGGCAGAGACGTGCATCGTCTGCACCCCCGCGAGCGCCGCGGTCGTCGCCTCGACGGAAGCGCGGATCACGTTGTTGAGCGGCTGCTGCGCGGTCAGGGTGGAGCCCGCAGTGAAGGCGAAGATCCGCAGCTGCTGGCTGCGTGGGTCCGTGGTGCCGTAGGTGTCTCGCATCAGCTTTGCCCACACGCGACGAGCGGCACGGAACTTTGCCACCTCCGGCAGCACGTCCTTGGTGATCGCCAAGAAGGTGAACAGCGTCGGCGCGACCTGGTCGATGTCGATGCCTCGCCGCACGCACTCGTCGAGGTAGGCGCGCGCGTTGGCGAAGGTGAAAGCGATTTCCTGCGTCGCCGACGATCCAGACTCGCGGATGTGGTAGCCGCTCATCGCCAGCGGCACCCAGCTCGGCGTCTCGCGGGCGACATACTCGATGCAGTCGACCGAGAGCCGCAGCGACGCTTCCGGCGGGAAGATCTGGGTCCCGCGGGCGATGAACTCCTTGAGCACGTCGTTCTGGATGAACATCCCGAACTCGTTGGGGTGCACGCCGCGCTTCTCAGCGAGCGCGACGAAGAGCGCCGCCCACAGATAGCCGATCGAGTTAGCGGTGGTCCGGACCTGCGACAGCTCCTCCAGGGGTATGCCCTCCATCAGCACCTCGATGTCGGCCAGCGAATCGATAGCCACCCCCACCCGGCCCACCTCGCCGAGCGCGCGTGGGTCGTCGGAGTCGATCCCCATCTGGCTCGGCAGGTCCATCGCTACCGAGAAGCCCGTGACCCCGGCGTCGAGCAGCGAGCGGAAGCGGGCGTTGGACTCCTTGGCGGTGCCGAAGCCGGCGTACTGCCCCATGATCCAGACCTTGGGCTCGGCGCTGACGCCGCGGGTGTAGGGGTACTCACCGGGGTGCTCTGCCTCTTCCGGGGCGTAGTCCACCCGCAACTGCGGGTCCTCCCAGCTCATGGCCGTCCCTCCTGCAGCTGGGCGCGTAGCTCCTTCTTGGAGATCTTGCCGGTGGAGTTGAGCGGAAACTCGGAGAGCACGTGGACGTCCTTGGGTTTCTTGTAGGAGGCCATCCGGCTCCCGCAGTGGGCGCGGACCTGGTCCTGCGTCACCTGGGTGCCGGCTCGTGGCGTGACGAACGCGACGACCCGCTGCCCCCAGTCGGCGTCCTGCACCCCGACCACCGCGACCTGCCCGACGTCCGACATCTCGGCGATGACCTCCTCGACCTCTCGGGGGTAGATGTTGTAGCCACCCGAGATGATCATGTCCCCCACGCGGTCGATGAGCCAGAGGTGACCTCGCTCGGAGAGCCGCCCGAGGTCACCGGTGTGCAGCCACCCGTCGACGACCGCCTTGGACAGGTCGGTGCGCTCGGCCGCGTTGTAGTAGCCGGCCATGACGTGGTCGCCACGGGTGATGACCTCACCGATCTCGCCCGGCGCGACCCGCTGGCCGTCCTCGTCGACGACCGCGAGCTCGACGCCGAGTGCGGGTCGCCCAGCGCTGGTCAGCAGGTCGGGCTCGTCGGTGAGTCCCCGCTCGTGGTCGGCGGCGTCCAGGACGGTGACCGGCGGGATCGCCTCGACCAGGCCGTAGTACTGCACCAGGTGGGGGGTGAGCTGGTCGTGCGCGCGGCGCATTTGCTCCGGTGGCATGGGAGCACCGGCGTAGCCGAGCATCTGCAGGTCAGCGAGGTCCTCGCGGGTCACCCCTGCGGACAGCAGTCGGGCGACCATGGTGGGCACCAGCGCGGTGTGGGTCGCGCCCTGCTGGCCGACCGACTCGAGGAAGGTCTGCGGGTCCCAGGAAGGCAGCACGATCTGCCGGGCGCCCGCGACGAGGAAGGGCAGGATGAACAACCCGGAGGTGTGCGTCACGGGGCCGGCGTGGACGTAGCAGTCGTCAGGGCCGGGAGGGCCACCCAGCACATCCTGGGTCATGTTGACGACGGAGGCGAACCAGTTGCGGTGGGTCCGCTGGGCGCCCTTGGGATGGCCGGTGGTGCCGGAGGAGTAGTGCAGCCCGCACAGGTCGTCGGGCGCGCGCACCGGCAGCGGGCCGACGGTCGCACCGGCGGCGAGCCCGTCGAGCGTGGTCTCGGGGCCCTCACCCACCACGACGACGTGCGGCACCTGCTCGCGGACGGAGCTGATGTCGTCGGCGAACTTTTCGTGGTAGATCAGTCCGCGGGCCCCGGAGTCGGTGGCGATCCGCTCCCAGTCGCTGCGGTGCAGCCGGTAGTTGAGGGCTACCCGCACCAGACCGGCCGCGCGGATGGCCAGGTCAGTCTCCACATACGTCGTGCTGTTGCTCTGCAGGTCCAGCACCCGGTCTCCGGGCTCGAGGCCGAGCGCGAGCAGGCCGCTGGCGATCCGGGTGACGCGGTCCGCGAGCTCGGCGAAGGTGCGCCGTTGCCCGGGCTCGCCCGAGCCGCCCTCCAGGGCTACCCGGTCGCCGAAGCGGTGGCCGGCGCGGGTGACGAGCGTGCCGATGTCCATGAGGTCAGTCTCCTGCAATCTGGTCGGGTATGTCGTGCTCGGGCTGCTCGAGCTGCGGCAGGGCGAGCGCAGCGTCCAGGATCCGGGCACCCTTTCCCTGGGCGAGGACCGTCACGGGGTTGAGGTCGAGCTCGGCACCGGCCGGGAGGGTCGCGGTGAGCTCGGCGACGGCCAGGACGGTGTCGACCAGAGCATCGTGATCAGCCGGCGCCTGGCCCCGGACACCAGCGAGAAGCTGGCTCAGGCGGGTCTCCTCGATCATCTCCTCGACGTCCGCCCGGTCGACGGGCAGGAGGCGCAGGGCGACGTCAGCGATCACCTCGGTGAGGATGCCTCCGACGCCGACGCTGACGATCCGACCCAGGGGGGTGTCGGCACTGCCCACCAGTGCCTCGACGCCGCCGGGCACCATCTCTTCGACCAGCACCTGCCCACCCAGCGCGGCCAGCCGGTCGAAAACCTCGGCCGCGTCCTCGACGGTCACATTCAGCACCACCCCGCCGGCATCGGACTTGTGCAGCAGACCGGGCACGACCGCCTTGGCGACAGCCCGCCCGCCGGCCTCGGCGACGGCGGTGACGGCATCGTCGCGATCGGTGGCGATCCGCCCCACCGGCACCGGAAGTCCCGCGGCGGCCAGGGCCGTCTTGAGCTCACGCTCATCCATCCCCGCCCCCACCCCACCGGACGGTCCGCCCTGCCCCCCCGGCCGGTCGCCCCCCCCACAGCGGACGGGCGGGCTTGCCACACCGGACGGGCCGTCGGGCCGCTGCCGCTTCCCGTGCTCCACCATCTGCGCCAGGGCGGCAAGCGCCCGGACGCCGCGCACCGGCGTCGTGAAGACCGGCAGACCAGCGGCCCGCATGGTCGCCGCGGCCTCGGGTGCCAGGTGGTCGGCGCCCGTGCGCACCACGATGACCGGCACTCCGCTCGCCGCACGAACCCGCGCCAGCGCCTCCACGACATCATCGACGTCTTTGCCGGCGAGCACGCAGAAGCACGCGACGATCGCGTCGACACCAGCGTCGCCGGCGATCGCGGTCAGCGCCTGGTCGAAGAGGTCTGGGTTGCTCATCACCGACGCGGTGACGTCGACCGGGTTGGCGGTCGCACCGTAGGCCGGCACGATCTCGTCTAGGGCGGCGAGCGTCTCGCTGGAAAGGGTCGCCAGCTGCAGGTGGCGGTCGTGCGCCTCGACCGCGTCGGCGGCCAGGATGCCGGAGCCACCCGACGTGGTGACGATGGCCACCGTCCGCACCGTCTTGCCCCGCACGCCCGGCACCAGGTCCATGACCTCACCGACGTCCAGGAGCTCCTCGATGTCGTCGACCCGCACCACCCCGGCACGGCGCAGCGCCGCGTCCACGACCTTGTCGCCGGCCGCCAGCGCACCCGTGTGCGAGGCAGCCGCCCGCGCACCGGCGTCGGAGCGGCCGGCCTTGAGCATCGCGACCGGGATCCCCCGGGCGGCCAGCGCAGCCAGCGAGTCCAACCCTCCGAGCGACTCCGCATACCCCAGGATCCCGGTGCAGCCAGGTTCCTCCGCGAGGGCGGCCATCACCTCGGTAGCGCCGATGTCTGCCTCGTTGCCGGTGTTGACTACCCAGCCGAGGCCGAGGCCGCGCTCGAACGCGAGGGAGACGGCGCCATAGCCGAGCGCGCCGCTCTGGCTGACGAAGCCGAGCCCGCCGGGCACCAGCTGCGTGCTCGCGCCGGAGAACAACGGCGAGAAGGAGCTGACCTGGCCGGTCGCGGTGCCGACGGTGCCGATGCAGTTGGGGCCGAGCACACGGACACCGAGCTCGTGCGCCGTGGCGACCAGCTCCTCCTGCAGCACCTGGCCAACCTCACCGGTCTCGGCGAAACCGCTGGAGCACACGATGACGACCGGCACTCCTGCGGCTGCCGCCTCGCGCACCGCCCCGATCACCTTGTCGGCAGCGACCATCACCATGGCGAGGTCGACCGGCTCGGGAACGGCGCCGATCGAGGGGTATGACGTGAGCCCGGCGACGGGGGCGCCGTCGGGTCGCACGGGGTAGATGCCGCCCGCGTAGCCGTAGCGCTGGAGGAACTGGATCGGCAACCGTCCGACGGCGCCGGGCCGGTCGCTGGCACCGACCACCGCGATGCCGCGGGCGTCCCAGAGGGGTCGCAGGCTGGGGCGTTCGCGCACGCCAGAGCTCACTTGCCCGGCCTCCATCGAGCGTGCCTGGTGCCGCCCTCGCCCTCACGCACCAACTGCAGCCGCGGCCTGGCCTCATCGCTGCGCCCCGCCTGCGGCTTGCGTCGGCCCGCGCGCCACGGCAGCGGCCAGACCGCGCCGGGCCCGTCATAGTCCTGCTCGACCGCGGCGTGGAGGGTCCACATCGGGTCGTAGAGGTGCGCACGGCCGATGGCGCACAGGTCGGCGCGCCCGGCCAGCACGATGGAGTTGACGTCGTCCCAGGAGGAGATGACGCCGACCGCGATGGTCGGGATCCCGACTCTGTTGCGGATCGCGTCGGAGAACGGGGTCTGGTAGGACCGCCCGAAGGCGGGCGTCTCCGCCGGCGTCACCTGGCCGGAGGAGACGTCGATCGCGGCCGCGCCGGCGTCCTTGAAGGCCGCCGCGATCTGCACGGCGTCCTCTACGTCGATGCCACCGTCCACCCAGTCGGTCGCCGAGATGCGCACGGTCATCGGGCGCTCCTGCGGCCAGACCGCCCGCATCGCGGCGAAGACCTCCAGGGGATAGCGCAGTCGTCCGGCCAGACCGGCACCGTCGCCGCCTCCGTATTCATCCGTTCGGTGGTTGGTCACCGGGGAGATGAAGGAGGAGAGCAGGTAACCGTGCGCGCAGTGCAGTTCAAGCACGTCGAAGCCGGCCTCCGCACCGCGGCGGGCGGAGTCCACGAAGTCCTGCGTGATCTGCTCCAGATCCTCCAGGGTCAGCTCGCGCGGCACCTGGTTGACCCCGTCCAGATAAGCCAGCGGCGAGGGCGCCACGACCTCCCAGTTGTCTTCCTCCAGCGGTTGGTCGATGCCCTCCCACATCAGCTTGGTCGAGCCCTTGCGCCCGGAGTGGCCGACCTGGATGCCGATCTTGGCGTCGCTGAGTTGATGCACCTCGTCGACGATGTGCTTCCAGGCCTCCGCCTGCTCGTCGGTCCAGATGCCGGTGCAGCCGGGCGTGATCCGTCCCTCGGGCGAGACGCAGACCATCTCGGTCATCACCAGCCCGGCCCCGCCCATGGCTTTTCCGCCCAGGTGCACCAGGTGGAAGTCCGTGGGCATGCCGTCGCCGTTGGCGACATACATGTCCATCGGCGAGACGACGACGCGGTTGTTGAGCTCGAGGTCACCGAGGCGGAACGGCTGGAACATCGGTGGCGTCTGGGGCTGGCTGCCGGGGGTGGCGGAGGCAAACCATTCATCGATCTGCTCCACGAACTCCGGGTCCCGGACGCGAAGGTTGTCATGGGTGACGCGACGGCTGCGCGTCATGATGTTGAAGGCGAACTCCTCGGGTGCCTGGTCGGTGTACTGCCCGAGGTTCTCAAACCACTCCAGCGAGGCCTGCGCCGCGCGCTGCGTCGACTCCACGACGGGCTTGCGCTCCGTCTCGTAGGCCGTGAGCGCGGCGTCGACGTCGTCGTGCTCGTGCAGGCAGGCGGCCAGCGCGAGGGCATCCTCCATCGCCAGCTTGGTGCCGGAGCCGATGGAAAAGTGGGCGGTATGGGCAGCGTCGCCGAGGATGACGACGTTGTCGTGCCGCCAGGTCTGGTTGCGGATGGTGGTGAAGGAGATCCAGCGCGAGTTGTTGGCCATCACCTCCTCGCCCTCGAAGATGTCAGCGCAGAGGTCGCGGATAAACGTGATGGACTCCTCGTCCGACTCTCCGGGGACCCACGCCCGGCCCTCGGCGTGGTCAAGTCCGGCCGCTCGCCATACGTCCTCGTGCATCTCCAGGATGAAGGTCGAGCCGGTCGCGTCGTAGGGGTAGCCGTGGACCTGCATCACGCCGTAGGGAGTCTTGAGGATGTAGAACTTGAAAGCCTCGAAGACCTTGGTCGTGCCCAGCCACATGTACTTGCACTGACGCACGTCGAGAGTGGGCTGGAAGGTGTCGGCGAAACGGCGACGGACGATCGAGTTGAGGCCGTCGGCGGCCAGCACTAGGTCGTAGTCCGCCGAGAGCTCCTCCACGTCAGGCGCGTCGGTGCGAAAGTGCATCACGACACCCACTTCGCGGCAGCGCTCCTGGAGGATCTCCAAGAGTCGCTTGCGGGTCATCGCGGCGAAGCCGTGCCCCCCGGAGGTGAAGACCTGACCGTCGAGGTGGACGTCGATGTCGTCCCACCGGGCAAACTCACGCTGCATCGACTCGAAGATCGCGGGGTCGGCGTGCTCGATGCCGCCGAGCGTCTCGTCGGAGAAGACGACGCCGAAGCCAAAGGTGTCGTCGGGGGCGTTGCGCTCCCACACCGTGATCTCGTGCGTAGGGTCTAGTGCCTTGGTGAGGGCGGCGAAGTAGAGCCCGCCCGGACCTCCGCCGATGATCGCGATGCGCATGCCGACTCCTTCGCCGTTGTGGTTGCCAGCCCGCTCAGACTATGTTGTCTTTCAGACGGTCGTCAAGAAGACGGAATGAGGATGACATGGGCGTCAAGGGTCGTTTCGAGGGCAAGGTCGTGGTCGTCACCGGCGGCGCGGGCGGGATTGGTCGCGCGGTGTGCGAGGGCTTTGCGGCACAGGGTGCGGCGCTGGCCGTGGTCGACGTGCAGGGCACCGGCGCGGTCGCTGGCGAGCTCGAGGCGGCGTATGGCGTGCGAGCGCGGGGATTCGAGCTCGACGTCAGCAACCAGTCGGCGGTGGTGGAAGTGATGGACGCCGTGGTGGCGCAGCTGGGCGGCCTCGACGTCCTCGTCACGCTGGCCGGCGGATCGCTGGGCACCCCCAAGAACCTGGAGGAGATCGAGCCCGAGCACGTCGACCTCGTGGTGGACGTCAACGTCAAGGGCACTTTCTACTGTGCCCAGGCGGCCCTGGCGCGGATGCCGCAGGACGGCACGGTGGTCACGGTCTCCTCGATCGGCGGTCGCCAGCCCTCCCCCGTCACCGGCGTTCCCTACGCCGCGTCCAAGGCCGCGGTCCTGGGCCTGACCCGGCGCCTGGCTCGCGAGGTCGGCGCTCGGGGGCAGCGCGTCAACGCGGTGGCACCCGGCCTCTTCCTCACCGGCCGGCTGCAGCAGATGTATGACGAGATGCCGGCGAGCGAGCGCGACGAGGTGCTGAGCGCCATACCTCTGGCCCGGTTCCCCGAGCTGCGGGAGATCGTCGACCCGGTCCTCTTCCTGGCCGGCCCCGAGTCGTCCTACATCACCGGCGTGGTGCTGGACGTCAACGGCGGGCGGTTCATGCCGTTGTAGGCGCTGCTCACGCAGGCCAACGGCTAGGAGCTCAGCAGGGCACGCACCTCGTCCGGCCATGCTGTCGCAGGGGAGGAAGTGCCGTCCTCCGGCACGTCGCCGGACCGGCCGCCGATGTTGACGCAGATCATCCGTCCCCGCGCGGCCGGACCCCGCGGCCCGACGACCTCGAAGGCATAGGTCAGCGACGAGCCACCGACTTTCTCCACCCACAGCGACGTGACTACCTCCTCCCGGAACCAGAGCCGGTCGAGGTAGTCCACCTCATACCGGACCCGCGGCACCGTGCCGAAGAGTTCGAGCAGCCCCAGATCTTCGTGCAGCACACTCTCGGCCGCCTCCACCCAACGGATCACGGCCGAGTGGTGATAGTGGCCGGCGGCGTCGGTGTCGATCCAGTCGACCACCCGCGCCGACGACACCGAGGTCACGATGCGCCAGCGGTGCTGGCCGAGTCCGGGTCGGTGCTCACGCCCGAGGTTTCTATCGCGTCCGAACGGAGCACGAAGCGCTGCACCTTGCCCGTCGAGGTGCGCGGCAGCGCGTCGATGAACTCGATCTGACGCGGATATTTGTAGGGCGCGATGACGTCCTTGACGTGGTCCTGAAGCCGCTTGCGCAGCAGCATCTCGCCCTCCTCGCCGAGCATCGACCGACCGCCGCGCGGCACCACATACGCCTTGACCACCTGACCCCGGTCCACGTCGGGTGCGGCCACGACGGCGCACTCCATGACGTCGTGATGGGAGATCAGCGCCTCCTCGACCTCGGTGCCGGAGATGTTGTAGCCAGAGCTGACGATCATGTCGTCAGAGCGCGCCTGATACCAGAAGTAGCCGTCCTCGTCGCGGATGAAAGTGTCGCCGGTGATATTCCAGCCGTCCTGGACATAGACGGTCTGTCGCTCGTCGGAGAGATAGCGGCAGCCCGTCGGACCCTTGACCGCGAGGCGACCCGCGACGCCGTCCGGCGCGTCCCGGCCCGCCTTGTCCACAACCTTGGCCCGGTATCCGGGCACCGGGCGGCCGGTCGAGCCGGGGCGGATGTCGTCGTCGGAGGAGCCGATAAAGATGTGCAGCATCTCCGTGGAGCCGATCCCGTCGATGAGCCGCAGCCCGGTCGCGTCCCGGAGCGCCTCCCAGGTCGACCGCGGCAGGTGCTCACCGGCCGAGACGGCGCGGCGCAATCCGCGCAGCGAGCTCGCCTTGCCCTTGGCCAGCATCGCCTTGTAGGCCGTGGGCGCGGTGAAGCAGACCGTCACCTGGTGCTCGGTGATGAGGTCGGCGAGTTGTTCGGGTGTGGCCTTCTCGACCATCAGCGTGGACGCCCCGACGCGCAGCGGGAAGATCACCAACCCGCCCAGCCCGAAGGTGAACGCGATCGGCGGGGTGCCGACGAAGACATCGTCCGCTTCCGGCTTGAGCACATAGCGCGAGAACGTGTCCGCGTTGGCCAGGATGTCGCGGTGGAAGTGCATGGTGGCCTTGGGCTTGCCGGTCGTGCCAGAGGTGAAGGCGAGCATCGAGACGTCGTCGGCGGCGGTCGGCACGTCGTCAAAGGTGGTCGGCTTGCTCTCCGCGAGCGCGACGATGTCGTCCAGCCCGTCGACATGACCCCCATAGGTCAGGGTGCGCAGCCCCGGTATCTGCGAGTCGAGGAGGTCGCCGGTGAAGCGGTGGTCGCAGATCGCCAGGTTGAAGTTGCCGATCTCGCAAATCGTCCGCAGCTCCTTTGGCCGCAGCATGGGCATGGTCGGCACGATGACCGCCCCCGCCTTGAGCGCAGCAAACCAGATCGCGACCAGCCAGGGATTGTTGGGGCCGCGCAGCAGCACCCGGTTGCCGGGCACCATGCCGAGGTCCTCGACGAAGACGTGCGCGATCCGGTTGGCGTGGTCTCGCAGGTCGGCATAGGTCCAGCGGGTGCCGTCCGGTGCGAGGATGCACGGCCGATCGCCACCGCCGCCGTTGATCACGTCGTCGAGCAACACCGTCCCGACGTTGAGCTGCGCGGGATACTGCACCTCCGGCACCTCGAAGAGAAACTCGGGCCAGAGCTCTCGAGGCGGCAGGTTGTCACGGCAGAAGGTATCGACGTGCGCGCTCGGGGAGAGCTCGGTGTCCAGCATGAAGGGACCTCTCGTCAGGGCACTCGTGGCGACGGTGCCGTGGTATCTCCCAGTATGTTAGTTCTGTGACGACAGTCAAGGGCGCGACATCACAAGGAAATGGCACCGACTCGGGTCTGCGGGCGCTGATCGTGACGATCTACGGGCTCTACGCCCGAGAGGTCGGGGGCTGGCTGAGTGTCGGCGCACTGATCCGGCTGATGGCCGAGCTCGGCGTCGACGAGCCCGCGGTGCGGTCCTCGATCTCGCGCCTCAAGCGACGCGGCATCCTGGAGGCGGAGCGCGTCGACGGGCGGGCCGGCTACTCCCTGTCAGCCAACGCTCGGGAGATTCTCGACGAAGGCGACCGCCGCATCTTCGGCCGCCGGCGCGGCACCGTCGACGAGGGCTGGGTCCTAGCGGTCTTCAGCGTCCCCGAGGCCGAGCGGCGTCGACGTCATACCCTGCGCTCCCGGCTCTCGTGGCTCGGCTTCGGTTCGGTCGGCCCCGGCGTCTGGATCGCCCCCGCCCACCTCTACGACGAGGCCCGCGACGTCCTGCACCGGGAGGAGCTCTCGGGGTATGTCGATCTTTTCGAAGCGCGCTACCTCGGCTTCTCGGCAGCCTCGGAGGAGGTGGGCACGTGGTGGGACCTGGACAGCCTCGACGAGCTCTACCAGCAGTTCTGTGCGGAGTTCTCGCCGATGCTGGCGAAGTGGCGCTCACGCCGCAGCAGGGACGAGCCCGGTATGGCGTTCGCCGACTACATCCGAGTCCTCACCTCGTGGCGCCGATTGCCCTACCTGGACCCGGGCCTGGCCCCCGAGCTGCTCCCGCGGGAGTGGTCCGGGACGACGGCCGCCGATCTCTTCTTCGCCCTGCGCCGCCGTCTCGACGTCCCGTCACACCGGTTCGTCGACGACGTGCGCTGAGCACCGCGACCGTCCGGAGTGGCAAGGGCGACCGTCCGGTCTAGATGCCGAGGAGTTCCTCTGCCCGTAGGCGGTTGCGGCGGAACTCCTCGACGGGGACGTCCCACTGGACGGTGCCCTTCTGCATGACGACCACGTGGTCGGCGACGGACAGGGCCAGGCGCAGGTTTTGCTCGACAATCAGCACTGACATCCCGTGACCGCAGACCTCGTGGATGACGTCGGCAACCTGGTTGACGATCGAGGGGGCGAGACCGTCGGACGGCTCGTCCAGGAGCAGGATCGTGGGGTTGGTCAGCAGGGAGCGGGCGATCGCCAGCATCTGTTGCTCGCCGCCGGAGAGCTGGTCGCCGCGGTTGCGCAGCCGTTCACCGAGTCTGGGCAGGAGCTCGATGACGCGGTCCTGGGTCCAGGAGCCGCTGCGACCGGACCGGTCGGCGATCTCCAGGTGCTCAGCGACCGTCAGTGGCGCGAACACCCGTCGGCCCTGGGGCACCAGACCCACACCGAGCCGCGCGATCCGGTCCGGCCGCGCGCCGGCCACCTCCTGCCCCGCGATCATGACGGAGCCGGCCATCGGTCTGATCAGGCCCATGATGGTGCTGACCAGGGTGGTCTTGCCGACTCCGTTGCGGCCGAGCAGCGCGAGGACGCCGCCTTCGGGGATAGCGATGTCCACCCCGTGCAGCACCCGAGAGCCGGCATAGCCCGAGACCAAGCCATGGGTGGACAACACCGGCGTGTGGGAATGCGGCGGCGGCGAAGACTGCGGCGACTGGGACGTCATACGTGGCCGTCCTGCAGGAAAAGGTCTGACGTGTCCTCATCGCCGAGGTAGGCCTGCTGGACCGCGTCGCTGGAGCGCACCTGCGCCGGGTCGCCGGTCAGCAGGTGTCGACCCAGCTGCATGACGGTGACCTGGTCCGCGACGCCGAAGACCAGGTCGAGATCGTGCTCGACGAGCAGGACGGTCACCTCGGCCGGCAGCCCCAGCACGATCTCCTGGAAGGCCTGCGTGTCCGCGGGCGACATGCCCGCGGCCGGCTCGTCCAGAAGCAGGACCGACGGCGAGGTAGCCAGCGCGACCGCCACCTCGAGCTGACGGCGCTCTCCGTGCGAGAGGGCGCCAGCGACCTGCGCGGCACGGTGGTGCAGGAAGAACTGCTCGAGCACGGCGTCCGCCTCCGCCACCAGCGCGCGGCGCCGCGTGATCGCCCCCCAGGGACGTCCCTGGATCCCGTGCTTGCGCTGGAGGGCGAGCAGGACGTTTTCGCGGGCGGACGCGGTCAGGAAGAGCGAGGAGTGTTGGAAGGTGCGCACCAGGCCCCGTCGGGCGCGCGCGTGCTCCGCCAGGGAGGTGACATCCTCGCCGTGCAGCCACACTTTGCCGGAGGTGGCGCGGAGCGCCCCCGCGACGAGGGCAAAGAGGGTGGACTTGCCGGCGCCGTTGGGACCGATCACCGCGTGGCGGCTCCCTGGCCGGACCTCAAAGCTCACGTCGTCCACGGCCTTGAGGCTGCCGAAATGACGACTGAGCCCCTCGACCCGCAACGCGGCCGCGACGGGGTCCGAGGACGCGACGGGGTGCGCGGGCGCTGGGGACTGCTGCTGCGCATCCTGGCGCAGCTGCCGCTGCGGCTCTGGCTCGCTCATGCGGGCGTCACCGCCTTCGCATCGTCGGCACGGTCCCGGGAGACAAGCCGTCGCCACTGGGCTCGACCACCCGCGATGCCCTTGGGCAGCAGGTAGACGGTGATGACGAAGAGGGCACCGAGCAGCAGTGGAGCGTGTCCGGAGAAGAGTTGGCCGAGGTAGTCCTTGGTAAACACGACGAGCAGCGCCCCCAGACACGCGCCCCACATCGATCCGACACCACCGACGATCACGGCCAGCAGCGCCAGTGCCGACACCTCGAAGCCGAGGTCACCCGGCGCCACGAAACGTTGCGAAGAGGTCCAGAGCGACCCGGCCAGCGCCGCCAGACCACCGGCCCAGACATAGGCCGCGAGCGCATAGGTGTCCGTCCGGTAGCCGACCGCGCGAAGCCGAGACTCGTTATCTCGCAAGCCGCGAAGCGTCAGCCCAAAGGGCGAGCGCATCAGCACCGCCACCGCCAGAAAGGCCACCACCGCGACGACGAGGACGTAGTAATAGATCAGACCCTCGTTGACTAATCCCGGCGAGCCGGGGACGGCCACGACCGGGGGTATGCCGCTGAGCCCGTCGGACCCGCCTGTCACCGAGTCGAGGCGGCCAGCTGCGGAGTAGCCGATCTCGCCGATCGCCAGGGTGATCATCAAAAAGGCCACGCCGCGCCCGCGGATCGCCAGCGGACCCGTCAGCAGCGCGGCCACCACGCCGGCGAGGGTCGCGACGACGAGCTGCACGATGCCCAGCTCGGACCAGTGGATGCCCACGAGCGCGCCGGCATAGGCACCGACCCCGAAGTAGGCCGCCTGCCCCAGCGTCGGCATGCCAGCCACCCCGGTGAGCAGGTTGACGCTCATCGCGAGCACCGCGAAGACCAGCGCCCGGGTAAACGTCATCACCGTGAAGGTGCCAAAGACCCACGGCACCAGCACCAGGAGCACCGCCACCGCAGCCACGAGCAGCCCGGTGCGCACCCTCGATGCCGTCATGTCCGCGCCGCCACGAACAGGCCCTGTGGGCGGAGGGCGAGCACGAGCAGCATCGCACCGAAAAGCAGAAACGGCGCGAATGTCGGCACCAACGCAACCCCCAAGGTCTGGACCTGACCGATCAGAATCGCGCCGAACAGTGCTCCGCGGACCGAGCCGAGCCCGCCGATGACGACGACGACCAGGGAAAGGACCAAGACCCGTTCGTCGATCCCTGGGCCCGGCGCGATGATCGGTGCGCCCAGGACCCCCCCGACCGCCGCGAGCGCCGCGCCGAAGCCGAATACCCCGAAGAGCACCTTTCGGGTGTCAACCCCCATCGCGCGGACCATGTCACGGTCGGCGACCGTGGCCCGCACGAGAGCACCGATGGAGGTCCGCTCGAAGGCGAGGTAGACCAGGGCCGCGAGGCCGCCCGCGACCCCGATGAAGACGAGTCGGTAGAGCGGGTAGGAGTTGCCCAGGATCGAGATCGAGTGCGCCAGCGCCGTCGGAGGGGCGGTCGGGAGGACCTCCGCACCGAACACCATCGTCATCAGTTCACCCGCTATCAGCATGATGCCAAGGGTGAGCGCAGCTTGATCCAGATGGCCTCGCCCCTGGAGCGGGGCCACGGCCGCCGCCAACAGGCCGCCACCGAGCAGGCCGACCACCAGCCCCACCACGAGGGCGAGGAGCATCCCGAGCCAACTGCCGTCCGAGAGGGCATAGGCCGTATAGGCACCGGCGAGGTAGAGCGTCCCGTGCGCAAGGTTGAGCACGTCCATCATCCCGAAGACGAGGGAAAGTCCCACCGCCAACGTGAAGAGCAGCAATCCGTAGGCGACCCCGTCCAGCATGCTGACGAAGTGCGCGTCGAGCCACCCGATCATGAGGCCCGGTCAGGGTGCGTCATCGGTCGCCTCAGTTGTCGCCGAGCTTGCCGAGCTCCTGGATGACGACGTTAGCCAGCTTGCCGTCGACGTCCTTGACCTCGCGGAGATACCACATCTGCACGGGGGTGCCCATGTCGGACCAGGTCCACGTGCCGCGCGGCGACTCGATCTCCGTGATCTTGCCGATGGCGGTGTTGATGGCCTCCGGGTCAGCCTTGCCGCCGGCCTCCTTGATCGCCAGGTCGAGCACCTTGGCCGCGTCATAGGAGGCCATCGCGTAGGTCGTCGGAGTGCGGTCGGTCTTGGCCTGGTAGGCCTCGACGAAGGCTTTGTTGAGCTCGTTGTCGAGGTCGTAGTTGTAGTTCATCGAGGTGAAGGTGCCCTCGGCCGCAGGTCCCTGGCCGTTGAGGACGCCGCCCTCGGTCAGGAAGCCGGCGCTGTAGTGAGCGATCTCGCCCTTGAGCCCGAACTGGTCGTACTGCTTGACAAACTCCACCGCGGCGCCGCCAGCGTAGAAGGAGAACAGGGCCTTGGCGCCCGAAGACTTGGCGTTGGCCAGGAAAGGCTGGTAGTTGCTCGTCGCCGGGAACGGCGTGTAGACCTCATCGACGATCTCGCCGCCAGCGGGCTCGAACGTCTTCTTGAAGCCCTCGACCTCGTCCTTGCCGGCCTGGTAGTCGGCCGCGAGGAAGTAGACACCGCCGTCGACGTTCTCGGCGACATACTTGCCCAGCGCCTCTCCTGGCTCGTCATTGACGTAGGAGGTGCGCCAGATGTAGGTCGCGTCGGTCAGGGTCGTCGGGGAGGCGTTGGAGCCGACCAGCGGGATCTTGCTCGTCTCGAAGAGGTCGGCGACGCCGTTCATCACGGCCGAGCTGACCACGCCGGTGACGACGGTGACCTTGTCCTGCTTGACGAGCTTGTCCGCGGCGGCCTTGCCGGAGTCTGCCGTCTCCCCCTCGTCGGCGAGCACCACCTCGACGTCAGCCCCGCCCAGCTTGTTGTCGTGCTCCTCCAGGTAGACCTGGAAGCCGGCCAGCATGTCGTCGCCCAGAGACTTGTACACCCCGGACTGCGGGACCAGGACGCCGATCTTGATGGGTCCGTCGGACGTCGTCTCGTCTCCCCCAAGAGTGCCTCCGCCACACCCGCTCAGGACGAGGGCGCCGGTGGCGGCGAGAGCGAGCAGGTATGTCGAGCGAGAGTTCATCGCAAGGGCCTTCCTGGGGTCCACGGGCGCGGCATCGCGCCGCCTTCGTCCGAAACCTTATGCCGTTTCTGTGTCGCCCGTCTACAACACGACACAGAGGGTGACCCAATCGTGACGTCCAGGGCCGCGGTGGGCGACGGGCCGACCACGAGAGCGTCGGCGGTAGCGATGGCAGCGACGGTTGTCACCACGTATCCTGTAAAAATGTCCAGCATCAACGCAGGCGATATGCGCCGGGCCGGCGAGCGCCGGGAAGCGGTGCTGCGCGAGGTGGAGGGCGCTCCTGACCGTGTCGGGGTGGGGGTCGCGGAGCTGGCTGCCTCGCTCGAGCTCCATCCCAACACGGTGCGCTTCCACCTGGCGCGTCTCCTCGCCGACGGCGAGGTCACCCAGACGACCGAGCCGCCGACCGGGCCCGGACGCCCCCGCATCTCCTATCTGCGTTCAGCACCCGTGCGAGAACGTAACTATGGCGTGCTCGCACGGATGCTGGCCGGCGTCGTGGCTACCGGCGTGCCGGATCCCGGCGCGAGCGCGCGGGTGGCAGGCGTCGCCTGGGGGCGGCTGGAGATGGCAGAGCCGCAGAGGCGCGATGGCCCCGTGCGCGACAACGACAAAGACAACGACTGCGACCAGCCGGTCGCGGAGTTGCTGACCTTGCTGACCGACGTCGGCTTCCAGCCTGAGCTGGTCCAGAGCGGGAGTCCTGGAGCGCCGCAGGAGATCTGGATGCAGCACTGCCCCTTCTACGAGGCCGCCCGCGAGCACCGCGACGTCGTCTGCGCACTGCACCTGGGACTGATGGAAGGGGCCTTGCTCGCCCGCGACTCCCCCGTCGGCGTGCAACGGCTCGACCCGTTCGTTCGACCGCGACGCTGCATAGCGCACCTCACGGCCGACCAGCGCTAACGAGCGCTAGGGGACCTGCGGCGCCACCGCGGCGACCAGGACGGTGTCGACGTGGTAGGCCCCGATTTTGGCCGCTCCCCCGGGGGAGTCGATGGGCTCGTCCCGGCCGGGGAGAGTCTGGAAGAAGAAGTCCGCGTTGTCCTTGAGGTAGGGCTCGAACTCCTCGGGCAGGTCGTCCTCGTAGTAGATCGCCTCCACGGGGCACACCGGCTCGCAGGCACCGCAGTCCACGCACTCATCGGGGTGGATGTATAGCGATCGCTCGCCCTCGTAGATGCAGTCGACCGGACACTCCTCGACGCACGAGCGGTCCATCACATCGACGCACGGCTGGGCGATCACGTAGGTCATGGTGCTGATCTCCTGGGAAGGGTTGGCGTCCGGACTCTTGTTAGTTTTCACTATAAATGCTGTAATAACAAGGGCCGACACTCCCATCTCTCGCCCGCCACTCGGGTGACCGGCCCAGAGGACACCATGGACACCCCCTCCGACGCGATCTACGCAGACTTCACCTCCCCGCTCGCCCTGCTGGCCAGTCAGCGCCTGGACCGCCTCGGTGCCGCGGGGCTGCCCGCACCGGACTGGCGCGCAGTCAGTTTCCGCCCGACGATGCCGGAGATCGGCATACCCCTGGACAGCAGAGCCGTGGCCAACCGGCAGGAGGAGTTGGACCGGCTCCGGGACCACCTGCTGCCCGGTGAGGTGCTGCCGGAGCAGGCTCCGCGCCTGCTGCCGCACCCTGGCTCAGCGACGGCCGTGTATGCCGAGGCCTACCTGGCCGGGGTCGCCGACGAAGTGCGGGGCCTGCTGCTGCGGGCCTACTGGATGGAGGGCCAGGACATCGGCCAGCCGGAGGTGCTGCGCCGTCTCGTGCCGCCCGCCTTCGCCAAGGGTCGGCGCACCTTCGACCCGATCCAGGACTGGGGGTATGCCGTCTCCCCCCAGCGCTCACCCGTCACGACCGGCGCCTACCGGCTGGTCCACCGCTGGCAGCAGGAATGGCTTGCGCTCGGCACGCCTGTCGGGCTTACCCTCGACGGTCCTTCCGGCAGTCCCACGGGAGTTGCCGCGCTGAGCTCTCTGGATGCCCTGGCCGCGGTGACCTCCTGATGAGCAGTCCGGCAGACGCCTCTCCCCGAGAGAGCCTCTCTGTCTGGGCCGACTCGTGGGAGGAGGTCTCCTACCGGGTGATCGCCGCCCACAGCGCCACGCCCGTCGTCCGCGACCTCGTGCTGGCGCCGGCCGCGGCGAGCCTGCAGCACGTCGCGGGACAGTACCTCCTGCTCAGCGACGTCGACCACCGGCTGCCCGAGCGCTCCTACTCCATCGCCAACGCACCGCGGCAAGACCGGTGGTTGCGTCTACTGATCACCCGTTACGGGGCGGGCCGGACCAGCACGTGGGCGCACGACGACCTGCGGCCCGGCGACGAGGTCGCGGTCAGCGGCCCGTTCGGCACCTTCACCCTCTCGGACGCGCACGACGGTCCGGTCCTCCTGCTGGCCGCCGGGTCGGGCTTAGCGCCGCTGGCGGCGCTGGCCCAGGAGCTGCTGACCGGCAGCCGGCCGGTCACCCTGATCTTCTCCGGGCGGACCCGGGCGGACGTCATCGACCGGGCGCGCTACCTGCGGCTGGCCAGTCAGCACGCCCGCTTCGACTACCGCTACCTCCTGACCCGGCCCCGTGGCGAGCCGCGTGCGCCACGACTGCCCGAATGCCTCGCGAGCCTCCTGCCGGAGCCGGACCTGTCGGGATGGGAAGTCTTCACCGCAGGCCCCGGGGACTTCGTCTCGGATGCCTCCCGGGCCGCGCTCGACCTGGGCGCAGCTCGGGCGGCCGTGCACGGCGAGGAGTTCTTCGCCGACCCCACGCCCTGGGGCACGGCCGCGCCGGAGCCGACGGAGCGTGCCCGATGAGCCGGGTCTACACCCGACTGGGGGACGATGGCAGCACCGGGCTGCTGTTCGGCGGACGGGTCTCCAAGGCCGATGACCTCGTCGCGGTCGTCGGCACCCTCGATGAGGCGGTGGCAGCGCTCGGCCTGGCCCGGGCCAGCCTGTCGCACCGGCAGTTGCGTGAGCAGATCCTGCGCGTGCAGCGGGAGCTCTTCGTGGTGGGCGCCGACATCGCCAGCAACCCGCGGGCCCGCGATCAGCTGGTCGCCGGTGTCTCGCTGGTGACCAGCGGCATGGTCGCCGACATCGAGGCCCTCATCGACACCTTGGTCGCCGAGCAACCGCTCCGACCGGTCTTCGTGGTGCCGGGCGAGAGCCTCGGCTCAGCGGCCATCGACCTGGGGCGCACCATCGTGCGACGCGCCGAGCGCCAACTCGTCGGATGCCGTGGTCCGGGGGCCGGACCGGATCCCCTGACCGGGACGGCAGAGGGCGCCGATGCCCACCGCTGGCCGTTGGTCTACCTCAACAGGGTCTCCGACCTGCTCTATGTGCTGGCACGGCAGGCCAACGACGGCCTGGACGAGCCACCCAGTCACCACCTGGCGACCGGCTAGGGCGCACCCAGCCGCTGACCGCTCAGGCGGAGGGCAGGACCGCCATACCCTGGACCTCGACCAGCGCCTCGACGTCCCAGAGACGGGAGACACCAATGCCGGCCATCGCCGGATAGTCGGTGCCCATGAGCCGCTTCCAGACCCGACCGATCTCGCGGCCGTTGGCCTTGTAGTCGTCCATGTCCACGATGTAGACCGTCAGGCTGGCCAGGTCGGCAGGCGTGCCGCCAGCGGCGGCCAGCGAGGCCAGCAGGTTGCTCAGCGCCTTCTCGAACTGCTCGACGACGGTCTCGCCGACGATCACCCCCTCGCGGTTCAGCGCGGTCTGCCCGGCCAGGAAGACCACCGTCCCGGTCCCGACGACGGCGTTGCTGAAGCCTCGTGGCTCGCCCAGCTCGGGCGGGTTGACGCGTTCGATCATGACTGGAGCCCTCCTCCGTCGACATTGATTCCTTGTCCACTCATGCCACCGTTGCGCACGCAGGTCACAATGGCCTCGACGACCTCCTCGACCGTGATGAGCCGGTTGATGGGCTGCTTGGCCTCGAGCGCCGCGCGGGCCTCGGAGAGGCTGCGGCCGGTCTTGTCGACGATGCCCTGCAGGGTCGCCTCGGTCATCGGGGTGTCGACGTAGCCGGGGCAGACCGCGTTGACGGTGACACCGGTCCGCGCGAGCTCCATCGCCGCTGAACGGACCAACCCGAGCACCCCGTGCTTGCTCGCCGTGTAAGCGGAGATATAAGGCTCGCCGAGCTTGGCTGCCACTGAGGCCACGACGACGATGCGACCGTGGCCGGCGGACTTCATCGCCGGGATGGTCCGGCGCAGCAGCCGAAAGGGTGCGGTGAGGTTGAGGTCCAGCATCCGCGCCCACTGCTCGTCGGTCGTCTTCTCCACCGACGCTGAGATCCCGGCGCCGGCGTTGGCGACGACGACCTCCGGCGCGGCCCACTCCCGTTCGACCAGGTCGAGCAGCTCGTCGACGGAGCCGGCGGCGAGCATGTCGGCCGGCAGGACCAGGGTGGGTCCCGGGCAGCGCGCCGCTGTCTCCTCCAGCTGCTCGCGGCTGCGAGCGGTGAGCGCGACCGCATACCCCGCCTCGCTGAGCGCTATGGCGGCCCCAGCACCGATCCCTCTACCTGCCCCGGTGACCAGGGCGACCGGCTGCGAAACACGTGTCGACACGCTGTGACCTTGCCACGGTCCGTGACGACCGTCAAGATAACGACATACCCACACCAAGGAGCGCACGATGATCAGGCCCGAAGATTTCACCGACATCACCTACGAGGTGCAGGAGAGCTGGGCGGTGGTGACCATCAACCGCCCCGAACGCTACAACTCCTTCCGAGGACGCACCGTCGACGAGCTCCTCGCCGCCTTCAAGCACGCGTGGGCCGATCGCCAGGTCGCGTGCGTCATCCTGACCGGGGCCGGCGAGAAGGCTTTCTGCGCCGGTGGCGACGTCAAGGAGCGGGCTGAGACGGGCAGCTACGGCCAGACCGAATGGGGGATCTTCCAGATCCAGCAGCTGCACCAGGCGATGCGCGACATGCCCAAGCCGGTCATCGCGGCCGTCAACGGCGTCGCGGCCGGCGGCGGCCACGTGCTGCACGTCCTGTGCGACCTGTCGATCGCGGCCGACACGGCGCGCTTCGGGCAGAGCGGACCACGGGTCGGCTCCTTCGACGCTGGCTTCGGTTCCGCCTACCTGGCTCGGGTGGTCGGCGAGAAGCGAGCACGGCAGATCTGGTTCCTGCTCGACCTGTATGACGCGCAGACCGCCGAGCGGTGGGGCCTGGTCAACGACGTGGTCCCGGCGGCGGAGCTGATGGACAAGGCGCGAGAGTACGCCCGCAAGATCTCTGCTCTCTCACCCACCGCGCTGCGGTTCCTCAAGGCCAGCTTCAACGCCGACTCCGACCACATGCAGGGCCTGGGCAATATCGCCTTCGCGGGGCTGGACCTGTTCGTGGAGTCGGACGAGGCCAAAGAAGGCGCCAACGCCTTTGCCGAGAAGCGAGCACCGGACTTCAGCCCCTGGCGCTAAGCAGGAGAGTCAGCCAGGAGCGGCGACAATCTGCCTGACGTTCGGCGACTATTGCGACCTCTAGACGACCGTCATCGATCCGTCATAGGCTGAGGTCAACCGCGACCCGCCCTATCGGAGGTATTCATGTCTATCCTCACCCAGCTTGCCGAGGCGCTGCGCGACGGCAGCATCGAGGTCATCGACCTCACTGCTCCGTTGTCCTCGCAGACCCCTCTCCTGGAGCTGCCGCCCGAGTTCGGTCAGACCGCGCAGTTCCAGCTGGAGGAGATCAGCCGCTACGACGACCGCGGCCCGGGGTGGTACTGGAACAACTTCCGCACCGGTGAGCACACCGGCACCCACTTTGACGCCCCGATCCACTGGGTGACCGGCAAGGACCTCGACGACATCTCCAAGGTCCCGGCGGGCGTCTTCGTCCGGCCTGCTGCCGTCCTCGACGTCACCGACAAGGTGGCGGCCGACCCCAACTTCCTCATCGAGCGGGAGCACCTCCAGGAGTGGGAGGAGGAGCACGGCGCGCTGCCCAGCGGCGGCTGGCTCCTGTGCCGCACCGGATGGTCCGCCCGCACCACCCAAGAGGACATGATCAACAACACGCAGACCGGCCCGACCAGCCCGGGCATGTCCGTCGAGTGCGCCCGCTGGGTCGCGCAGGAGAGCGACCTCATCGGCATCGGCGTGGAGACCGTGGGGACCGATGCTGGCGCTGCCCACTCCTTCGACCCCGCTTTCCCGTGCCACTCCATGCTCCTCGGCGCCGGCAAGTACGGCCTGGCCCAGCTGCAGAACCTCGACCAACTGCCTGCGGCCGGGGCGATGGTCCTGGCCTCTCCGCTGAAGATCGTCGACGGCTCGGGCTCACCCGTGCGCGTGGTCGCTCTCATCGAGCGCTGAGCCGTGTTCGTCGCCGAGGCTGTCGGTCGGGCGCTCGTCGCCTGCGGTGTCGACCACGTCTTTGGCGTCGTCGGTTCGGGCAACTTCCATGTCACCAATGCCATGGCCGACGCCGGGGCGCGCTTCGTCGCGACCCGTCACGAGGGCGGCGGGACCACCGCCGCTGACGGCTACGCCCGCACCTCGGGGCGACCCGCCGCCGTCACGGTGCATCAAGGCTGTGGCTTCACCAACACGCTGACCGGCCTGGCCGAGGCGGCCAAGAGCCGGACCCCGCTGATCGTGGTCGCTGCGGAGGTGACGGAGCCGCGGTCCAACTTCTTCGTGGACCAGGAGGCGATGTCGCGGGCTGTCGGCGCCGTGCCGCACCGGATCACCTCCGGCGCTGAGGCGGTTGCCCAGACGGTGGCCGCAGTCGCCGAGGCGGTGCACGGACGGCGCAGCGTGGTGCTCAACCTGCCGCTGCACGTGCAGGAGGAAGAGGTGCCCGAGGGCGCTCTCGATGGCGCGGCCCTGCCACCGGCCCCCAGCCCGGTCGAGCCGTCGGCCGAGGACCTCGAGCGGCTCGTCGCCGCACTGCGCAACGCACGACGACCCGTCTTTGTGGCCGGACGAGGCGGCCGGTCGCACGCCGCCCGAGACGCGCTCCGAGAGCTGGGCGAGACGGCGGGTGCCCTGCTGGCCACCTCTGCGGTCGCCAAGGGACTCTTCCACGACGACCCCTGGCAGCTCGACATCTCCGGCGGCTTCTCCTCACCACTGACCGCCGAGCTGGTCCACGGCGCCGACCTCATCGTCGGCTGGGGCTGCGCCCTCAACATGTGGACCATGCGACACGGGAGGCTGATCGCTGACGACGCGATCGTCGTCCAGGTCGATGACACCGCCGACGCGATCGGCGTCCACCGCGAGCTCACCTTCGGGGTCGTCGGCGACGTCACGCGGACCGCTCTCGCCGCGTGCGACGCCCTCGATGAGCGCCGCACCGCATACCGGAGCCCACAGCTGCGGGACCGTCTGGACAAGGAGCTGCGCTGGCGCGACGTGGGCTATGAAGACACCGGGACAGACGCGCTCATCGATCCGCGCACGCTGTCCATCGCCCTCGACGACCTGCTCCCTACCGAGCGTGTCGTGGCCGTCGACTCCGGCAACTTCATGGGCTATCCGAGCATGTTCCTGCAGGTGCCCGACGAGCAGGGTTTCTGCTTCACGCAGGCCTTCCAGTCGATCGGGCTCGGCCTGGCCACCGCGATCGGCGCCGCGCTCGCCCAGCCGGACCGGCTCCCCGTCGCAGCACTCGGCGACGGCGGCGCGCTGATGGGCGCCAGCGAGCTCGAGACCGTCGTGCGCCTGGGCCTGCCGATGCTCGTCGTGGTCTACGACGACGAGGCCTACGGCGCCGAGGTGCATCACTTCGGCCCCCACGGCTACGGCCTGGACACCGTGCAGTTCCCACCGACCGACATCGCCGCGATCGGCCGCGGCTACGGCATGGCGGCGGTCACGGTGACCTCCATGGAGGATCTGGCGCCCGTCCGCGACTGGGTCGCTGCCGGTCCGACCGGGCCGATGCTCGTGCATGCCAAGGTCACCAAGGATGAGGCGTCGTGGTGGCTGGAGGAGGCCTTCAAGGGGCACTGACCCCTGCTGCCGGCGCCTAGCAGGCGGTGCCGTGGTGCCCTGGGCGGGCTGGTGCTGCTCAGCGGTGCAGGAGCCCGCCCAGCCGCGACCGGACACCCTCGGTGGCCGCTTCCAGTCCGTGCCTGATCGTCCCGACGGTCGTGCCGGTGCCGGTGATCAACGCCTGGGCCACCAGGTGGCCGGAGCCGCCGCCGAGCCCGGGGCCGGGGTGGGTCGCCGCGCCGATGTGCCAAACGCCGGGCGCTGCCGTGCGGTGGCGTGACGTCGTGGGGCCGGGACGCCACAGGAGGTTCTGGTCCAGCTCGGCCGAACCGCCATAGGGATCGCCATCGATGGCGTTGGGGTTGTGCGCCTCGAGGTCGACCGGGCTGAACTCGTGCTGGCCGACGACGAGCTCACGCACGCCCGGCGCCTGCTCCTCGACGAGGGACAGGACACGATCGACATACCCCTGCACGAGCCCAGGTGTCCACCCGCTGCTGACGTCCAGCTCGCCAGCTGCATCACCACGCAGCTCGCCGGGCAGCTCCTGCAGTTGCAGCCAGAGCAGTGCCTTGCCGTCGGGCACCCGCGTCGGGTCAAGGACATGCTGCGCCCCGACGACGACCGTCGGCCGAGCCGGCAGCAGACCGGCCTCGGCCTGCGCGCACGCGATGCCGGTGCTGCCCGACCCGTCGCTCAGATGCACGAGCGGGACGGCGGCCAGCGCCGGGTTGGTCCACGGGATCGGCCCGTTGAGGGCAAAGTGCAGCTGCATGGCGCGACGTCCCGGACGGTAGGCGGCCGCCTCCACGCGAGCCGGCTCGGGGACGCTCGCGCGGGGCAGGAGACGGTCGTAGAGCGAGGTGGGCGACACCGACGCCAGCACCGCGGTCCTCGCCTCCCACCGTTGATCACCGGCGCGCACCACCGCGACCCGACCGTCGTGCGGGTGGATCCGGTCCACCTCGACGCCCGTGTGCACGGTGACGCCACGCTCGGCCAGGAGCCCTTCGAAGGCCTTGAGAAAGACACCCTGGCCACCCTTGACGATCGGCAGCCCCGCACCGTGCATGGTCGCGGCGAGCAGGGGGATCATCAGCCCGCCCGAGGCACTGTCCGGCGACAGGCCGGCATGCAGCAGCCAGGGCGCCCACAGCTGGTCGACCTGCGTCCCGACGAACCGGCCGCGCAGCCAGTTGCGCCCGCTCGTGGCGACCTGCCGGACATAACTCTCGGCCCCGCTTCGACCCCGCCGCCGCACCATCTTGGCGCCGACTGAGGCCAGGCCGGGTCCGCGCAGCTCGGTGCCCAGCAGCGCGCCGATGAGGTCGATGTCGGCGACCAACTCATCGACCATCTCCAGGTAGGCCGCGCGGTCGGCCCCATCGCGCAGTCCCTCCGCCGTGCGGGCCGGATCGCGGTAGGCGATCACGGCGTTGCCCTCGCGGTCGACGCTGGCGGTGACCACGTCATCGGTCTGGCAGTAGGTCAGTCCGTGGCGGGCCAGGTCCTCACCGAGAGCGGCATACGCACCGCCGGTCACGAAGAGGGGGTGCCAGGAGGAGTAGGTGTCGTGGACAAAGCCGGGCACCGTGAGCTCGTCGGAGGCGATGAAGCCGCCGAGCCGGTCGTTGCGCTCCACGAGACAGACGTCGAGCCCGGCGCCCGCGAGCTCGGCCGCAGCGACAAGCCCGTTGATCCCGGACCCGACCACAACGACGTCATGCAGGCTCACGAACGGCCCTCAGCGCTCGCAGCCACCTGCGTCTGGGCCGGCCTGCGGGCCAGCATCTCCTCGACCATGCCGCGGTAGGAGGACGGGTCGATCGGCATCAGCCATTCCTTGGCCGTGGTGGCCTTGGACCGGGTCACGCCGACCTCGTCCAGGATCTCGTCGACGTTGTGCATCGAGAACGGGATGAGGTTGGTGCCGCGGGCGTGGTGCCCTTCGGTGCGTTCCTCCATCCAGCGCAGTCGCTCCTCGATCAGACGGCGCTGCTCCTCTGGCTCCGGCAGGGAGAGCATGCCCTCGAGGTGGCAGGCGATCCAGAGGGCAGCGGCTTCCGCCGACAGCGGGGAGAAGAAGCTGGAGTTGTAGCCGCAGAACGACAGATCCGGTATGCCGATCGGCTGGATCTGGCGGTAGAGGACAAAGTTGCCGCGCTCGTCGGTGAGGCGTTGCTGCACGTCCTGCGGGAGGAAGGGCACCTCCTGCCGAAAGCCCGTGGCGCAGACAACCAGGTCCGCCGGGCGCGTGGTGCCGTCGGCCAGCTCGGCCACGGGACGCCCATCGACCGCGCCCAGACGAGTGATGTGCGTGTCGCGGACGACTGAGATGCTGCCCTCCTTGACCTTGGCGAAGAAGCCATCGGTGGTCAGGCTGACCGTGCTGCGCGCGATCCGCTCGAAACCGCCCTCGGGGACCAACCCCAGGGATTTCAGGGAGTCCTGCTTCGTCGCGACCCACGCGAGCTGGCCGAGCATGCTGTTGCGGACCGGCTTGAGCGGCCCGTGCAGGACCTTCTCGACCTTGTTAGGTCGCAGGTATTCAAACAAGCCCTCGCCGAGGCGGGTCAGCATGAGGTATTTGTAGTTGAGCGCGCCGCCGAGCTTGCGGGGCATCTTCCAGATCAGCTGTCGGGCCACGACGGTGGTGGATCCGGCGGCGTCGGAGAGACCGGCCGCGATGTCGCAGGCAGACTTCCCGTAGCCGACGACGACCACGTCCTGCCCGGCGGCCTCCTCCGCGGAGTGGACCTCGCTGGGCGCCCGGACTCGTCCGCCCGCGGCCTCGAACTCGGCCCGGCCGTCATACTGCGGGACGAACGGCTCGCAGAAGATCCCGTTGGCCACCACGAGATAGTCGACCTCGCTCGTCACTTCCTCGCCGCCCTCGGCGGGGCGCGTGGTGATGCTCCACCCACCCTCCGCTCGAGGATCCGCCCGGGTGACCTCGGTAGACAGCCGCAGGTAGGGGGTCAGGTCGAAGCGGTCGACGTAGTGCTCCATGTAGTCCTGCACCTGAGCGCTGGTCGGCCACTGCGGGAAGTGCTTGGGCATGGGCAGCTCGGACAACGAGTAGGTGTCCTTGGTGTTCTGGGTGGTGAGGCCCGGATAACGCCGGGTGGCACTCCATACCCCTCCCACGTCCGGGCACTTCTCGTAGGCGACGACGTCGTGGCCAAAGGAGCGCAGGACGCGCACCGCGGAAAGGCCGGCAAAGCCGGCGCCGATGATGGCGATCTTCACGGAACGCTCCTGTTCAGGCTTCGAGTTGGGGGATGGCGGGCACAGCCTGTTCCGGGCCCATCGCCGAGTAACCACCGTCGGCGGCCCAGTCGGCGCCGGTGACCACGGAAGCGGCATCGGAGGCCAGGAAGGCGACGACCTCACCGACTTCGCGGGGGTCACCGGCCCGGCGAGTCAGGTGGAACGGTGCGGCGACGCGGTCGGTCTTGGCCCGGTCGCCGCCGCTGAGGGAGTCCATGATCGCCGACCAGGTCCAGCCCGGGCTGACCGAGTTGACGCGGATGCCGTCGGCGGCCAGGTCCATCGCCATCGAGCGGGTGAGCTGCACCATCGCGGCCTTGCACGCGGGATAGACCCAGCGTCCGGTCTGGGCGACCGAGGAGGAGATCGAGCTGAAGTTGACGACCGCGCCGTGCCCGCTGGCAGCTAGATGCTCGCGCGCTGCGTGGGTGGTGACGACGGCACCGACGACGTTGACGTCGAAGGCCGAGAGCCAGTCCTGGCGGGTGGTCTCCCCGCCGTTGTCCAGATAGCTGCAGGCCAGGTTGACGAGGATGTCGAGCGAACCGTGCTGCTCCACGATCCCGCTGACCACCTCACTGATGGCGGCGTCGTCGGTGATGTCGAGCGGCACGAAACTGACACCCTCGCCGATCGTCTGGGCAGCGGACTGCCCGCCTTCGGTGTCGATGTCGCCGATCACGACAGTGGCGCCATGGTCACGCAGCGACTGCACCACCCCACGACCGATCAGGGTCGCACCCCCCGTCACCAGGGCCACTCGTCCGTCCAGGGTCGCCACTCTTCTTCTCCTTGTCCGGCGCGGCTATCGCGTCCTTGCGATTGCCGTCATGCAGACACTACAGCCGCCGCTGGCTCGGCGGAAGGGGTGAACCCACACCGAGCGGTCGCCCGTGCCACACCGGGCGGTCGCTCCTGCCAGTCAGGAACAGGCTTCCTCGCGCAGGGCCGCGAGGCCGGCGCGGTCGCCGTCGCCGAGTTGCACCTGGTCGCGGTGCTCGGCGGCCATGAGCTGGGTGGGGTCGGCACTGTGCCCCAGGCCCAGGACGTGGATCAGCTCGTGGGTCAGGATCAGCTCCCGGTCACCGCTCTTGTCGCGGAGCCACCCACCCGGCAGATCGGTGTCGAGGACCACCGTGCCGCCGATCGCGTGACCTCCCCCGCCCGGACCCTGGGTGTAGGTCGCGCCACCCAGCCCCGCCGTGGGGCCGGAGAGCTCGGACACCTCGTCCGCGTCCGCCCAGCCGACGAGCACCGAACCCACCCGCTTGTCCGCGAACCCGCGGTCGGCTGTCTCCCCCACCACCTCAAAGGTGAACCCGCTGGACTCGTTGACGGTCGAGATCGCCGACGCGAGCAACTCGCCATACTCCTTGGGCGCGTGCTCGGGGTTGACCTCGATCGCGATGGTGCCGGCGCAGGGCCAGGTGATCGGTGAGCCTGACGGGGTGGTGATGAGGTAGGTGTAGCCGTCGCCACCGGACCCGGGCTCGCCGTGGAGCGGGTCGGTGCGGACGACGTCACGCAGGTCGCCCAGGTTCATCGCCGGTGACGCGATCACGGTGCCCACGATGACGGCCAGGACGATCCCCAGCGTGCCCACCACGCTCAGGCAGGAACGCCCACGCTGCGGTGGCGGGGAGAGGTGCCCGCCCATGAGCTCCGGAGGGGCAGCAGCCAGCTCGAGAGGTCCGACGCTCAGCTCCGGCGGCTCGGGCACGACAGGCCGACCGACAACCCGGTCATCGGTCACCGGACCACCTGCTCGTTCGGGCGCGGATCAACCGTCCAGGCCTTGCAGCAACTGCTCAAACGGCGTGACGTCGGTGTCCAACTCCGTGCCGGAGGTGCGGCGCAGCGCTAGCGAGAGGTCCCCCGACTCAGGTATGAAGCCCGCTACGGACCCGGACTCGGCGACGATCAGCGCCGCAAGCTCGGAGGCCGCACGCCCGATCCGCGAGGTCAACCCCGACCCCCCGCTCTCGCTGCCGCCGAAGTCGTCGGTCGCGGCGAAGACACCGGTCGGGACCACGACAGCGCGCAGATAGGTGAACACGGGACGCAGGGCATAGTCCAGGACCAGCTGGTGCCGGGCGGTCCCCGCGGTCGCGGCGATGATGACCGGCATGCCGTTGATGGCGTCCGTGTCGAGCACGTCCAAGAACATCTTGAACAGCCCCGAGTAGCTCGAGGAGAAGACCGGCGTCACGGCGATCAGCCCGTCCGCACCCGTGACCAGGTCACGAGCCCGGTGGACCGCAGGCGTCGCCAGCCCGCCGGTGGTCATCGTGATGGCCAGGTCCTGGGCAAGTTCACGCAGCTCGATGACCTCAACTGTCGCCACCTCTCCGCGCGCACTCACCCGGGTAGTCACGGAGTCGGCGATCCGGTCGGCGAGCAGGCGGGTGGACGAGGGCCGGGACAGTCCGGCCGTGATGACGACGATCTTGCGGCTCATGGTGACCTCCAGGGTAGGGCGAAAGGCTGGGGTTGGCTGGTCGCTCAGAGATCGGCGCTGACCTTGGACTCCGCGCGCGCAGCCGCGGACTGGGCGGGGGCGACCAGATGGAACGGCGAGTCCGGGCCGGCCGCCACGAGCGCGGCGTGGCTGGGCGGGTCGCTGGGGACGTGGGCAGGCCGCCGCGCCTCACCCTCCTTGCGGAGCACGGGCACGACCTCCTCGCCCAGGATCTCGATCTGTTCCAGGGCCATCTCGATCGGGAGCCCGGCGTGGTCCATGAGGAAGAGCTGACGCTGATAGTCACCGACCTGGTCGGCGAAGCCGAGCGTGCGCTCGATGACCATCTCCGGGGTCCCCACCGTCAGGGGCGTCATCTGGGTGAACTCCTCCATGCTCGGGCCATGGCCATAGACCGGTGCGTTGTCGAAGTAGGGCCGGAACGCTCTCTTGGCCTCCGCCTCGGTGCCCGCCATGAAGGCCTGGCCGCCCAGCCCGACGATCGCCTGGTCAGCGGCACCGTGCTGGTAGTGCTCGTAGCGGCGCCGATAGAGGTGGACCATCTGTGCGGTGTGCTCGATGTTCCAGAAGATGTTGTTATGGAAGAAGCCGTCCCCGTAGTAGGCCGCCTGCTCGGCGATCTCGGTGGACCGGATCGAGCCGTGCCACACGAAGGGCGGGGTGCCGTCCAGCGGCCTTGGGGTGGAGGTGAAGCCACGCAGCGGCGTGCGGAACTTGCCCTCCCAGTCCACGACGTCCTCGCGCCAGAGGCGGCGCAGCAGATGGTAGTTCTCAATCGCCAGCGGAATACCCTGTCGGAGGTCTTTGCCGAACCACGGGTAGACCGGGCCGGTGTTGCCCCGACCCATCATCAGGTCCAGCCGGCCGCCGCTGAGATGCTGCAGGAAGGAGTAGTCCTCCGCGATCCGGACCGGGTCGGTGGTGGTGATGAGAGTCGTGGAGGTGGAAAGGGTGATCCGCTCGGTCTTCGCCGCGATGTAGGCCAGGTGTGTCGTCGGGGCGGAGGGCACGAACGGCGGGTTGTGGTGCTGGCCGGTCGCAAAAACGTCGAGTCCGACCTCCTCCGCCTTGAGCGCGATCCTGGTCATGGACTCGATCCGCTCACCCTCGGTCGGAGTCCGACCGGTGACGGGGTCCATGGTGACGTCGCCGACGCTGAAAACACCGAACTGCATGGCCCGACTCCTCGAGTTAACTGATGGATCACCTACTTGAACGGCCGACTCGGCCTCTCCATTCCAGCACCGGGTGTATGACGTCCTCTGCGCGTCCGGACGTGATTGGGTGGGCAGCATGTCGGCGAGGAAGCGGAGGGGACCGGTGCGGACCTGGGTGCGGAGGATCTTCCTCGGGATCGGGGTGCTGCTCGTCGTGGCGCTGATCGGCAAGCTGATCCAGCTCGGCACGATGAGCGGGCGCACGACGGCGGCGGCGACGACTGCGATGACGAGCAGCGCGCAGACCGGAGCCGAGGAGCTCGCGGCCCTTACCGTGCTGCTCGAGCGGGATCTGGGGATGCCCGTGACGCGATCAGCCCGCGGCTACACCTGCCAGATCGGTCACCGCGACCAGGGGTGGATCGTCCATCACTACTACCAGGAATGCTCGTGGCAGGGGATCGACTATTTCCAGGTGGAGGACCTTGACGGGCTGACCGAGAAGTACCGCCTGTCCGCAACGACCAGCACACCAGAGACCTGCGACCTCCTGTTCCTGCCGCTGCGGGAGGAGGAGAAACGCTTCCGTTTCGTCAGCGCCCACACCCACCCCGCGGGCGCGACCGGCCGGTCCTGCGAGATCCCGACGATGGTTCAAGGAACTGCCGAGTCGTTTGTCCCCAGCGAGACCGTGGTGACCCAAGCGGTGCCATCGCTCGACCTGGATCCCGACGCAGACTGGGTCGTCGTCTCCCACGAGGTTTCCTTCTTCTCCAAGGACCTCGGCTGCGGTATCGGCATCATCTTCTGCACCTCACCGATGAGCGACCCGGCCATGCCGGATCCCTCCGTCTTACCTGGCACCTCCGCTACGCCATACCAAGTGACTCGGGCGGTGCCCCGGGTCAGTCGATGAGCCCGGCCCCGCGCGCCGACGCCACAGCTGCGGTGCGGCTCTCGACGTGCAGCTTGGCGAAGACGTGGTTGAGGTGGGTCTTGACGGTGGCCTCGCTGACCACGAGATGGCGCGCCACGTCGCGGTTGGACAGCCCGTGCGCGACGAGACGTAAGACCTCCAGCTCGCGAGCGGAAAGGTCGGCACGTCGGATCCTCATGCTCGCCACGACGCGCTCGGTCAGCTCCGGCCCGAGCACCGACTCACCCCTGGCCGCAGCCTCGATTGCGGCGACGATCACGGTCGGCGCCGCGTCCTTGAGCAGATAGCCGGCTGCGCCTGCCTCGACCGCGCGCACCAGGTCGGCGTCGTGGTCGTAGGTGGTCAGGATCAGCACCGCCGGCACCAGACCCGTCCCGGCCCGGACGGCCCGGGTGACCTCCACGCCGTCCGGTCCCTCCCCGAGCCGCAGGTCAGAGAGGATGACGTCAGGGCGCAGCTGCCCCGCAGCCGTGATCGCCGACGCCCCGTCGGCCGCCTCCCCCACCACCCGCAGGGTCGGCTGCACCGAGAGCAGCGCGACCAACCCGGCACGGACGACCGGATGATCATCGACGACGAGCACGGTGATGGCGCAGTGGCTCACGGTCGCACCCGCGGGGCGCGCATGGACGACAAACCGGCGGCATCACCGGGCGCTACCCAGGTGAGCGGCACGGAGGCGCTGATGGCGGTCCCCCCGCCCGGCTCGGACTCCACGTCCAGACCCCCGCCGAGCTCGCGCAGCCGCTGACGGCTGGCCCGCAGCCCGTAGCCGCCACGACTGACGTCCTCGCCGTCGGAGACGATCGTCGCCAGATCGAAGCCGCGACCGTCGTCCACGATGTCCAGCCGCACCGAGTCCTCCGCCTCGGCCAGCGTGAGCACGACCTTCGTCGCGTCGGAGTGCTGACGCACGTTGGCCAGTGCCGATTGCGCCACCCGCAGCAGGGCAACCTCGACCACGGGCGGCAGTGCGGTGACGTCACCCTCCACCCGCACCTCACCTCCGACGCCGGCCTCCTGCGCCATCCGTGCGACCAGGCGTCGGAGCGCGTCGGCGAGCCCGGACTCCAGCGGCGCCGGCGCCAGGGCACCGACCAGGCGTCGGGCCTCCTCCAGCCCGTCCGCCGCAGACGTCTCGATCTGCCCGAGCAGCCGACGGCCGGCGGCCGGATCCTGCGTCGCCGCACCCGCCCTGGACAGGAGCAAGATCGAGGAGAAGCCCTGGGCCAGGGTGTCGTGGATGTCGCGGGAGAGGCGGGTGCGCTCCTCCAGGACACCGGCGGCGCGCTGGGCCTGCGCGAGCTCGGTATGCAGCACTTCCGCCTCTTCCTGAGCGGCGACCAGTGAGATCAGGAGACGTTCGCGCTCTACACCGTCATGCACCAGCAGCTGCTGACCACGGGAGAGCGCGAGCGCGAAGACCATGCCGACGGCCGGACCGACGACCTGGGCGAGGTTGAGGCCGCCGTCCCACTGCCGCGCGATGACGACGGCGAGGATGAGCAGACTCACGCCACCGCCGAGGCGCAGCGGCAGCAGGTGCCCGGCGAGCAGCCAGAGGGAGAACGCGATCCAGACGTTCTCTGGGGAGACGGCAGCGGCCAGCAGCCAGCAACCCACCAGACCGAGCAGCCACCACCCGCCAGCGCCAGGTCGGGCCAGGTGCCAGCTCGTCGCGTGAGCAGCCTGTCCTGCCGCGCCTGTGGCCGGGCGGGTCGAGACGGAGGCGCCCTCGAGCGGTTGGACCGCGGCTAGACGCGTCCCGAGAGGCCGGACCGCGGCTCGGCGCGCCCCCACGGCATACCACCCCAGCAGGAGGACGGTGCTGAGCAGGAGCGGGAGGACGGCGACGTGGGTGGCCAGCGATCGCCCCACACCGATCGTCAGCAGGACGAGGAAGAGGACGTGCTGGACGAGCGCAAGGCGGCGGATCAGCGCGGCGGTCGAGGCACTCACCCGCTCATGATGTCAGGGCGGGCTCACGCACCGACACCTCGACAGGCTGCCCCTCGCTGGTGTCATCAGCGCCGCTGCCCGCACGGGTGCCCGCACGGGAGTCGGGCCGGGTGGGCCACCAGAACCGCTCACCCAGCAGCGAGATGACTGCGGGGACGAAGAGGGTGCGCACCACGAAGGTGTCGACAACGACGCCGAGCCCCACGATCAGTCCGAGCTGGCCGAGCGTGACGAGAGGCAGCACACCGAGCGCGGCGAAGACAGCCGCCAGGACGATGCCGGCGCTGGTGATGACCACACCGGTCGTGCTCACCCCCGTCACGACCGCTGCGCGGGTGCCGTGGCTCGGCACCTCGCTCCGGATCCGGTGGGCCAGGAAGATCGTGTAGTCAATGCCGAGCGCGACGAGGAAGAGGAAGGCCAGCAGCGGCACGTCGGTGTCGAGGGCGCCGAAGCCGAACCACTGTCGCCCGATCCACGCACCGGCCCCGATCGCGGCCAGGGTGCTCGCCACGTTGATCACCAGCAGCACCACCGGCGCCACGAGGGAGCGCAGCAGGAGCGCGAGGACGACTGCGACGAGGGCGAGCACTACGGGCGCGATGAGCAAGAGGTCGCTGCGCGCTGCGGCCCTGGAGTCGACATCGGTGGCGGGCGAGCCCCCGACGAGGGCGTCGGCTCCTGGGATGGCGTGAACGGCCTCCCGCAGGTCGGCGACGAGCTCGCGCTCGGCCTCCGTCCCGGGGGCCGCGTCGCCGACGACGGTGAGGGTCGTGACGTCGCCACGGCTGGTGCTCGGCCCGGCGGCCCCAGTGCGGACCATCTCCACGCCGTCGACGGCGGTGACGGCATCCTGGACCGACTCCAGCTCGGCGGTGTCGGTGACCACGACGAGCGGTGCGGCGCTGCCGGCGGGGAAGTGCTCGGTGAGGATGCTGAGCCCGTCAGCCGACTCCGATCCTCCCCGGAAGCGGTCGACCTGACTCAGCCCGACGCTGGTGCCGATCAGTCCGGTGGCCATCACGGCGAGCAGCGTGGCGCCGGCGACCAGGACCCGCCACGGATGACGCGCGACACCGGTCGCCACGGCTCCCCACGGGTCGTGCCGGAGGGAAGGGCTGGTCGAGGCCGACGAGGCGGGCCGCAGGTCCGTGGTGCTGTGATCCGGGACGAAGGGCCAGAACGCCCCTCGACCCACGACCGCGAGCGCCGCGGGCAGCACGAGGACGATAGCCAGCAGGGCGACAACCAGGCCTGCCGCCGACGCGATCCCGAGCCCACGGGTGCCGGGCGCGGCCGCCAGGATGAGGGTGAGGAGCGCCAGGACGACGGCGATGTTGCTGGCCAGGATCGCGGGGACGCTCGCCCGCCAGGCGGCCCGAAGTGCCTGACGGTGGTCGTCGTGCCGACGCAGCTCCTCGCGGTAGCGGGAGATGAGCAGGAGGGCATAGTTGGCGCCGGCGCCGAAGACGAGGACGCTGATGATCCCGCCGTCGAAGTTGAGGTCGAAGCGTTCGCCGAGGGAAGCCGTCACGATCCCGGCGAGCTGGTCCGCGAGACCGACGACGGTCAGCGGCACGAGCCACAGGATCGGTGAGCGGTAGGTCAGCAGGAGCAACAGCCCCACGACCCCGATCGTCACCAGGAGCAGCCGCACATTGGCGCCGTCGAAGGAAGCGGCGATATCAGCGCCGAAGGCGGCGCCACCGGTCGTCCTGGCCTCCAGGCCCGCAGGGAGCGCGTCGGCGACCGCTGTCCGGACGCTGTCCACGGTGGCCCGCAGCGCGTCGTTGTCGGTGACGTCCACGCGGACCGGGACCTGGAGCATGGCGGCCTGACCGTCCTCGCTCATGATCGGACCGAACGCCTGCTGCCCGTCGGTGGCCGGGAGCGTCGCGGTGAGCTCGCCGAGACTCCGCTGCTCGGCTTCGGTCAGCGCCGCACCGTCAGGTCGGGTGACTACGACCACGAGGGGTTGGACGTCTGCGTCCGGCAGTTCACCGACCACCTGGTCGACGATGGAGGACTCCGCCGTGGCGGGGGCAGTTCCGTGGCCGGCAGCCACCTCGGCACCGCGCAGGGAGCCGATGAGTCCGGCGGCGATGAGGGCGGCCAGGAGCAGCGTGATCCAGGCGCAGACACGGCCGGTGAGCAGACGAGGAAGTCGATCGGTGAGCATGTTTTCCACGCTAGGGAAGAGGGCGTCTCCTCCTCGACCGGCCGGCCTCAATCCTTGGGTTGATCTGTGGCGCGCGCCACGACGGCCACGCGGATCGCACCCAGGAGGCCGAGCGCGAGGAAGCCGGCCGCCATCGCGACCGAGATGCCGGTGGCCGCTCCGAAGCCGTCGGCCAGCGCGCGTGCGACAGCCGGCGCGGCATCGCCGAGCTGGGCGAAGGGGCCAGCACCGGCCCGCACCATCGGGATGACGCCTCCTGCGGAGTCGATGACGGCGCTCTGCAGCTGGGCCGCCTGACCGGGGTCCAGATGCGGTATGCCGTCCAGCTGGCGGGGCAGCACCCACGCCAGCGCCGCGGCCAGGCTGGTGCCGGCGACAGCACTGCCGATGGCCGAGCCGATCTGGCGGACCGTGGACTGAGTCGCCGAGGCCGATCCGGACTGCTCCGGGGGGACGTCTCGAAGGACGGTCGAGGTGAGCTGGGCCGAGGCCAGGCCCAGGCCGACACCGTAGACGACCAGGGGCACCACCATCAGCCAGGTGGACAGGTCCGGCCGGGTGGCCAGCGCCAGCAGCACTAGGCCCAGCAGCTCGAGGACTAATCCGCCGACCACCACGGTGGCGGCCGACCAGCGCTCAGCCAGCACCCGGGCAGAGCTGCCCGCGAGGAAGGCGCCGAAGGCCATCGCGGCGAGCACCACCCCGGCACGCATGATCGACATACCGGCCGCGTTGACCAGATAGAGCGGGAGCACGAAGACCAGGGCAAACTCGCCGGCGGCGACGGCCATCGCGGTCAGGTTGCCCCAGCTGAAGGTCGGCACGCTAAACAGGGTCAGGTCCAGCAGCGCCGATCGCCCGACCACGGCTCGGTGCAGTTCCCACCGCACAAAGATCATCAGCAACGCGGCCCCGACGAGCAGGGCGACCGGAACGGGCGACACCGGCCAGGTTTGCGGCCACGTCAGACCCCACAGCGAAAAGTCGTCCTTGGGGCGCCACCAGCCGAGCGCGGTGGCCTCGATCAGCCCGAAGACGACCAGCGCCATCCCGGCGCCACTGAGGAGCACCCCGTCCACGTCGACCCCGCGGCCCCCTTTCTGGCCGCGTGTCTCCGGGACCACCAGGAAGGCGCCGACCAGCACGGCAACCCCGATTGGCACGTTGACGTAGAAGATCCAGCGCCAGTCGGCGATCGTCGTCAGCCAGCCACCGAGCAGGGGACCGATCGCCGCGGTGCCGGCCATGACCGCTCCCCACACCCCGAAAGCCGTCGCTCGGTCACGACCACGAAACGTCGCGTTGACGGTCGAAAGCGTGGCCGGCAGCACGAGCGCGCCACCGACTCCCTGCACCGCACGGGAGGCGATCAGCATGGTCGGCCCGTCCGCCGAGCCGGCCGCGAGGCTGCCCCCCACGAAGACGAGCACCCCGATCACGAGGAGCAACCGCCGACCGACCCGGTCGCCGAGGCGGCCGCTGGCCAGCAGCAGTGCCGCGAACACCATCGCGTAGAGGCTGTTGACCCACTGCGCCTCGGTCAGGTGCAGCTCGAGGTCGTCGATGATCCGGGGCAGGGCGACGCCGACGATGGTCCCGTCCAGGACGATCATCGCCAGGGCCGCGGCCAGGACACCGAGCGCGGCCCAGCGGTGACGCGGTCCTTCCCCTGGTTGCTCCGGCGACCGGGACGCGCCGTTCGAGGTGGTGCGACGTCCTGCGTGCGGACCAGTCGGGTGGCTCATCGAGGGTCGGCCATCTCCCGGGCGTCCTCGTCGACGTCCAGCGGCAGGCTCGTGGCGGAGAGCGCCTTGGTCTGGCGGCCGATGGCCAGCAACAGCAGGACGAGGGCCGCGGTGAGCGTCATGTGGCCGAGACCGGAGACGCCCGCCAGGCCGGGGTGGTCGGCCCAGTCGGCGCCCAGCACCTGCAGGCTCCCCTTGAAGCCGAGCATCCCGACGGTCAGGGCCAGACCGCCGTTGAGCAGGTGTACGCCCCAGCGCATTCGGGCATCACCAGCCAGGCCCGGGAGGACGATCGCCAGGGACAGGAGCACGAGCATGAAGATGGTCCCCCAGACGATGGCGTGCGTGTGGACGAGTGCCAGTTGGGTAAACCCGGTGTAGTCGTGGAGCTTGGTGAACTCGCGGTAGCCGAGGCCACCGGCCAGGCCGATCGCGGTCCAGGAGGCTGCGGAGCGAAAGAGGTAGGTAAGCATGTCTTCCACGCTAGGAAGTTCACCTGCTGCGATCATCCCGCCCGCCTCAACCTTTTGATGGGGAACTGGCTCGGACCGAGGTCGGGGACGAGGGACGCCGGCACGGCATACCCCGCCCCAGCGAGCACAACCCACTCACGCGAGTGGCGCCTGCACGGCATACCGCGCTCCAGCGAACACAACCCACTCAC
>NZ_JAUNVI010000026.1:41803-43348 GCF_030537745.1 Ornithinimicrobium sp. | reverse complement strand
CTTTGACGCCCAGTTGCTTTCTCGTCAGCTGGATCTCGTGGCGCGTGACCTGCAGGCGCAAGGTGAGGGGTTCTACACGATTGCCTCGGCCGGGCACGAGGCCAACGCTGCGCTTGCCCTGGCGCTAGCGCCCACCGACCCAGCGCTGCTGCACTACCGGTCCGGTGCCTTCTACTGCGCCCGCGCCGCCCAGGTCAGCGGCGTCGATCCGGTCTCCGACATCGTGCACAGCCTCACCGCGTCCGTTGACGATCCGATCTCTGGCGGGCGGCACAAGGTATGGGGAAGCCACAAGCTCGCCATCATCCCGCAGACCTCAACCATCGCTTCCCACCTGCCTCGCGCCGTCGGGATGGCCTTCGCCCACGACCGGGCACGACGTCTCGACCTGCCCCCCACCTCTCCGCCCAGCAGCATCGTCGTGGCCAGCATGGGTGACGCCTCGCTGAACCACTCGACGGCCCAGGGCGCTCTCAACGCGGCATCCTGGTTGGCTCACCGCGACATCAATGTGCCCCTGCTGATCGTCATCGAGGACAACGGGCTGGGCATCAGCGTCCGCACCCCCGTCGGCTGGGTCGAGTCCTCCGTCCGCTCCCGACCGGGAATGCACTACCTGGCCGTCGACGGCGCCGATCCCGAGCGCCTCCTGGCCGCCGCCGTGCAGGCGGTCGACCTCGTCCGCACCGGCCGTCGACCAGTGGTCCTGCACCTGAGCACGGTGCGCTTCATGGGTCATGCCGGCAGCGATGTCGAGTTGGCCTACCGCAGCGCGGGCGAGATCTCGGCCGACCTCGAGCGTGACCCCCTCCTCGCCACGGCCCGCGTCCTGCACCGCCGAGGAATCTTGGATGGCGCCGAGTTGCTCGACCGCTACGAACGCGCCCGAGTCCGCGTTCGTCATACCGTCGACGATCTTGCCCCAATGACCCGGATGAGCCATGCCGCTGAGGTGATGGCACCGCTCGCCGCACACCACCCTGTGCAGGTCCGGGCCGCGGCGCTGCGCGCCGAGCATCCAGCACGCCGGGCGACGTACTTTCCCCACGGGCTCCCCGAGGAGGCCGGAGACCTGACCTTGGCCGAGTCGATCAACGCGGCGCTCGTGGACCTGCTTGCCGGCCGGGAGGAGGCGATCGTGCTGGGGGAGGACGTCGCGGCCAAGGGTGGCGTCTACGGCGTGACCCGCGGGTTGCTCGGTCGTTTCGGGCCGTTGCGCGTGCTCGACACCCTTTTGGACGAGCAGACCATCCTCGGCACCGCCCTCGGCGCAGCGCTCGTCGGGATGCTGCCGGTCCCGGAGATCCAGTACCTCGCCTATCTGCACAACGCCGAGGACCAGCTGCGTGGAGAAGCGGCGACGTTGGCGTTCTTCTCCGCTGGGCAGTACGTCAACGGGATGGTCGTCCGCATCGCCGGGCTCGCCTATCAGCTGGGTTTCGGCGGCCATTTCCACAACGACAACTCCCTCACCGTCCTGCGCGACATCCCCGGCATCGTGGTCGCCGTCCCGTCCGGGCCAGCGGAGGCGCCGGGGCTGCTGCG
>NZ_JAUNVI010000026.1:16730-41703 GCF_030537745.1 Ornithinimicrobium sp. | reverse complement strand
CCGGCATCGTGGTCGCCGTCCCGTCCGGGCCAGCGGAGGCGCCGGGGCTGCTGCGCTGCCTCGTCGGCCTGGCCGAGGCGGAGGGCCGCGTCTGCGTGCTCGTGGAGCCGATCGCGCTCTATCACCGCAAGGACCTGGCGGCCCCCTATCCACCACCGGCGGATTGGTCCTCGTGCACGCCGTCGCTGGGGGAGACGATGCTGCACAGCGCAGAACCCTCGCTCGTCGGCGAGGTGCTCGTCATCACCTTTGGCAACGGGGTCGCGATGACGCGCGCGGCGCTCGCCGACCCGCAGATCGCGCACCTTGCCGGTCGTGTCGATGTCCTTGACCTCCGGTGGATCGTGCCCCTGCCGGCCGCGGACCTCCTACGCCACGCAGCGGACTACACCTCCGTCCTCGTCGTCGACGAGTCCCGTCGCAGCGGAGGGGTATCCGAGGGGGTGGTGACGGTGCTCGTGGATGCCGGCTATGCGGGTCAGATCCGGAGGGTATGCAGCCTGGACAGCCTGGTGCCGCTGGGACCTGCCGCGGCCACAGTGCTCTTGTCGGTGGACGACATCGTGCAGGGTCTGGCCCGCAGCGCCGAGCGACAGGCGATGTGACACGCTGGCGCCATGGCCAACGTCGCCCCCAGCGGTGCCAACGTCGTCGTCATCGGCGGCGGAGTGATCGGGCTCAGCACGGCCTACCAGCTGGCGGCTGCGGGGGTGCGCGACGTGGTCGTCCTCGAGCAGGACACCCTGGGTTCGGGCTCCACGAGCAAGGCAGCCGGAGGGCTGCGGGCGCAGTTCAGCGACGAGGTCAACATCGCGCTGGCACGGCGCTCGCTGGAGGTCTTTGACACCTTCGAGCAGCGCTTCGACCAGCCGATCGACCTGCACAAGGTGGGTTATCTCTTCCTTCTCGACGACGCCCAGGACGTCGCGGACTTCGAGGCAGCGGTGGCCCTGCAGAACTCGCTCGACGTCCCGTCCGAGATGATCGAACCCGCGCAGGCCAAGGCGCTATCCCCGCTGATCCGCACCGACGGGCTCCTGGCTGCGAGCTGGCACGCCGGTGATGGGCACTGTGCCCCGGAGGCGGTCGTGCAGGGCTACGCGCGCGCGGCACGGCGGGCGGGGGCAAGGATCATCACCGGGTGCGCGGTCATCGGCGCAGAGATCAAAGACGGCCAGATCCGGGCCGTCCTGACACGGGCGGGTCGGATCGCGACCGAGCAGGTCGTCTGTGCGGCGGGCGCCTGGTCAGGTGGGGTCGCGGAACTCTTCGGGGTGCACCTGCCGGTCGAGCCGTTGCGTCGCCAGATCGTGTGCACCGGTCCGGTGCCGGGCCGAGGCGACCGAGCCACCCCGATGACGATCGACTTCTCCACCTCCTTCTACTTTCATGACGAAGGCCCCGGCCTCCTCGTCGGGATGTCCGACCCGGAGGAGACCGTCGGCATCAAACTCGGGCGGGACGATGGCTGGTTGACCGGGCTCGCAGCAGCCGTCGAACGGCGCGCGCCCCGCCTGGCCGAGGCCGAGCTGCGCTCCGGCTGGGCGGGCCTCTACGAGATGACGCCCGACCACAACGCCTTGATCGGGATCGCCGCAGATCTGCCCGGCTTCGTCTATGCCACCGGCTTCTCTGGTCACGGGTTCCTCATGGGACCCTCGGTGGGAGAGGTCGCCAGCGCTCTGGTCCGCGGTCAGAGCCCCGTGATCGACGTCACCTCCCTCGACGTCGCCCGCTTCGCTCGCGGCGACCACCAGCCCGAAAAACACATCGTCTAGCACCCCTCACCCCAGGAGACCGCACTCAGTGAGCATCAACCCCAGCACGGCCGACACGAAGACCGGCGCACTCCCCGCTGCCGCAGACCTCAGGGCTGGAGCAGAGGAAGCCGTCCGCGCCTGCGGAGCGGACCTCTCGACCTACCTGGGCGAGCAGGTGGGTCGGTCGCCGATCAACGGCGCCGTCGTCTCCTCCCTGGCCTGGAGCACTCCTCAGGAGGTCGCGGTCGCAGTGGCCCGCGCCAACGACGTGTTTTTGACCTGGCGCAGCGTGCCGGCGCCAGCGCGAGGAGCGATGGTCAAGAGGTTTGCGGAACTGTTGGCCGAGCACCAGGACGCCCTCGCCACCCTGGTCAGCATCGAGGCGGGCAAGATCACCTCGGAGGCGCGGGGCGAGGTGCAGGAGATGATCGACATCTGCGACTACGCCGTGGGACTCTCCCGCCAGCTCTTCGGTCGCACCATGTCCTCCGAGCGCCCCGGGCACCGGCTGATGGAGACCTGGCACCCGCTCGGTGTGGTCGGGGTGATCTCCGCATTCAACTTCCCCGTCGCGGTGTGGTCCTGGAACACCGCCATCGCCCTGGTGTGCGGCGACCCCGTCGTGTGGAAGCCGTCGGAGAAGACGCCGCTGTGCGCCATCGCGGCAGCTGCGCTGCTGCAGCGGGCGCTCGCTGAGCACGGCTACCCCGCCGACCTGTCCCAGGTGGTGCTCGGTGGACCAGAGGTGGGGGAGGCGCTCGTCGCCAACCCCGGTGTGGCCCTGCTGAGCGCGACCGGCTCGACGCGCATGGGCAGGACCGTCGGGCCGACCGTGGCAGGCCGCTTCGGGCGCAGCCTGCTCGAGCTCGGCGGCAACAACGCCGCGATCGTCGCACCTTCGGCAGACCTCGACCTCGCCACCCGCGGCATCGTCTTTTCCGCGGCCGGGACCGCGGGTCAGCGCTGCACGACCATGCGTCGGGTGATCGCGCACAGCTCGGTGATCGAGGAGCTCACCGAGAGGGTGGCTGGCGCCTACGCCGCCCTGCCGGTCGGAGACCCGATGTCGCAGGACACGCTCGTGGGGCCGTTGCTCGACCAACGCTCCTATGACGCTTTCGTCGCGGCCATGGAGGCCGCCACCGCATCCGGTGGTGAGGTAGTGGTGGGGGGAGAGCGCGAGCTCGCCGCCGCCGCCGAGGGCGCCTACTACGTGCGGCCGGCGCTGATCCGCATGTCGGAACAGACGCAGGTCATGCACACGGAGACATTCGCGCCCATCCTCTACGTCCTTCCCTACGAATCCTTCGACGAGGCGATCGCGCTCAACAACGCGGTGCCCCAAGGGCTGTCCTCCAGCGTCTTCACCCAGGACCAGCGGGAGGCCGAGACTTTCTGCTCCAGCGCCGGGTCGGACTGCGGCATCGTCAACGTCAACATCGGCACCTCTGGCGCGGAGATCGGTGGCGCCTTCGGCGGTGAGAAGGAGACCGGCGGCGGCCGCGAGTCAGGGTCGGACTCGTGGCGCGCCTACATGCGCCGGGCCACCAACACGGTCAACTTCTCCGGTGAGCTGCCGCTCGCCCAGGGTGTGACGTTCGACATCTGACGCTGGTTCAGCGTCAGCGGTCGGTGCGGTTCGTTCTCGCGCGAGCGCGGCCGGGTTGTGCCAAGGTGGCGACATGGCGCACAGCACCTCCACCGATCGTTCTTCGGACCCGTCCCCGTTCGCCTGGATCTTCGCCGCAGCGTTGGCCGTGGTCGGGCTCGGCAGCGTGCTCACCGCCTGGCGTACCAAGCGGGTGGCGCAGCAGGAGATGGCGAGCGCCACGGGAGAGATCGAGGGTCACCCGAGCTGATCGGGAGACGCATGTGATGGTCGTCACGCCCGTACAATGGAAAAAGTATTCCGAGATGCGATATTCGACCCCAGAATGGATTAGAGTCTGACCATGCCGCGCCAGTATCAGTTCCGCACCGTCGACGGAGTCGAGACCGTCCAGATCGCCGTCCGGGGCCGCCAGGTCCTGGCCCGCCCGATGCTCAACTTCGGGCCGGCCTACAACCTCGAGCAGCGCAAGGCGCTCGGGCTGGTAGGGCTGCTCCCGCCCGCAGTCAACACGCTCAACGAGCAGCTCAAGCGGGCCTATCTGCAGTTCTCCAGCCAACCGGACGCGCTGAGCAAGTATGTCTTCCTCAACCAGCTGCAGGACCTCAACGAGATCCTCTTCTACCGGCTGGTCTCGGAGAACCTCGATGAAATGCTGCCGATCATCTACACCCCCACGGTGGGGCAGGCGATCCAGGAGTTCAGCTCGACCTTCGACCGCCCGCGCGGCATCTACCTGTCCATCGACGACCCAGACGGCATCGATGATGCGATGGGATCTCACGGCCAGGGCGCCGAAGACGTCGACCTGCTCGTGGTGACCGACTCCGAAGGCATTCTGGGCATCGGTGACCAGGGCGTCGGCGGCATCCGGATCGCGGTCGGCAAGCTCGCTGTCTACACCACGGCCGCGGGCATCCACCCGTTGCGCGCGATCCCCGTGGTGCTCGACGTGGGCACCGACAACCTGGGACTTCTCAACGACCCTGCCTACCTGGGGGTGCGACACGCAAGGGTGCGCGGTCAGCGGTATGACGATTTTGTCGCGAGGTTCGTCGCCAAGGTCAAGGCGCACTTCCCTCATGCCATGCTGCACTGGGAGGACTTCGGTGCAGACAATGCGCACCGCATCCTGGAGACCTACCGCGAAGAGCACTGCTCCTTCAACGACGACATCCAAGGGACCGCGGCCGTGGTCGCCGCCGCTGCTCTCGGCGCGGTGCGAGCTAAGGGTGAGCGCCTCAGCGACCAGCGGGTCGTCGTCTATGGCGCCGGCACGGCCGGGATCGGCATCGCTGACCTCATGCGCGACATCATGGTGTCCGAGGGCCTGAGCCAAGAAGAGGCTGAGCGTCGATTCTGGGGGCTGGGCAGCCGCGGCCTGCTGCGCACGGACAGCCCGATGCGGCCCTTCCAGGAACGCTACGCCCGCCCCGCGGAAGAGGTCGCGCAGTGGACCACCACGAGTGGTCGCTACGACCTCGCCGATGTGGTGCACAACATCAAGCCGACGATCCTGATCGGCTCCTCGGCACAGGCCGGAGCCTTTACCGAAGAGATCGTGCGGGAGATGGCCGCGCACTGCGAACGGCCGATCATCATGCCCCTGTCCAACCCCACGCCCAAGGCCGAGGCGGTCCCACAGGACCTGCTGGAGTGGACCGACGGCAACGCGTTGATCGCGACTGGTTCACCCTTCGACGCAGTGCTGCACAAGGGCACGAGGTATGACATCGCCCAGGCCAACAATGCGCTCGTCTTCCCGGGGATCGGGCTGGGCACCGTCGCGGTGCGAGCGACGCAAGTGACCGACGGCATGATCACCGCGGCGTCTCAGGCAGTCGCCGAGATGACGTCGGCACGACGCAAGGGCTCCCCGATCCTGCCGTCGATGCAGAAGCTGCGCGCAGTCTCGGCCGTGGTCGCGGTGCGGGTGGCGCAGGCAGCGGTCGCCGATGGCGTGGCGACCCGACCGCTCGACAACCCCATCCAGGGCATCCACGACCTCATGTGGCAGCCGGTCTATCCGCGCGTCGAAGTCGTCGACTCCATCGCCGAGACCAGCACCAGGCCCACCGAGCCGGTCGAGGAACCTGCCGCGAACACTGCGCAGGAGCTCTCCCCGGAGCAGGAGCAGGAGTCCGGCGACTAGGGAGCCAGGGGCGCGGGCTGATCCTTGCGCAAGTGGCGAGGCAGCTCGAAGAAGAGCGCGACCACGGTCGCGGTGAGAATCACGGCTGCGGGCAGCAGCATGGACTCACCCAGGGCCCGCGAGAACGGCTCGAGGACCTGGGGCGGAAGCTGACCGGACGCGTTCGCCATACCCTCTGGTGAAACGCCCAGACCGCTCTCGCCGAGACGCGCAGCCAGGCGGGACTCCATGAGCACCGCGATCGCTGCGCTGCCAAGGACGGCACCCATCTGGCGGGTCGTGTTGTAGACGCCTGAGCCGGCGCCCGCGTCGCGCATGGGCAAGTTGCGCGTGGCGGTCGTCGACAGCGGGCCCCAGATCAACGGGTTGGCGATCCCCAACATCGTGATCCCGATCAAGATCTGCCACAGCGGGGCGTCCGGAGTCATGACCGCAGACAGCAGCACCAGCGCCGCGGCCAGCAGCGCGGTGCCGGAGCCGACCAGGAGGCGCGGGTGGACGCGGTCGGTCAGCCACCCGGCGAGAGGGGCCAGCAGGAAGGACATGACCGACGACGGTGCCAGCACGAGGGCGGCCATCGTCGGCGACATGCCGCGCACCGTCTGCGCCCAGATCATGAAGGGGAAGATCAGCGCTGTGATGGTGAAGCCCATCGCGGTGATCGCGACATTGGCCAAGGAGAAGTTGCGGTCGGCGAACAGGGACAGCGGGACGAGCGGCTCACCACGGTTGACCCCCTGCCAGATCACGAAGAGGACCAGCATCACCACGCCGACGCCGATCAGCAGCGGGATCGAGAGGATGCCGTTGATCTTTCCCCAGTTGTAGGCCTGCCCCTCCTGGATCCCGAAGACGGCGGCGAACAGACCGACGGCGCTCAGCGCCACCCCGAGCAGGTCGAAGCGATGCGGAGTCGTGGCCAGGCGGGGACGAGGCGGACGGCGAGCACGAACGCGATGATCCCGACGGGTACGTTGACGAAGAAGATCCACTCCCAGCCGAGGGCGTCGATCAGCACCCCGCCCAGCAGCGGCCCGGCTAGCGTGGCGACCCCCGCGGTGGCTCCCCACAGCGCCATGGCGCTGCCACGACGCTCGGCGGGGAAGGTCCGCGTGATGACCGTCATGGTCTGCGGTGTCATGAGTGAGGCGCCGATGCCTTGCACCACCCGCGCCGCGATGAGTCCGGAGATGCCGGTATTCAGCTCGCCGGAGAGTCCGCACCACAGCGAGGAGAGCGTGAAGATCACCAGCCCCACCAGGTAGACGTTTTTGGGCCCGACCCGGTCGCCCAGGCGGCCGGTGATCAGGAGTGGCACAGCGTAGGCGAGCAGGTAGGCCGAGGTGACCCACATGACGTCATTGATGCTGGCGTCGAAGGCCCCGATCAGCGACGGGATAGCCACCGAGACGATGGTCGAGTCGACCAGAATCATGAAGAAGCCGACGACGAGCGCCCACAGGGCTGGCCACGGGCTGGCTGGGAGTTGTTCGGGGGTTCCTACCCGGACCGGTTGCGTCACGCCGAGACTGTACTGCCAGCCACTGACATGGACCCGCAGACTACGGTGAACTCATGACTAGCGTCGTGTTCACGGGTGGCACTCTCCTTGACGGCACGGGAGCCGCCCCCGGCACCGCGGACGTGTATGTCGTGGACGGCCGGGTGGTGGAGGTCGGGCTTGGGCTCGACGTCGATGCCGACCAGGTGGTCGACTGCGCCGGTGCGACCGTGCTCCCTGGGCTCTTCGACGCTCACGTGCACTTCATGTTTGAGCAGCCCGACACCACGCGCCACCTGCAGACGCCCTTTTCGCTGCCCTTTTTTCAAGCGGCGCAGCGCATGCGGGCCACGCTGGAGACGGGCATCACTTGGGTCCGCGACGCCGGGGGGTCGGACCTGGGTGTGGCCGAGGCCGTCCGGCGCGGGCTGACACCGGGCCCCCGGATGCAGATCGCCCTCAACATGCTCAGCCAGACCGGCGGCCACGGCGACGACTGGCACGTCTGTGGCGCCGAGGTCGGGATCATGACCAGCCATCCGGGGGTGCCCGACGCGGTTGTGGACGGGCCTGAGCAGATGCGCAAGAAGGTCCGCGAGCTGATCCGCGCCGGTGCCGACGTCATCAAGGTGGCAACGAGCGGGGGAGTGCTCTCCCCGCGCAGCAACCCGCTGCACGGACACTTCCGCGACGATGAGATCGCCGCCCTGGTCACCGAGGCGAGCGCGGCCGGCTTGCATGTGATGGCCCACGCCCAGGCGACGGACGGGATCAAGACGGCGGTCCGCAACGGCGTCCGGTCGATCGAGCACGGGATCTATCTGGACGACGAGGCGATCGAGATGATGCTCGAGCGTGGCACCTGGCTGGTGCCGACGCTGTCTGCTCCCCGTGCCGTGCTCGCTTCCGCGGCGGCCGGTGCGGCCATCCCGGACCTGGTCCTGGCCAAGGCCCGGATGGTCTCTGAGGTGCATGACGACTCCTTCCGCCGGGCGGCGCAGGCCGGAGTGCGGATCGCGATGGGCACCGACTCCGGGGTGGGCGTGCACGGCACCAACCTCGAAGAGGTTCGGCTGATGGCCGAGAACGGTCTCACCGCCCAGCAGGCGTGGGAGGCGACGACCCGCTCAGCTGCCGAGCTCCTCGGCGTTGACGACGACTACGGCACGCTCACCCCGGGCAAAGTCGGTGACGTCGTCGTCCTCGACGGCGCGTATGACGACATGGTGGACCTGCCCGGACGCGTCAGGTCGGTGCACCTGGCCGGGGAGCAGGTCTTCTCCCGCACGACCTGAGCCGGAGCGCGCAGCGCCCAGGCCCGTGCCACGATAAACGCATGAAAGCAGTCGTATGGGAAGGGCCGGACGCGCCGATGCGTGTCGAAGACATCCCGAGGCCCCGGCCCGGCCGCGGGGAGGCGCTGGTCCAGGTGGCGGCAGTCGGGGTGTGCCACACCGACCTGCACGTCATCAAGGGTGAGGTTGCCTTCCCTGCGCCAGGCGTGCTCGGGCACGAGATCTCCGGGCACGTCGAGGAGATCGGCGAGGGCGTGGACGGGCTGGCCGTCGGCGACCGGGTGGTCGGCGCCTTCATCATGCCGTGCGGTCAGTGCCCCTCATGCCTGGGCGGCCGCGACAACCTGTGCACGCCCTTCTTCGAGCAGAACAGGCTCCGGGGCAACCTTTTCGACGGCACGTCCCGACTGGCCCGTGCCGACGGCTCGCGGTTGTCGATGTACTCGATGGCCGGGCTGGCCGAGTATGCGGTGGTGCCGGTGACCGGTCTGGCGCTGCTGCCTCCTGGCCTTCCCCTGGAAGAGTCCGCGATCCTGGGCTGCGCCGCCTTCACGGCCTACGGTGCCGTCAGCCGCCCTCAAGGGGGACTGGCCGGCCGCACCGTCGCCGTGGTCGCGGTCGGCGGCGTCGGCTCCAGCATCGTCCAGTTTGCCCGGCATCTCGGGGCGAGCACGATCATCGCGGTCGATGTCGACGACGAGAAGCTGGCCGCAGTCCGTGAGCTTGGCGCCGACGTCACCGTGAACGGGCGCACCGAGGATGTCCGCGAGGCCGTGCTGGAGGCCACCGGCGGCGCCGGGGCCCAGGTCGTCTTCGAGGTGATCGGGCGCCCCGAGACCGTGGAGCTGGGCGTCTCCCTGCTGAGTGAGGGTGGTCAGCTAGTCGTGGTCGGCATCGCGGCGGGCGCGGCTACCGCGGCGATCCCGATCACCTCGATGGTGCGGCGCGCTCTGACGATCACCGGCTCCTACGGCGCCCGCACCCGGCGCGACCTCCCCGAGGTGATCCGGCTCGCCGACGAAGGCGCCTTCGATGTGCGCCGCGCGGTGACCCGTCGGTTCAGCCTCGACGAGGCGCCGATGGCCTATGAGCTGCTGGACGCCGGCCAGATCAAGGGCCGGGCAATCGTCGTGGTCGACGCCCGGTGAGCAAGGCTGCCGGCAGCCTCGAGCGGTCGCGTCGACCACTGATCGGGCCCACTGGTCGGCTGATGCTGAGCGCCAGCGCCCTGACGACCCTCGGCGCCCTCCCCCCCTTCCTGGTCGGCTCCCAGGCCGTCCTGATGATGCCTGACCTCGGATTCGGGGTCGCTGGCGTGGGGGTCGTGGTCAGCGTCTTCTTCGCTGCGGCCGCGCTGTGCACCATCCTGGGAGCGGGACTGCTGGAACGCTGGAGTCCGCGGACCGGGCGGCTCTACGCGGGCGCGCTCGTCGCTTCCGGAAGTCTTGCGGTCGCCTTTCTGGTGCGCGACCTGGTCGGACTCATCGTGTCGATGGCCGTCCTCGGTGCCGCCAACGCGGCGTGTCAGGGGACCTCCAACAAGGCCGTCGCCTCCCTGCTTCCGCCGGGGCGCCGGGGGCTGGGTTTTGGTATCAAGCAGGCGGCGGTGCCGACAGCCATCATGCTCGGTGGCCTCGCGGTGCCGACCACGACAGCGTTTCTGGGTTGGCGCAGCACCTTTGTCATCACCGGCACGGTGGGGTTGATCCTCTTTGCGCTCGCGATACTGCGGTCTCATCCTGCCGAGGAGGGTGGGTCGCCGGTGCGCACCGTGGCAGGGAGCCAGGCACGTCATACCCCCGAGCGACCGGTGGCCCCCGACCATGCGCCGTGGAATCCACTGATCCTGTGTGCGCTGGCGATCGCCTTCGCCAGCATGTCCTGCAATTTCTTGGGTGCCTACCTCGCCAGCTGGGCCCATCAGATCGGACTCACCATCGAGCAGGCCGGGTGGCTGATGGCCGGGGGATCCAGCACCTCGGTGGTCATGCGGGTCGTGGCGGGCTTCCGGGCGGACCGGCGCTATGGCGGAAACCTGTCGGTGGTCGCGGCGATGATCCTCGGGGGAGGCGTCGCGATGTTCTTCATCGGGTGGCTGGCCGTGCCGTGGGCGGTGATCGTGTTCGGGATCCTGGCCTTCGCCATCGGGTGGTCCTGGCCTGGTTTGATGCTGTTTGCCGTGGCGCGGGTCGGCCGGGATATGCCGACCCAGGCGTCCTCGATCGTGCAGGCCGGCGCGTTCGCCGGGGGCGCGGTCGGACCCGCGCTCCTCGGATTCGTCATCCAAGGTTTTGGCTTCGCGGTGGCGTGGTGGGCAGCCGGCGTGTGCTTCCTGATCGCCGCCGTGCTGACCGTCGTCGCGCGGTGGGGGTTCCGGCGCGACCTGGAGAGGCGTCCCCCGGCGCAGGAGTTCTTCTACGGTGGGGGTCGAGACCAACCGCGCCGGGTGGTGGGCGGGGGCTGAGCACGGCGCCCGGGCGGTCAGAAACCGAGCGAGGCCTCATCAAGGGCGGCGAGGTCCTCGGAGCTCAACTGGAGCGTCGCGGCGGCCATGAGCGCGGGCAACTGGTCGACGCGGGAGACCGAGGCAATCGGGGCGCTGACGCCCTTGGCGAGCACCCAGGCCAGCGCGACGGTCGCGGGTGCCACGGCATACGCCGAGGAGATCCGCACCAGGACGTCGACGACGCGCAGCCCACCCGCCTCCAGGTAGCGGCCCGCTGCTCCCCCCCGTGCGCGACCTTCCAGATCGGTCGCACTGCGGTACTTGCCGGTGAGGAAGCCGGAGGCTAGGGCCGGATAGCTGAAGACCGCCATCGGGAAGTCGGCGACGATCGGGGCGTAGTCACTCTCGTAGGTCTGCCGCGCCAGCAGGTGGTAGCGCGGCTGGAGCGCCGCTGGGAGCGTGAGCCCTTCCCTCGAAGCGAACTCGCACCAGGCGCGCAGCCGGTCGGGGGAGTAGTTGGACAGGCCGACCGCGCGCACCTTCCCGTCCTCGACCAGGGAGTGGAAGGTCTGCGCCTGGTCCTGCACCGGCACGGTTTCGTCGTCGAAGTGGCCGTAGTAGAGGTCGACGTGATCGGTGTGCAGGCGTGCCAGCGACTCATCGAGCGCGGCGACCACGTTGTCGTGTGCCAGGCCCATCCGGTCTGGCTTCTTGGCGACCTTGGTCGCCACCAGCACCTGGTCGCGGTTGCCGCGCGCCGACAGCCAACTGCCGATGAGCGCCTCGGACTCGCCGCCGACGTGGCCGTCCACCCAGGCTGAATAGGAATCGGCGGTGTCGATGACATTGCCGCCGGCGTCGACGAAAGCGTCGAGGATCGCGTGGGTAGTCGCCTCGTCAGCGGTCCAACCGAAGGGGTTGCCGCCGAGGTTGAGCGGGAAGATCTCCAGGTCGGTGCCGGGCAGAATGGTCAAGAGTGCTCCTTGGTATGTGGTGGTGGGGGCAGGGAGGAAGGCCGCGGGGGAGGCTGGGTCTGCGGGGGCGATCACTATCGCTAGGCAGTTGCAGTCCGGCAGCGGCCTAATCTGTCGGGTCCGGTGATGACTCTTCATGCCGGAGCGCGTGGCGACGGATCGCCCCGCTGGTGGTGTGGTCCATGGCCACGAGCACGATCGCACCCACCAGGATCCACCACCACGGACTGAGCAGACCGTTGATCACGACCGCGACGAGGATGCCCGCGAGGACCATCTCGATGAAGCCGAGTGCCAGCCCGAGCGTGGGTCGGTGGTAGATCGCGCGGTCCAGCGCGTGCCACGGCATCCTGCCGGTGGGCTCGTCCGAGTTGGCATCCGCGATTGCCGCAGCCACGATGCCGCGACGCGACTGCGGGCTGACGATCTGCCAAGGGGTGACGGGATCCGGTTGGCCGTGGGGGACCTCAGCGAGCCGCGCGACCAGCTCAGGCACCTCGAACGTCTGGCACAGCTGCTCCAGCGCCGAGCTTGGGTCATCGCCGCTGATCACGCGCTCGATGACCGCGACCTGTGCCGGTGAGGGGGTGGCCACCCCAGAGGGCGCGCCGGGGGCGTGCTCATGATTCTCCTCGGGCCGGGCGAGCCACTGCGAGAGGGCCGTCGTGTCCGGGTGTGCGCCTGGAGGGGGTGCGGGCAGCAGGGGGGGACCACTCTCGACGTGGACCCGCAGGTCGCTGTCTTTGGCGCCGCCGATATAGGTGAAGGCACGCAGCTCGGCGCGGCGCTCCACGATGACGAAGGGGTGGATGGACATCCGGCCACGGCCGGGGGCCTGGTGGAGCACGAGGGGAGATCCGTGCGCGGGCGCTGCGATCACCCAGTCGCCGTCGCGGTGCAGGTCGAGGTTCTGGTCCAGCGACGTCGCCACGATGCGCCCGACGGTCGTGTCCTTGGCTTGCCACGCATACACCTGTCGGGTGTCTGCGTCCGGTTGCTCGGCGTCCTGACGCAACTGGTCGGCCGGCAACCCGGGAGGGCCGATCGCGGTCTCCGGGTCGACGATCGCGAGCACCCGCAGCCGATCCAGGATCGGCATCAGGAAGTCCTCGAGCTGGGGTCCGGCCGTGGGCGGGCCACCGGGAGTGGTGGTCGCGACGTGACCGTCGGGATCGACGGCGAGGCGCAGGATCACCTGGTCGCGAGTGCCGATCCGTTCGCCGGGCAGATAAGCGGCCAGCCCGCCCGCTGCGTGCACTGAGGCGATCAGCTCCTCGTCCCGCAGCCAGCCCCACCCGCTGTGAGCTCGGTCTCGCACTACCCTGGCCGTGAACTCAAGCCATCCGCTGGGTCTGGGGGCCGGAAGTGGCCGTGGTGGTGGTCCTGGCTGCTCGCCGGACGGCGTTTCCTCCCTCGCGCTCATGGTCACGACTCTACGTGGCGAGGGATCCGTCGAGCCCAGGCAGACGGGTGGCCGTACGCCCGGCCCCTGGTCGGTATGGCGATCACAGCGGTGCTAACTCCGGGACGTGGAGCCGCACGATTCGCCCGGTTGAACCCAAGGTCACCAAGAGGTAGTCGCCTCGCCCGGCCTCGATGATGACGTTGGTGGGGTAGGGATCCTCGACCGTGAGGACGTGCAGGATCTGTCCGGCCGGCGAGAGGACGGTGAGCTGACCGACCACCAGGTTGGTGCACACCAGGTTGCCCCTGGCCGTGACCGTGAGCCCGTCCAGGCGGGTAGGACGAGGAAACTCGTGCACCAACCACGCGTGCCCGAGGGCACCTGGACCGAGGACGTCCCAGGCCCACACCCGAGCGCTCCTGGATTCGCTCACGTAGAGGGTCTTCCCGTCCGGGCTCAGACCGATGCCGTTGGGTCGGCCCGGCCTGGGGTACGCGACGGTGGTGAGCCCGCTCCCGTCGAGCCCGCACCAGAACACGCCACCTGGCTCCACCCGGGTGCGAAGCTGGCGTCCGAGGTCGGTGAAGAAGAATCCACCGGCGGACGGGCTCCCGGGCGGGGCGATGACGGCGTCGTTGGGTCCGCTCACGGGCGAGTCCGGCCCGGGGGCGATGAGGAGCTCGCGTGCCCCGCTGTCGAGGTGCAGGTAGGCGATACCGCCCCTAGCGTGCCGGTCGACGGCGTGCCCCGGGGTCAGCCGACCATCAGCATCTTTGGTGAACGTCAACCCGCCGTTGAGGCAGACGAGCACTTCGCGAGGATGCCGACCAACGGCCAGGCCGTTCGGCCCGTCGGCGCACGGCACGCTGCGCAGGCCGCCGCTGTCGCGATCGAGCACCGCGACACGGTCCGCAGCCATCTCGACGAAGGCCACTTCCCCGCCTCCGATGTCGAGCGGGCCCTCGGGGAAGGCCAATCCCTGCGCGAGCACGGTGGTGGCGTCGAGAATTTTCACGGCGACGCTCTAGACCCTGGACTGGGCCGCGAGCCGGAAGGGGGCGTTGCGTGCTCCGAAGCCGGTGTAGGTAGGGGAGCGTTGCACGAACTCCAGGAAGACGCCGCCGACGGTCCGGGTAAAGAGTTGGAGATACTCTCCGTTATCGGGTGACCGGTCGAGAAGCACATGACGAGCACGCAGGTCCTCGGACCGTTGGTCGGTGAGGTCGTAGAGCGCCTGCAGGTCTTCGTAGTAGTTGTCCGGTATCTCCAGGAGCGGCACACCGCGCTGCTGAAGGTGTGTGGCGGTGGCGAGCAGGTCTGAGGTGGCGAAGGCGACGTGCTGACCAGTCTCGACCCGAGCCCCTCGAATCCCGCGCGGGGGGACGTTCAGGGCTAGGCAGACCTCCCCATGAGGGGTGGTCATCGCGGTGGATCGGACTAGGCCGTAAGGGTCGGGCACGTCATGGCTGGCTTGGGCTGTCAAGCCCAGGACCGATCGAAGAAAGAGCACGGCTCCATCGAAGTCGTGCCAGACCTGCGTCAGCGCCACGTGGTCGATCCCGGTCAGTCCGGGCAGGCCGGCTCCCGCCCCTGCTGGCGCTGGACCTGGGTCCTCGATGGGGCAGAAGGTGATCCGGGTCGAGTCGGGCGCGACGATAGCCGGCAGCAGTTGCCCGAGCGCCTCGACCTCCAGCACCAACGCGCCGAGGGTCTCCGCGCGTCGGGCAGCGGCCGTGGGCTCCTCCACACGGAGTCCAAGGCCGGTAACCCTGGCCTGCTGCGCAACACGTGAGGGCCGAGTCGCCAACCACACTCCGGCGTGCGACCAGGCGGTGGCCTCCGGGGTCGTGCGGGCGCGGGCGAAACCGACTTTGTCGAGAAGGTCCGCCAACGGGGCGCCCACGTCATCCTCGAACTCTACGAAGGCCAAACCGCGGGGATGCGGCGGCTCCGAGCCGGGGAGCAGCAGTCCTTCGACCCGGTCGAGCTCCGAAGCGAACGCCCGCACACCGTCTGTCCGGTGATGCTGGATACGTTGTCGCACTTGGTCCTGGAGGTGCATCAGTGAGCGATAAGCGTCGCGAGCAGTGTCGGGGGCAGGCGCCTGACGGAAGACGTCATTGAACACCTCGAGCGACAGCGGGCCGGTGTATCCGGCCAGGAGCGCATTCAGCGTCACGCTGGTCACGTCGAGATTGCCCTGGCCGGGGAAGCACCGGTAGTGACGACTCCACGGGAGGACATCCATACCCATCCGCGGTGCATCGGCAAGTTGCAGGAAGAAGAGGGAAGTCGCCGGGAGCTCCAAGATGCCGGCCGGGTCCAGTCCTCGGGAGAGGATGTGGAAGGAGTCCAGGCAGGTGCCGACCGCGGGATGGTCTGCTAGTGCGACAGCCTCCGCGGCGACGCGGTAATCGTTAACGTGGCGTCCCCAGGCGAGTGCCTCGTAGGCGACCCGTACGCCGTGCTCGGCGGCGAGGCGGCCGACGGTATGCAGTTGCGAGGACAACTGGTCGATGTTGCTCACGGCGTCCTCGCCCACATGGGAGCAGACCAGGATCAGCTCCGTGCCGAGCCGGTCCATCAGCTCCATCTTGCGACCTAGACGACGCAGGTTGGCTTGGAACGTCGCGGGTTCCCGAGAGTCGACGTCGCGGAACGGCTGGAACATCGTGATCGTCAACCCCAGGTCGGCACAGCGACGTCTCACGTCCTCCGGTGTCAGCGGACCGGCGAGCAGGTCGTGCTCAAAAATTTCCACGCCGTCGAAGCCGGCAGCCTGGGCGGCCGCTAGTTTCTCCGCCAGGGTCCCACTCAGGGACACGGTCGCTACGGACGTCTCAAGAAGTGGCATGGGCCTGCCTTTCCGCGTCCACGAGGGCGTGGAAATCCTGCTCGAAACCTTCAGGCTCCGGAGGGGTACCGGTGAACAGCGCGAAGGATTCGACGGCCTGGCCCACGGCCATGCCGGCACCGGTGGCGGTGCGACACCCCCTCTGCCGTGCCTGGGAGATGAGTTCGCTGACCAGAGGACGGTAGATGACGTCGCACACCCACTGGTCCGGATGGAGGAGCGAGGTCGGGAAGGGGGTGCCGGGATGGGCGGCCATCCCGACCGGAGTGCAGTTCACGACGCCCGATGCCAGCCTCATCGCGGCGGGCGCGTCCTCGGGCGCGACGGCCGTGACCCGCAGGCTGCTGACCGACTCGACAGAGGCCGCGAGCTCCGTGGCCCGCGAATGTTCCGGATCGACGATGAGGAGGCCTTCGGCACCCAAGGCAGCGAGGGCATGCGCTACCGCTGAGCCTGCGCCGCCGCCACCGAACTGGATCACGCGGGAGAGGTCGACGTTGCCGAGGTCGCGCCGAAAACCGTGCGCAAACCCGGTCATGTCGGTGTTGTGGCCCACGATGCGGCCGCTGGTGAAGACGACCGTGTTGACCGCACCGATGAGTGCTGCTTCGGGGCTCAGCTCGTCGAGGACCGGGAGCACCAACTGCTTGCAAGGATGGGTGATATTCATCCCGGACAGGCCGAGTTGGGCAGCGCGAGGAACGAGATCGACCCCCTCCTGCGCCGTGAGCCCCAGCACCTCGAGGTCGACGACGCGATAGATAAGGGTGAGGCCGTGCCGCTCCGCAGCCGCTTCGTGCATCCTCGGCGTTAGCGACTCGGTGATGCCACTCCCGAGTAGCGCACAGACGTGGCGGCGTCCCCGGTCCAACGCCGGGGTCCGCGCTGGAGTAATCATCTGGTCGAGGAGTCCATGATCGCGGTGTAGAGGTCCAGAGTCTCGCCCTTGAGGTTTTCCTCGAAGTAGGCCCTGGCCTTGGTGCGGAATGACTCGACGTCCACGTCCTCGATGACCTCCATCGCGCCGGACTCCTTCCACTCCTGCAGGATCTTCTGCTCCGACTCCTCCACGCAGGCTGGTACCTTCTCGACGGCCGCATCGACCGCACCCTGGAGCGCCGACTGCTGCTCGTCGCTGAGTTTGTCCCAGACCGGTCCGACGATGACCAGGTTGGAGTTGAGCTGGTGGTTGGAGAGGCTGATGTCTTCCTGCACCTCGTCGAGGTTGATCGCGTCGATATTGACGATCGGGTTCTCCTGGCCGTCGACGGTTCCCTGCTGGAGCGCGAGGTAGAGCTCCTCGTAGGCGACCTCAGTGGCGCTGGCGCCGAGGGCCTTGGCGTTCATCAGGAACTGTGGCGAGTTGGGGAACCGCATCCGCAGACCGTCCAGATCCTCCGGGGTCCGGATCGGGGTGTTGGCAGTGAACTGCCGGGCACCTGCCGACCAGGCGCCGAGGACGTTGACACCGGATGCGTCGGCGAAGGCCGTGCGCATCCCCTCGGACGCGTCTCCGGCCACGAAGGCGCTCAGAGACGGGCCGTCCTCGAAAGCATACGCGGCGTCCAGGATGCCAATGGGCTCGTAGACGGCACCGAGCGCAGAGGCTCCCTGGATATCCATGTCGATATCGCCGGCGACAACGGCTGAGATGCGGTCCGCATCACCGCCGAGTTGGCTTGAGGGGAAGATGTCGATCGTCAGTCCGACGTCGGAGGCCGCGACCTCCTCCGCGATGACCGCAGCGCCGCAACGGTGCTGTGGCTGCTCCTCGGTGTAGCTGTGGGCCAGCTTGAGGGTCACCTCCTCCTGCGCTGCTGCGCCGTCGCCGGACGTCGAGGTGCCGTCGCTCGCCGCGGTGTCTGCCTCGGTGTCACCGCCGCACGCGCTGAGGCCGATGACCAGGGGAAGGGTGAGCACCGCAGCGAGGACAGTGCGTCGTGGACGGATGGTGATGGTCATGACATTCTCCTTGTGATAGGTGGGACGAGGGAGTAGTTACAGCCCGAGCTTCTCGGGCAGCCAGAGGGCCACGTCGGGGACGACGATGAGCAGGACAAGCAGCACTAACAGCGGCACCATGAACGGGACCGTGCCGCGGAAGACCTCACCGACCGGGACCTTGAGCACGGCTGACAGGACGTAGAGCACCGTGCCGACAGGAGGGGTCAGCAGGCCGATCATCAGGGACAGAATCATCACCACGCCCAGCAGTATCGGGTCGACGTCCAGCGTCTTGGCCAACGGCATGAGGATGGGGATGACGAGCACCAGAGTTGCGGTCGCATCCATCACCGTGCCCAGGACCAGCATGAGTAGGGCGACCAGGATCAGGTACACCGTCCCGTTGTCGGTGAAGGACAGGACGGCTCCGGCCAGCGCCTGTGGCACCCGACCCAGCGCCATGATGTAACCGAGCAGCGCGGCCGCGCCCACGATGAGCATGATCGCCGCAGTGGTGGTCACCGTCTCCACCAGGATGGTCGGGACGTCGCGCAGGCGGACGGTGCGGTAGATGATGCCGAGGAGCAGCATGTAGGCGACGCCGACCGCTGCCGCCTCGGTCGGGGTGAACCAACCGGTGAGGATGCCGCCGAGGATGATGACCGGTGCCAGCGCTGGACCGAGGACACGCACCGCTGTGGACTTCAGCTGCTGGACGTCGAAGGGGACGCGTTCGATGGTTTCGTCTTTGCGCATGATGACCCAGACGACCAGGCACAGTCCGAGTGCCATCAGAAGTGCCGGGATCACAGACGCGGCGAAGAGCTTGCCGGTAGAGACTCCCGCCTGACCGGCATAGATGACGGCGGGGATGCTGGGCGGCATGATCGGTGCGATCAGGGCTGCCGCGCCGGTCAGGCCGAGGCCGAACCGCAGTGGATAGCCAGCCTTGACCATCTGCGGGATCTGTACCTTGCCCAGGGCCGCGGCGTCCGCCACCGCCGATCCCGACATCCACGAGAAGCCGAGGCTGACGCCGATGTTGACATAACCGAGTCCGCCTCGGACGCGCCCTAGGAGGGCCAGCGCGAAGTCGAAGATTCGCTCGGCAATCCCGGCGTGCACAGCGACGACGCCGAGCATGATGAAGAGGGGGACGGCCAGGAGGGGAAAGCTGGCCAGGGAGTTGCTCATCAGCCGGGTGGCCTGGCCCAATGACTGGCCTTCGAGCATCATCCACATCAAGGAAGGTCCGAGGAAGGCGAAGGCAATCGGCACCCGCAGTGAGAGGAGCGCGATGATCGCGACGATCAGGAGGGCGATGCTCACTCGGACCCCACCCCCTCCACGTGCGTCGAGGTCTGGGCAAATGCAGTGACCTGTGGACCCACTCTGACGACGTCGACGGCGCCGACAACGGCCCGGAGCAGGGTGCTGGCGAACCCGAGGAGAGGTATGACGTAGAGCCAGCTCATTGGCATTCCGAGCGCCGGGGAGTGCAGCACCTTCTGGACCTGGATGAGATTCCAGGCTTCGGCGACACCACCGACCGAGACGGCAGCCACGACCAAGAGGGCGAACACGTGGACCGCAGACAGCAGCGCCCGGTTCTTGATGCCGTCGACCAATTGCAGCGTGATGTGCTCGTCGCGCGTCAGCAGCAGACCCATGACCGCGAAGGTCAGCCACACCATGCAGAAGCGCGACAACTCGCCCGTCCAGGGCAGGCTCTGCAGCGGCAGGTAGCGCTGGATGGCCTGCCACAGCACCAGGACGAAGATCAGCGTGGCCGCAGCACAGCTCAACGCCATCTCGCCAGCGCCCAGATAGGCGAGCCAGCGGCTCTGACCGATCCTGGTGCGCTGCTTCGGCAGAGCGTCGCCGGGTATCGCCGACATTTCTGTCCTCTCGTCGGTGAGTGCGGTGTACTTCCACGCTAAGAAAACTCCGCTAGAGTGCACAAGAAGTTTCATCTAGTTGCATCAGGGAGATGGTGTGGGGAGGGCGACGGGGCGGCCGACGATTTACGACGTAGCCAAGGACTGTGACGTGTCCCCAGCCACGGTGAGCCGCAGCATCCGGACGCCCGATCGGGTCCACTCCGCAACCAGAGCGCGAATCATGGAGTCCATCGAACGTCTGGGTTATCAGCGCACGGCGCGCTCGGCGCGTGAGAGGCAGTCCGGCACCGTGGCCATCGTCGTCCCCGACATCACCAACCCCTACTACTTCTCCGCGATCACGGGGGCCGAGGGCCGGGCGCAGGCGGCCGGCCTGACGCTCGTTATTGTGAACACCGAGGAGAGCCCAGCTCGGGAGAGTGCCAATATCGAGCGGTTGATCGGACGGGTGGACGGCTTCGTGCTCGCCTCGAGCAGGCTCAGTGATGAGGAGATCCTGTCGCTGGCCGACCGTGCGCACCTGGTGCTGCTCAACAGGTATGTCGGGGGCATGTCCTGCGCGCTCGTCGAGCAGGACCTGGGCTCCCGACAGATCGTCGACCATCTTGTTTCTCTCGGGCATGAACGGCTCGCCTACCTCGGCGGTCCGACCACGTCGTGGGTGCGGCACCAGCGTTGGGCGGCCCTGGCCAAGGCAGCGGAGGCGCAAGGGGTGACCATCGAGCAACTGGGCCCCTACCGGCCCTCGGCCGTGGATGGAGGGGCGGCAGCGGACGCAGCCCTGCGGCACGGCGCGTCGGCGCTGGTGGCGCACAACGACCTACTGGCCATCGGCGTGCTGAAGCGCCTGCGTGACCGTGGCGTTCGGGTGCCCGAGGACCTCAGTGTCGTCGGCTACGACGACATGTTCGTCGCTCAGGTGTGTACGCCCACGCTGACCTCTCTCGGCGGCCCCTACCAGGAGGCTGCGCAGTTCGGGGTGGAGATCCTGTTGGAAGGTCATCGGGATCGCTGCGTGATCCTGCCCTCTACGCTTGCGATCCGCGACTCCACCGGCCAGGCCCCATAGTCCGCGCTCGGTTCGGTCACTGGCGTGGCATGCCCGCGGGGAGGGAGGCGGTGGGGCTCGAGTCTGCGGCCTCGGGCCGCAGACGTGGTAGGACTCCCGCATGAGGGATCCGCAGATGGACCGCGACCAAGCGGGGTCGCGGCTGCCCGTGCTGGCGCTGGTTGCGGTGGTCATCGTCGGACTCAACCTGCGTGGACCGATCGCCGCGGTCGCGCCGGTCCTGGAGGAGATCAGCCAGGACGTCGGCCTCACCTCGACGACGGCCGGCCTGCTGACCACCCTGCCAGTCCTCTGCTTCGCTACCCTCGCGCCGATCGCGGCGGCCCTGGGGCGGCGCTTCGCGCCAGCGCAGGCGGTGGCGCTCGGCCTTGTCGTGATGATCGTGGGGCTGGTGCTGCGCGTGCTCGGCGGCTCGGTCCTACTGCTCGTGGGCACCGTCGTGATCGGCGTCGGCATGACGATCGGCAACGTCCTGATCCCAGCCGTCATCAAGCGCGACTTTCCTGATCGGGTCGCCTGGGTCACGGCGATCTTCACCGGGATGCTCGCTGGAGGTGCGGCGCTGACCGCGGCATTTACTGCTCCGGTGTCTGCAGTGGGGGACGGCTGGCGCTTTGGGCTCGTGTCCTGGGTCGGCCTGGCCGTCCTCGGCCTGGCCGCCTGGTGGCTCATGTTCGTGCTCCCGGAGCGCTCGCTCGCCCCGGCCACGACCGGCGTGCCTGGGGCGGTGCTCCCACGCTCGGTCTGGCGGCAGCCGATGGCATGGGCCGTCTCGCTGATGCTCGGGTTCCAGGCGACCCTCTACTACTCCTTCACCTCGTGGCTGCCGACTCTGCTCGGTGACGAGGCCGGACTGGGCCGTGCCATCGCCGGCAACGCCATGTCGATCTACCAGCTCCTCGGTATCCCAGCCACGCTCGTCATTCCTGCGCTCTGCCGGCGGCGTGCAGACCAGAGGTGGCTGGGCGTGCTCCTCGGCCTCGGGTGGGTGGTCATGGTCGGGGGGCAGCTCTTGTTGCCGGGTTGGTGGTTGTTGTGGGCGGTCGTCGGTGGGCTGACGCAGGGCGCCGGCATCTCCCTGGTCTTCACCCTGATCGTCCTGCGCGCGCGCGACGCGTCCACCGTGCGTGAGCTGTCGGCCATGGTCCAGACGGTCGGCTACGGGATGGGGGCCAGCGGCCCGATCGTGGTCGGTGCTCTGAACGGCGCGACTGCGGGGTGGGTGGCGCCGTTGCTCTTCCTCGCCGCGGTCGCCGTTGCGCTGACCGCGGTCGGCGCTGTCGCCGGATCGGACCGCGCGATCGACTGAACGTGCCTGGCGACATACCGTGGTGGTTCGTCAGGCGAACCCCTAGCCAAGATGCGAACACCGCGCTAGGGTCGGGGCATGGCAGTCGACGATGACACCTCGCGGGAGCACCTTCGGTCCTCTGATGCCCCCGTGTCCCCTGCGGCGCCCGAACCGGCACCGCTTGATGTCCCTATCGCGAGGCAGGCGGAGATCACCGCTGAGATCGGCACCCTTCACCAAGGCGCTGCTCCTGGTCTGCTCCAGCCGCTGCTGGACTTCCGTCCATACCGCAGCTCCGCGCTGCGCCACCCCACCAAAGACCCTCGCCACGTGGACCCCGAGGAGATCGAGCTCTTCGCGCCGGTCTTCGGTCAGCTGGACGTCGACCCGGTCGAGGCAGACCTGACGCTGGCCCCGGGTGGGGAGCCGATCGGAGAGCGCATCCGCATCGTCGGCCGCGTCCTGGACGGCGACGGTCGGCCCGTGGCCGGACAGTTGATCGAGGTCTGGCAGGCCAACGCTGCGGGGCGTTATGTCCACAAGCGAGATCAGCATCCTGCGCCACTGGATCCTCACTTCACCGGTGTCGGCCGCGCGTTGACCGGCTCAGACGGCAGCTACGAGTTCGTCACGATCAAGCCCGGTCCCTATCCCTGGAAGAACCACCAGAACGCCTGGCGTCCGGCGCACGTGCACTTTTCGCTGTTCGGCACCGAGTTCACCCAGCGGATGATCACCCAGATGTATTTCCCAGCAGATCCGCTCTTCGCCCTGGACCCGATCTACCAGGCGGTCACCGATCCTGCTGCGCGCGCGCGGTTGGTGGCCCGCTACGACCACGATATCTCCGAGCACGAGTGGCTGCTGGGTTATCGGTGGGACATCATCCTGACCGGTGGGCACCGCACGCCGATGGAGTCTGAGGAGGGCGACCACTGATGAGTGAGCCGAGCACCCCCACCCCTGAGCAGACCGCCTCGCTCGCCGAGCGCTTGGTGCCGACGCCCGGCCAGACCATCGGCCCGTTCTACGGGTTTGCGCTCCCCTTCCCGCGTGGGCACGAGCTGGTGCCCCCTGCCACTGCGGGCGCGATCCGCCTGCACGGGACCGTCTATGACGGTGCCGGCAATCCCGTGCCCGATGCGCTCCTGGAGATCACCCAGGCCGATGCCGACGGACTGGTCTGGGGGTCCGAGGGCACCTGGGCTCGAGACGGTATGTCGTGGAGCGGCTGGGGCCGGTGCCCCACGACCCGCGACGGCACCTATGCGTTCACCACCGTGGAGCCTGGGTCGGCGGACGGTAAGGCGCCCTTCTTCGCGGTCACCTTCTTCGCGCGCGGCCTGCTCAACCGGCTTTTCACCCGGGCCTATCTGCCCGGTGACGAGCAGGCTGGCGCTGGCGATCCGCTCCTGTCCTCGCTCACCGAGTCAGAGCGCGCGACCTTAATGGCCGTGCGGGAGCCGGACGGCTCACTCCGTTTCGACATCCACTTGCAGGGTCCCAAGGAAACTGTCTTCCTGACCTACCCACGCCATGACGACTGACGTCGTGGTCATGACGGCCTCATCGCAGGCGACGACCGGCATGGCGGGGCTGCTCGAGCCCGGGGCGCAGCTCGGGTATGCAGTGGCCGGCGACGCCGCGATCCTCATCGCGATGGTCAAGGCCGAGCAGTCCTGGCTCGAGGTCCTCGTCGCGGTGGGCGCAGCGTCGACCGAACTGCCTTCGCAGTTGTCCGGCGCCCTGGTGAACAGGCCCCTGGATCGCGGCGCCATCGCGGCACGGACGGCCGATGGTGGCAACCCGGTCATCCCGCTCGTCGACGACCTGCGCTCGCGCCTGGGCGAAGGAGGTCACGCCGTGCATCGCGGGCTGACCAGCCAGGACATCCTGGACACAGCCATGATGCTCGTCACGCGCGCAGCCTTGGACGACGTCACCGTCTCGCTGCAACGGCTTGGCGACGCCCTCGCCCGGCATGCCGAGGCACACCGCGAGAGCGTGATGGCAGGGCGGACCCTCACGCAGTACGCCGTCCCGACGACCTTTGGTCTGAAGGCAGCCCAATGGCTGACGTCGGTCGATGAAGTGTTGACCGACGTCGAGACGGTCCGAGCGGGCCTACCGATCCAGTGCGGCGGCGCGGCGGGCACGCTCGCGGGCATACAGGCCGTCGGTCCTGAGCCGCGGGCTCTGGCTCAAGCCTGGGCCGACTCGCTGGACCTGCGCTGGCCGGGCTCGCCGTGGCACACGCGGCGTCGTCCGATCACTCGCATCGGCGATGTGCTTGCCGCCGTCATCTCTACTCTCGGACACCTGGGCACCGAGATCACCACCTTGTCGCGCCCCGAGATCGGCGAGGTCTCCGAGGGGTTGTCGGAGCAGCAGGGGCGCTCCTCCACGATGCCGCACAAGCGCAACCCGGTCGGCTCCGTGCTGATCCGGGCCGCTGGCCTCCAGGCTGGACCACTAGCCGGCCTGCTGCACCAATGTGCGGCGCTCGCCGTCGACGAGCGATCCGACGGTGCCTGGCACGCTGAATGGCCGACCCTGCAGCGCCTCCTTGTCCTCGCGGTGACGAGCGCAGCGCAGGCGGCAACGATGCTGGAGCGTCTCCAGGTGCACGCCGACGTGATGAGCGCGCGCGTCGACGCGGTCGCCGAGACCCTCCTGTCCGAACGACGTGGACTGACTTGTCGGGCAGACCCTGGAGCCGACAGCACCGGCCAGGGACCGTCGCAGCTTCCAGCCGCCGACTACCTGGGGGCC
>NZ_JAUNVI010000026.1:9468-16630 GCF_030537745.1 Ornithinimicrobium sp. | reverse complement strand
CGACAGCACCGGCCAGGGACCGTCGCAGCTTCCAGCCGCCGACTACCTGGGGGCCGCGCACTCCTTGACGGATGAGGCCCTCAGCGCCTGGCGACAGAGAGGGACCCGATGACCGACCTACATCTTCAAGGGCACTGGCTGACCCCTGACCGGGGCCGCGATCTCCTCGTGGTCGGCCCGTCGCTGGGCACCGGGGTCGTCGCGCTGTGGGAGCGCTGCGCGCAGGTGCTCGACCAGTCGGGCGGCGTTGACGTCCTGGGCTGGGAGCTGCCTGGCCACGGCGAGGCCGCCCCGCTCGATGAGGCCTTCACCATCGAGGACCTCGCGGCCGCGGTGATCCGCCTCGTGGACACGGCCCGTCCGGGCGCTTCCTTCCTGCACGCTGGCGTCAGCGTCGCCGGGATGGTGGGTCTTGCCCTGGCTACCGACCAGGCCTCGGCGCACGAGCAGGCCTCGGCGCCCGAGCAGGCTTCGGCCGGGGCGACTCTGGCCCCCCCGAGGGTGCGTGGCAGCGCCATCGTGTGCTCCGGGGCCAAGATCGGGAGCACCCAGGCCTGGTCCGAGCGCGCAGACCTGGTGCGCCGGGCTGGCACGCCCGTCATGGTCGAGGGGTCGGCGCAGCGCTGGTTTGCGCCCGGCTTCCTGGAGCGGTCGCCGCGCGTGGGCACCGCACTGCTCAGCAACCTGCAGCACGCCGACAAGGACTCTTATGCACGGGTCTGCGGCGCGATCGGCGCCGCTGACCTGCGCGCTGACCTCGCCGCGATCAGGATCCCCGTGGCGGTGCTGGGAGGTCGACACGACTCGGTCTGCACGCCGGAGCAGCAGGACGCGTTGACGGCGGCCATCCCGGGAGCCACGCTGGCGATCATCGAGGACGCCGCCCATCTGGCGCCCGCTGAGGCACCAGAAGAAGTCGGGCAACTGTTGGCGGGGTGGGTAGAGACGATCCGTTCCAGCGACACTCCCGCCCGTCCGGTCGCCCAGGACACCGTGGGGGCCCGGGCGCACAGCGGCCACGAGGTGACGGCCGGCGAGCGGCATACCGCCGGGATGACCGTCCGGCGCGAGGTCCTCTCAGACGAGCACGTCGACCGCGCGCAGTCGACGCAGAGCGCGTTCACGCAGGACTTTCAGGACCTGATCACCCGCTACGCCTGGGGGGAGATCTGGACCCGACCCGGGCTGGACCGGCGCACCCGCAGCGCGATCACGCTGACGGCCCTCATCGCGCTGGGGCACTGGGCCGAGTTCGAGATGCACGTGCGTGCCGCGCGACGCAACGGGCTTCGCGACCAGGAGATCGCCGAGGTCCTCCTGCAGTCCGCGATCTACTGCGGGGTGCCAGCGGCCAACCATGCCTTCAGCCTCGCGCAACGGGTGCTGGAGGAGGAGGCTCCATGACGTCCGTCACCGCACGCGGCGACGGGGCCACCCCGCCCGCGCTGCCGACTCCGCCAGCCAAGGGTGGCGGGAGCGGGGAGTTCGTGCAGTCCCTGGCCCGTGGGCTAGACGTCATCACCGCCTTCGACGCCGAGCATCGCGAGCTCACCCTCAGCGAGGTCGCCAAACGTGCCGGTCTGACGCGCGCGACGGCGCGGCGTTTCCTCCACACGCTGCTCACCCTGGGCTACGCCCGCCAGCACGATCAGCGCTTTGCGCTGACGCCACGGGTCATGCGCCTCGGCTACGCCTTCCTCTCCGGCCTGCCGCTGGCCGACATCGCCCAGCCGCACCTCAAAGGCCTGTCCACGCACCTGGGGGAGTCCACCTCCGTCAGTGTCCTGGACGGCCCGGACATCCTCTATATCGCGCGCGTCCAGACCCATCGGATCATGGCCACCGCAATCCCGGTGGGCACCCGGTTCCCGGCTTACGCGACGTCGATGGGACGCGTGCTGCTGGCACACCTGCCGCCTCCACAGCTTGACTCCTACCTGGCGACGACACCGCTGGAGCCGTTGACACGTCATACCCTCACCGACCCGCAGGACCTGCGCGCCGAGCTCACCCGGGTCCGGGCCCAGGGGTATGCCGTGGCCGACCAGCAATTGGCGCTCGGGCTGCGCAGCGTCGCTCTCCCCCTCAGAGACGAGGGGGAGGTGGTGGCGGCCATCAACTGCTCGATGCCGGTCCACGACGGGCGGACGCCACACTCACCGCAGACCCTTGTCGAGGCCCTCGGGGGGGCAGCGGCGCTCATCGAGGAAGAATTGGCCATGATCCGCTGACCTTCATCTAAAAACCCACCGTCCCAGCCGGCGCCCAACCGCCAGCCCCCACCAGCCACCCATCAGCACGGAGACAGCAGCGATGAGCACAGCAGAGGTCACCCGCAGCACGACCACCGTCGGCATCGTCGGCGGCGGTCCCGCCGGCCTGATGCTCTCGCACCTGCTGCACCGCAACGGCATCGACAGCGTCGTCATTGACAACCGCACCCGCGAGACGATCGAGCACACCAACCGGGCCGGGATCCTGGAGGCGGGCAGCGTGCGACTGCTCACCGAGACGGGGGTCAGCGACCGCATCTTCACTGACGGCTACCGGCACGAGGGGATCGAGCTGAGGTTCGGGGGTGCCGGCCACCGCATCGACTTTGAGCACCTCGTGGGGGAGTCGGTGTGGCTCTACCCGCAGACCGACGTCTTCATCGACCTGGCCGACGCCCGCGCGCGTGACGGTGGCAACGTCCACTTCGGGGTGAGCGACTCGAGCGTGGCCGGTGTCACCAGCGACGCGCCGACGATGTCCTTCGTCGATGCCGAGGGGCAGCACCACGAGGTGACCTGCGACTACCTCGTCGGTGCCGACGGCTCGCACTCGATCTGCCGCGCCGAGATCCCGCGCGAGGTGGGCGTCCACCACTTCCGGGAGTATCCGTTCGCGTGGTTCGGGATCATGACGGAAGCGGCGATGAGCGCGCCGGAGCTCATCTACTCGCACAGCGACCACGGCTTCGCATTGATCTCCCAGCGCACGCCGACGTTGCAGCGGATGTATTTCCAGTGCGACCCGAACACCGACCCGACCGCGTGGAGCGACGACCAGGTCTGGCACGAGCTCGATCGGCGCACCGAGGTCCCTGGTTTCGTGCTCGCCAAGGGCCCGATCACGGAAAAGGTCGTCCTGCGGTTCCGGTCCTTCGTCTGCCAGCCGATGCGCTATGGCCACCTCTTTCTGGCCGGCGACGCCGCCCACACCGTCCCACCGACCGGCGCGAAGGGGCTCAACCTGGCGCTGATGGATGTCAAGGTCCTAGCCGAGGTCCTCGACCGCGCCGTCAACGGTGGGCAGACGTCGGCGTTGGAGGAGTACTCTCCCCGAGTGCTGGAGCGCGTCTGGAAGGCTCAGCACTTCTCCTACTGGATGACCTCCATGCTGCACACCCTCCCCGGCGAGTTCGCCACCTTCGACACGGCGCGACAGGTCGGGGAGCTCAACATGGTCGTCCAATCGACGAATGGTCGCCGCTTCCTCGCGGAGGCCTATACGGGATGGCCAGAAAAGCGGTGATCCGCCCCGAACCACCGCGGCCGATCGGCGCCCAGACCATCCCGCCCACCTCCCCAACTCCACAGTTCACCCCGTCCCTACCTCAGGAGAAAACCACCATGAAACGCACCCTCACGTTCCTGACGGCGGCCGTCACGGCCGCCATGCTCACCGCCTGCGGCTCCGGCTCGCCGTCCTCCACCAGCGGCCCGAGCACCGACGGCGCTGCGGTCGACGCCGGCGACGCCAGCGACGCTCCCGCAGACCTGCGCGAGATCAAGGTCGGCGTCATCCCGATCGTCGACACCGCCCCGATCTTCCTTGGCCAGGAGAAGGGCTTCTTCGAGGAAGAAGGTCTCAAGCTGGAGATCGTGCAGACCACCGGTGGCGCGGCCGCCGTCCCCGGCGTGACCAGCGGCTCCTTCGACGTGGCCTTCGGCAACACGGTGTCCGTCATGGTGGCCGTCGACCAGGGCCTGCCGCTGAAGTATCTCAGCAACGGCGTGACCACGACCGGCACCGACCCCGACTTCAGCGGCGTGCTCGCACCCAAGGGCTCGACCATCAAGACCCCAGCCGAGCTCGCCGGCAAGACGGTCGCCGTCAACAACCTCAACAACATCGGTGACACCACCATCCGCTCGGTCGTCGAGGAGGCCGGCGGCGACCCGTCGACGATCAAGTTCGTGGAGATCGCCTTCCCGGACATGCCGGCGGCGCTCGAGCGCGGCCAGGTCGATGCCGCGTGGATCCTGGAGCCGTTCAAGAGCCGGGCCACCGACGCAGGCGCCACCCTGATCACCAACAACTATGCCGACTTCGACCCCGAGCTGGACATCGCCGGTTATTTCACCACGGTGGAGACGATCGAGAAGGACCCAGAGCTGGCCAAGTCCTTCACCGCCGCGATGAAGAAGTCGCTCGAGTTCGCCAACGACAACCCCGATGAGGTGCGGCGCATCGTCGGCACCTACACCAAGATCGACGAGGCTGGCCGCGCCGAGATGACGCTGCCCCGCTTCCGTGCCGACTTCAACCGGGACGCGATGGCCAAGCTCGGGGAGGCCGCCTTCAAGTACGGCACGCTGAAGAAGGCACCGAACCTGGACGAACTCCTGCCATGACCTTGACGACGGCCCAGGACGCTACGCCACCAGAGGTGACGTCGCAGCCTGCTCGCACGCTGCACGCCCGCCTCGTGGCACTACCCTCAGTCGTCCTGGGCGTCGTCGGCACGGGCCTGTTCCTGCTGGCCTGGGAGCTGGTCCCACGCCTTGGACTCGTCCCGGCCAAATACCTCCCGCCGCCCAGCGAGGTGGTCGGCTACTTCCTGCGCAACCTGACTTACGCCGAGTTCTGGATCGCGGTCTGGGAGACCATGAAGGGTTGGGCGATCGGCCTGGCCATCGCCGTCGTGGCGGCGGTCCTGATCGGGCTGGTGATCGGCAGCTCGACCTTCCTGCGCAAGTTGACCAACAGCACGATCGAGTTCCTGCGGCCGATCCCGTCGGTCGCGCTGATCCCGTTGGCCGTCCTGCTCTTCGGCTTCGAGCTCGAGTCCAAACTCTTGCTCGTCGTCTACGCATCCTTTTGGCAGGTCCTCATCCAGGTCCTGTATGGCGTCGCCGACGTCGACCCGGTCGCCGACAGCACTGCGAAGAGCTTCGGGCTGGGCCAGCTGGCCCGGATCCGGCACGTCACCTGGCCAACCACCTTGCCCTACCTGATGACGGGCCTACGGCTGGGGGCAGCGGTGGCGTTGATCCTTGCGGTCACCGCAGAGCTGGTCATCGGCAACCCCGGCCTGGGCAAAGAGATCGCCCTGGCGCAGAGCGGCGGCTCGGTTGCCCCCATGTATGCGCTGGTGGTCGCCACCGGCTTCATCGGCGTGCTGATCAATGCGGTCTTCCGCAGTATTGAGCGGCGCGTGCTCTCCTGGCACCCCTCTGTCCGGGCGGAGCTGAACGCATGAGACTTGCCAAGAGAGCCTTCTACGTCTTCGCGCTCCCGGCGACACTTGTGCTGCTGTGGTGGCTGCTGACCCTCGGGTCGGACAGTTTCTGGGTGCCGAAGCCCGGCAAGCTCGTCACCACTTTTTGGGAGGTATGGGTCGGGCCCCGGTGGGCCAGCGACGTCGTGCCCTCCCTGGTCCGGCTGGTCATCGGCCTCACCGTCGCCATCGTGCTCGGCATCCTGATGGGGCTGGCCATCGGCTCCAGCGTCCTGCTGCGCCGCCTCAGCGAGCCGGTGCTGGAGTTCTTCCGGGCCCTCCCGCCGCCGATCCTCATCCCAGTCCTGATGGTGCTCGTCGGTGTTAACGACACGATGAAGGTGCTAGTCATCATCTCCGGCTGCATCTGGCCGGTGCTGCTCAACACCATCGAGGGTGTCCGGTCGGTCGATCAGGTCCTGCAGGACACCGCACGCGTCTACGGCATCACGGGGCGCTCCAAGTTCACGATGCTGACCTTGCCGGCGACCAGCCCCTACTACGTCGCGGGGATCCGACAGGCCCTGTCACTTGGCCTGATCCTGATGGTGATCTCCGAGATGTTCGGGTCCTCCTCAGGGCTCGGATTCACGATCGTGCAGTTCCAACGGATGTTTGCGGTGACCGAGATGTGGAGTGGCATCGTGATGCTCGGTCTGATCGGGGTGGCCCTCGCGGCCGCCTTCGCCCTCGTCGAGAAGCGTGTCCTCGCCTGGTATTACGGACTGAAGGAAGTCGAACACAGTGAATGAACCCACCCCCGTCACCGACGATGCAGCCGGCCGCCGCAACGGCGACGAACCGCTGCTGTCAGTTCGCGGACTGCAGAAAATCTATCCGAGCCGGTCCGGGGACGTCGAGGCGATCCGCGACCTGACTTTCGACGTCGCGCGCGGCGAGCTGGCCTGCATCGTCGGCCCCTCCGGGGCGGGCAAGACGACACTGCTCAAGTGCATCTCCGGGCTGCTCTCTCCCACGTCGGGGGAGGTAGTCCTGCACGGTGAGCGGGTCACGGGTCCGCCCAAGACCATGGCGGTCGTCTTCCAGGAGTATGGCCGCAGCCTCTTCCCTTGGCTGACCGTGCACGGCAACGTGGACCTGCCGCTGAAGAACGCCCGCATCCCGGCCGCCGAGCGCGCCCAGCGCATCGACGAGGCACTGGAGGCGGTCGGCCTGGCGCACGCCCACAAGCGCTATCCGTGGCAGCTGTCCGGAGGTATGCAGCAGCGCGTCGCCATCGCCCGCGCCGTCGCCTACAAGCCGGACATCCTGCTCATGGACGAGCCTTTTGCTGCGGTCGACGCGCAGACCCGGGCGGACTTGGAGGACCTGGTCCGAGACCTGTGGCACCGGTTGGGCGTGACCGTGCTCTTCGTCACCCACGACATCGACGAGTCGGTCTATCTGGGGGAGCGGGTGATCGTGCTCTCGCACGCCCCGACGGTGGTCCAGGAAGACGTCCACATCGACCTTCCCGACGAGCGCGACCAGCTCGGCACTCGGTCGACGCCCCGGTTCGCCGAGCTACGTCACCACATCTACGAGCAGATCCAGCTCGCCAAGGCGGGGGTCGTCCCCGCGCAGATCGCGGCTGGCGTCCGGCCCGACCAGCACCCGTGAGGACCTGATGACGAGCACCGACAAGACCACCGTTGCGAACACCACCGCCCCGAACAC
>NZ_JAUNVI010000026.1:0-9451 GCF_030537745.1 Ornithinimicrobium sp. | reverse complement strand
TCGTGGCCGCCACCCTGCACCGTCTCGGGCTGAGCCACGTCTTCGGCGTGGTCGGCAGCGGCAACTACGTGGTCACCAACGAGCTCGTCCGGCGCGGGGCCACCTACGTCCCGGCCCGCCACGAGACCGGAGCGGGCATGATGGCCGACGCCTATGCCCGGGTGTCCGGTGAGATGACGGCGTTGAGCCTGCACCAGGGATGTGGGCTGACCAATGCCTTGACCTCCATCGTGGAGGCGTCCAAAAGCCGCACGCCCATGCTCGTGCTGACCGGTGACACCCCGCCGACCGTCCAGACGAGCAACTTCTGGGTCGACCAGGAAGCGGTCCTGGTCGCCCTCGGTGTGGAGGTCCACCGGGTCCACTCCGCCGCGACCGCAGTCCTGGACACGGTCCGAGCCTTCCGCAGGGCGCGCGACGCACGTCATACCGTCGTCCTCAACCTTCCTCTGGACGTGCAGGACGAGCCGCTGGACCTGGACGAGTCCGCCGCCCTGCCCCTCGACTTCACCCTCACCACGGCCGGGGCCACCGATGAGGGTGCCGAGCTGGTCGCGCAGGTCCTGCGAGAGGCACGCCGGCCAGTGGTGGTCGGGGGGCGAGGCGCCCTGCAGGCACGGTCTGAGCTGGAGGTGCTGGCGCAGTCGGCGGGAGCACTCCTGTCGACCAGCGCGGTCGCGCGAGGGCTCTTCGAGGGCGACCCCTGGTATGTCGATGTGATGGGTGGTTTTGCGACGCCCGCCGCCGCCGAGCTGATCGCCGGTGCTGACGCGCTCGTCGCCTTCGGTGCGAGCCTGAATCGCTGGACCAGCAGGTCCGGTGACCTGCTCAAGGACAAGGTCGTCGTGGTCGTCGATGCAGATGCCGACGCCATCGGCTTCCACCATGGCCCCGACCACGCGGTGGTGGGTGACTCCGCCACCGTCGCCGCTGCGGCGGCCAAGCTCCTCGGTCAGCGCCCCGACGAGGGCTATCGCACCGCAGAGGTGCGGGCCCGGCTGGAGCGTGAGGGGCGCTGGCGTCAGGTGCCCTACGAGGACACTGGCACCGAGACCCACATCGATCCGCGAACCCTGTCGATCGCGCTGGACGACCTCCTGCCGAAGCAGCGCGTGGTCGTCCCTGACGGCGGCAACTTCAACGGCTATCCCGCAATGTTCCTGGCCGTCCCGGACGCCCGAGGTTTCGTGCTGCCGCTCGCCTTCCAGTCGATCGGTCTGTCGCTCGGCGCCGCGATCGGCGCCGCGCTGGCGTTGCCGGACCGGGTTGCGGTCGCCGGCGTCGGTGATGGCGGGCTGATGATGAGCCTGACCGAGCTTGATACGGCCGTGCGTCTGCGGCTGCCGCTGGTCGTGCTCGTCTACAACGACGACGCCTATGGCGCCGAGGTGCACCACTTTGCCGACGACCACGAAGCGCTCGGCACGGTCGTCTTCCCTGACACCGACATCGCCGCCATCGCACGGGGCTTCGGCTGTGAGGCCGTGACCGTGCGCTCGACGCACGACCTCGGGCCGGTGCGCGAGTGGGTCGATGGCCCCCGAGAGCGTCCGCTGCTCATCGACGCCAAGATCACCTCCTTCCCGTCGTGGGTCCTGGCGCACACTTTCCAGGGTGAGAAGTAGTCGCTACGACGCGCCCGAGGACCTGGTCCGGGTTGCCGCACCCTGGGTGTGCGGCGCCCTCCGCGCCGCCCGGGATCGGCTGACCTCGATATGGGAGAGTGCTGCTATGTCTCTTCCTCGTGCCGACATCGATCCCGACGGTCTGCTGGAGTACTCGGTGGTCTTCACGGACAGGTCGCTGAACCACATGTCGCAGAGCTTCGTCGGCTCCATGCAGAGCCTGCTCCAGACGCTGCGGAGCACCTACGCCGCGGAGGCAGTCGCGCTCGTCCCCGGCGGCGGTTCCTACGCGATGGAGTCCGTGGCGCGGCAGCTCGCGACGGGACGGCGGACGCTGATCCTGCGCAACGGACTCTTCTCCTACCGTTGGTCCCAGATCATCGACGCAGCACAGATCACCGACGACGTGAGCATCCTGGCGGCACGGCCGGTGGATGACTCGCCGCACAGTGCCTGGGTCCCGGCGCCGCTGGACGAGGTCGTCGCCAAGATCACCGAACTGGCTCCTGAGGTCGTCTTCGCCCCCCACGTGGAGACCTCTTCGGGCATTCTGTTGCCTGATGACTACGTGCGTGCGGTCGCCGACGCCACCCGTGCAGCTGGCGGCATCTTCGTGCTCGACTGCGTGGCCTCCGGTGCCCTGTGGGTAGACATGGCGGAGCTCGGGATCGACGTGCTGATCAGTGCACCGCAGAAGGGGTGGAGCGGCTCGGCTAGCACGGGCTACGTCATGCTCTCCGAGAGGGGCAGGGCCGCGGTCGCGACGGGCACCTCGACCAGTTTTTCCCTCGACCTGGGTGCGTGGCTCGGGGTCAGTCAGTCGTATGTCGAGGGCAAGTCGCCCTATCGCGCCACCCTTCCGACAGACGCGATCGCGCACAATGCCGAGGTTGCTACCGAGACCACAGAGCGGGGCCTGGACAAACTTCGACTGGCGCAGATCGAGCTGGGCGAAGGGGTGCGCGGGCTGCTCGCGGCGCACGGGTTCGGGTCGGTGGCAGCCCCGGAGTACGCGTCCCCGACCGTGGTCGTGGTGCACACCGACGACCCGCAGATCCAGTCTGGCGCGGCGTTCGCTGAGGTCGGGCTGCAGGTCGCCGCGGGCGTGCCGCTGCAGTGCGGGGAAGGACCGAACTGGTCGACGGTCCGGATGGGCCTGTTCGGGCTGGATAAGCTCGACGACGTCCAAGGCACCTTGACCCGCCTGGAGGAAGCGCTCGACAAACTCGCACGCTGACGTGGGTTGGCGTGAGCGGACGCGGTCAGCGCTCGATGGGGATGAGGCGCAGGCCCTCCGGCTCGGCGAGCACGAGGAGGTCCTTGGCGGGTGAGGCGGCCACCAGGCTGAGGAGCTCCTCGACCGGCCAGGGCGCGGCCCCGACGTCGGTGCGGTGCACGAGCTGGACGTCGCGGCCGGTGGCCTCCTGAAGAACAGCGCGCAACTGCGGGTCTGAGGGGCCGACGAGCAGGAGCGTGCCGACCCTCGGCGCCGGGGCAGCGATGGCCGCGGGGGTGCTCTCGGAGGTGACGTCGTCGGAGGTGACGCCCCCGACGACGACGGTCCCGGCAGTGGCGCCCTCAGCCTCGGGAAGCCGTCGTGCCTGCTCAGCGCGGTCGGACCCGAAGATCGTCCAGTGGTAGGCGGAGAGGAGCGACGTGGCGGCGAGGATGCCGATGGGATAGCGGATCCGGCGGATGGTCTCCGTGTCCACGGAGCCGGAGAGGGTGTCGTCGATGACGAAGAAGACGAGGGTGATCAGCGCGATCACGGCGGTGATCCCCATGACTCCGAAGAGGATCAGCAGGTAGGTGCGCCTCGCCGGTGAATCCAGCTCGCGTGCGGGGTCACGATCGCGGGCCCGCTGCGCCTGACGCCAGTGCCACCACCACACGGGCAAGCCCACGGCGAGCAGCACCAGCGCGGCGATCAGGGTGTTGACGGGGTGGCCGCCAGCGAGCAGATCGCTGCCCGCGGAGATCACCTCGATCAGGGTGACGATGATCATGACCAGGCCGGCCGCGGCAGCCAGCAGGCCGATCGCCGACATGAGGTATTCATAGACGCGCCGGACCTCGGTCCGTGGAGCCAATGCTGCGTCGGGCACGGTCGTGCTCTCGTGCACCTCCGGATCGGTCGTGCTCCCGACCACTTCCGGGTCGATCCCGCTCTCGAGCACCTCCCGGTGGTACCACCAGGTGAGCAGCCCGACGGCCACGTATGCCAGCTGCGCGGGCGCGGCGTCGAAGTGCTGAACGGCGCTGGCCTCCGTGGGCACCCCGACCAGCCAGACGAGCACGGCATACACCAGCGCACTGGCGGCGGTGATCGCGACGATCAGGCCGCCACCCACGCCCGCGAGCAGCACATACGCGAGCCAGGGCGTGGTGCGCGGGCTGCGGACTGCATCCAGGGCCCAGTAGAGGATCCAGACTGCAGCGCCGATGACGAACGCGATCGCTGCGGCCAGCACCTCCGAGGAGGACGCGGAGACGATCACCTCGCCGCTGAGGCCGAAGAGCTCGCGCAGCGCCGGCGTGAGGAGGCCGATGAGGCCGGTCGCGGCGGTGGCCAGACCGATGAGGGAGCCGAGGAGTTGCTGGACCCGTTGGTGAGACGGCGGCGTCGAGCGGCGTCCCCACCAGCGGTGCGCAGCCCAGATCAGCGTCCAGACCACCGCCTGCGCGATCGGGGAGCCACGGTAGGGCTCGAGCTGAGCGGCCATCGACAGCGTCTGCTGCCAGGCATACATCGCGATGATCAGGCTGGTGAGCTCGACGATGAGCAGGTAGGCCGCCCAGGTGAACGCGCGGACCTCGGCCGGGTCGCGCCTGAACGCGCGCAGCGTCCACCACAGCAGCGCGCCCCACAGGGGGAGTGCGATGAAGGTGAAGGTCAGCTGGAGCGCGAGGAAGGTGTCGTCGCGGACCATGACCTGCCGCATCTCGAACAGCCGACCCAGCAGCCCGCTGACTCCCGAGGCGGCAGCAAAGAGAAGGCCCGCCAGGATGACGTACTGGAAGAACCGCCGCACGGAGTGGGTGGACAGGTCGCTGCCAGCCGGCTCAGGGTTGTTTCCGCGCTGGTGAACGTAGCGGATCCCCGCTCCGATGCCGACGACCACGAGGGCCAGGAGGACGAACGCGAGCACCGCGACGAAGCCGACGCTGCGCATCAGCGTTCCTTGGAGAAGCAGCCGAACATGGGCCAGGGGCTTTCGTCAGTGATGACCCAGCCGTGATCGCCGGACTTGCGCAGCGTGAACGTCTGGTCCTCTGCCCACTCGCTCCCGCCGAGCGTGTCGCTGTTGCTGCGGATCATCTCGACCTGCACGGTGGCTTTCTCGCCGGTGACCGTGCGCTCGCGCAGCACGACGCGGGCGGTGGGAGCCCGGTAGTCCGCCTGTTGAAGGTCGGTGATCGTGCAGGGTCCATCTGGGTCGAGTAGCTCTATTGCGGCGGAATTGTCACCGGAGAACACCGCCGACACATAGGCCTGCACGCTGGCCTCGGGAGAGCCGGGCTCCAACTGCTGCGTGGGGCGCAGTGCTGAGACGACTGCACCGATGACGGCTAGGAGGACGAGCGCGACGACAGTGATGAGGAGAACGCGACTGGCGCGGGAGGTCATGGCCAGAGTGTCTCATCGACGGGTCCGCCGTCGGCTGTGGGGCAGGATGCTGGGATGGACAGCGACCGTGACCTCGACCTGACCCTTTTCGGCGCCACCGGCTTTGTCGGGGGTCTGGTCGCCCAGCACCTGGCGCAGACGGCGCCCGCGGGGGTGCGGCTAGGCCTCGCTGGCCGGTCGCACGAGCGGTTGCTGAGGGTGCGCGACAGCCTGGGCGTGCGGGCAGCTCACTGGCCGCTCGTCCTGGCCGATGCGCAAGACCCCGCCAGCCTGCGCGACCTCGCCCGGCGTAGCACAGTGGTGGTGAGCACGGTCGGCCCCTACCTTCGCCACGGCATACCCCTGGTCCAGGCGTGCGTTGAGGCCGGCACCCACTACGCCGACTTGACCGGAGAGGTCCTCTTCGTCCGCCAGCTGATCGACCGTTTCCACGACGCGGCGTGCGCCAGCGGGGCCCGGATCGTCGTCTCCTGCGGCTTCGACTCCGTGCCTTCGGACCTCGCCGTGCACCTGCTGAACCGCCAGGCCGAAGCCGACGGCGCGGGAGGGCTCACCGACACCACGCTGCGGGTCCGCACACTCAAGGGTGGGCTCAGCGGCGGCACCATCGACTCGATGCGCCTGCAGTTGCAGACGGTCCAGGGGGACCGGTCGCTGGCGCGCATCGTCGGAGATCCGCATGCGTTGAGCGGTCCATGGCGCGGGGCCTCCGGGCAGCGGGATGTCTGGAGACCCTTCGTCGATGCGCAGACAGGGCAGTGGGACGCCCCGTTCGTGATGGCGGGCTACAACACCCGGCTGGTGCGCCGGTCCGACGCGCTCCGTGGGGGCGCCTACGGGCCCCGCTTCCGTTACCGCGAGGTCGTTCCGACCGGTAGCGGTCCCAAGGCCATGGCGCGGGCTGGCGCCCTGGCGGCCGGTATGGCGGTGCTGATGGGCGCGATGTCGACGCCGGGTGTGCGTGCCCTTCTCGACCGGGTGCTGCCTGCGCCGGGCCAGGGCCCATCGGAGGAGAGCCGGAGGGAGGGCCGCTTCACGATCGAGACGAGCACGGTGACGCAGGACGGCACCAGGTATGCCGCGACCGTCGCCGCGGACGGTGACCCTGGGTATGCCGCGACCTCGGTGATGCTGGGTCAGGCCGGGCTTGCGATGGCTGTCGACGGTGACCGATGCTCACCCGAGGGGGGAGTGCTGACGCCCGCAGTGGCGATGGGCGACGTGTTGGCGCAGAGGCTGCGTGAGCAGGGTTTCACCCTCGACGTGTCCTAATCAACCTCAGCTGAGCACGTCCTTGCGCCCGAAGTGCCGCCACGCCCACACCAGGAAGACCGTCATCCACAGCGTCGACCAGAGCACCCCGTGCGCGAGCTCGTGCCAGGCGACGTCGGGGGAGAAGAGGCTGATCCAGGCCCTGGCGTTGCGGCCCGGCAGCAGGACCCGCCAGTCGCCTAGAGCGTTGATCGACTCCAGGATGGTCGACAGGATCGACGCCATCACGCCGCCCCCGACCGCCGCCAAGGGTGCGTCGGTCCGGACACCGATCCAGAACGCGATGGACAGATAGGGCAGTTGCGCGATCAGGATGAAGACTGCCGCGACGGCGAGCCGCCATGCGAACGATCCCCACGCCACGGACCCGCCGGCCGGCACGATCAGCTCGTCCCAGCCGTACGACATACCTCCGACGAGCATCACCCAGGCCAGGAAGCCGACGAGCGCCAGCGCGGTCCACCCCAGGCCGACGAGCAGCTTGGCGGTGAGCAGGCGGGATCTCGGGACCGGCGCGGTGAGCAGATAGCGCAGCGAGCCCCACGACGCCTCGCTCGCGATCGTGTCGCCGACGAAGAGGCACCCGACGATGAGCAGCAGCAGCTCCGCGGTGACGAACAGCATGAAGACGGTGAAGTTGGCCGCGCCGACCGTGGCCACGTCGTCGAAACCCGGCCCGCGTGGGTTGCTGTCGCCGAGCATGAACGCCGCGACCACTACCAGCGGCAGCACCGCGAGGATGCCCAGGATCCAGCGGGTGCGCGGGCGGGTGGCCTGTCGTCGCCACTCGGTCGAGAGCCGCAGAGGTCGATGGCCGAGCTTGACCGGTGCCGTCGCGGCCGCTGCTGGGTTCGCGCTCATCGTGGTCTGACCTGCCGAAGTCGTTCGTTGTCCGGCGCGCTGTGCCCGCCGCGGCTGGTGTCGATCGTGCTCATGAAGACCTCTTCCAGGGTGTGCTCGGCGTTGACGCCGACCTCCTCGACGCTGCCGGCCACGAGCACCCGACCAGCGTCCATCACCACGATGTGCGAGCACGTCTGCTGCACCTCGCCGAGCAGGTGGGAGGAGATCACCACGCACCGTCCAGCCTCGGCATAGCGGTGCAGGATGGGACGAAGGGCGGCGATCTGTGGGGGGTCCAGCCCGTTGGTGGGCTCGTCGAGGATGAGGACCTCGGGGAGGCCGAGCATGGCCTGTGCGATGCCGAGGCGCTGCCGCATACCGTGGCTGTAGGACTTGACCGGGCGTTCGATCGCGGAGCCGAGAGCGGCGACGTCCAACGCCTCCTCCAGTCGAGCCTCCTGGTGGGAGCGACCCGTCGCAGCCCAGTAGGCCTCCAGGTTGGCCCGTCCCGAAAGGTGCGGCAAGAAGCCTGGGCCCTCGACGAGCGCACCGACCCGGCGCAACACGTCAGCGCCCGGTCGGACGCGTTCACCAAGCAGATAGACCTCACCGGCATCAGGACGGATCAGGCCCATCACCATCCGCAGCGTCGTGGTCTTGCCGGCACCGTTGGGGCCGAGAAGGCCGACCACCTGCCCACGCAGTGCTTGCCAGCGGACGTCGCTGACGGCCTGGTGCCCGTCGGGGTAGGCCTTCGTCAGACCCTCGACCGCGAGGGGCACGTCGGCGAGATCTGGGCGCGCGGTCGTCGTTGCGCTGTCGTGCCGACGGGTGATGCGACGTTGGGTGAGTGCCCACGCTGCGAGGGCGGCCCAGAGCACGCCGAGCCCGGCGAGGAGGGCGATCGACTGGCCGTCGAGGGGACGCGGACCACCGACCTGGGTGCCATCGACCGTGGGCACGACCAAGGCAGGTTCGGCCAGCGTCACCTGGAGCTGGGCCGCTTCGGTGCTGTTGCGGTATGCCGTGTCCGTCGCCGACACGAGGACCCGCCAACGCGCGCCGACCGGTGCCTGATAGGTGCCCGCCGGCAGAGCGACGTCCACCTCCACGGGCTGTCCTGGCGTGGTCGCCACGCGGATCGGTGCGACGAGCGTGCGCTGCGCGACGGGTTGTCGGTCGTTGCCGGGCAACTGCCACAGCGAGAGGAAGAGAGTGGTCTGGGTCCCGGTGGAGGTCACCTCGAGGCGGACCCGCGGGCTGCCGACGATGGTCGAGGGGTCGGTGAGGGGCGCGGTGTCGAAGGTCGTGGACTGGGTGGGCAGCGCGGCCAAGGCGTAGCCCGCCAGACCTGCCCCGATCGCCCCTGCACCGGGAACAGTGGACAAAGCGGCAGGGGTGCCGCCTGGCGGCGAGAGGATCACCGGAGGACCCGACGGCGATAGCTCCAGCGAGGTCTCACCGGAGGCGCTCGTCAGCTCCTTGGCGGTCCCGACCTGGCGCAGGGTGGCGAGCTGCTCGCGAGGAGCGCGGGGAAGGGAGTAGGCCAGGGCCGGTAGCGGCTGTGCCCCGTCGGCTGCTGGGGTGGTCGCGGGGTCGCTGGTCGAGGCTGGCGCAGACCCCAGGGTTGCCGCCAGCCAGGTGTGCAGAGCTTCGTCCTGCGCGTCAGCCTCGGCCGAGGCGGCCTCCGAAGCACTGTTGCCCACGAGAGACTGGTCGCCGGGGTTGCCGGTGTCGCCTGTGCCGTTGGGCTCTGCTGCGCTGTCGCCTTCCTGCGCAGCAGCGACTTCGCCCCCGAGCCCGGTCGGCCCGGACGCGTCGTGCCCACCGTCGAACCAGCGCTGCGCCACCGGGACACCGCGCTCCCGCAGCGCCGCGGCCGTTGCTTGCGACTGGTCGATGCCGAAGAGCGAGTCCGTCATCCCCTGCACGAGATAGACCGGCACGTCCACCGTGTCCAGGACGGCGGCGGGGGAGTGCGCGTGCAGCAGCGTCAACAACTCGGCCGAAGGTCGACCGGACTCGGCCGCCTCGAGGAAGAGACGGCATACGTCGGCATCGAAACGTCCGCAGCGAGGGTCGA
>NZ_JAUNVI010000025.1:42217-43784 GCF_030537745.1 Ornithinimicrobium sp. | reverse complement strand
TCGAGACGGACGTGGTCACTGCCGACGGCACCGTTGTGGCCCGGGTGCGCAAGCAGATCTACGTCCGCGAAAAGCCCCCACGCTGAAGCCGCGAACGTGTCGGCGGTCATGCACCCCACCATGACCGAGGTCACGGTGGCGACCGACGGTCGATGACCGATGACGTGACCTCCGGTCGATGTGCCGGTGGTTCGTGGCTCCTAGCGTCATCCTCATGAGCAATCACACCCCCCACGCCTTCGACGTCGAAGCCCCCTCATCCAAGGACGCACCTGCTGGCCCGAGCCGTTACTCGCGAACCTCCCGGCCTGTGTGGGGAGCGCTGTGGCGGACGCTGATGTCCATGGTCGCGATGTTTGTCTTCGCGGTCGTGGGCGCCCTCGGAGGCCTCCAACTGGCCAGGGTGCTGGGTGCGCCCGAGAGGTCGGAGGTGATGTTTGCGGGCGTGGGGTCCCTCACGGTCGGAGTGGCGGTAGTGGTGGTCCTGCGCCGTTTCGTCGAGGGTGACCGTTCGATCAGCCTGGGGATGGCTTGGGGAAGGGGTAGGGCACTTCTCTGGCTGGCGCTGGGTATCGGCGCTGCGGCGGTGGTGCTCGGGTTCGGCATCGCGGATCAGTTCCTCAGCGGAACCGCCAGTGTGGAATTCGCGGACCTCCCCGCTGGCGACATAGTGCTCGGGATGCTGTCCCTCCTCGCAGTCGCGTTCCTGCTGCAGGGTATCCCCGAAGAGCTGTTGTTCCGGGGCTACCTGCAAGGCACGTTGGCCGAGCGGCTCCCCGTGTGGACTGCCGTGGTGATCTCGGGCGTGGCCTTCGGGGTGCTGCACCTGGTGTCCCAGGGCAGCGGCGACACCGTGAGTTCCAAGCTCATCTACGTGTTGTCCGCGACCGGTTTGGGCTTCGCCGCGGGCGGGCTTCGGGCCGTCACCGGGTCCACCTGGGCCGCGATCGGGCTGCACGGCGGTGATCACCTGGTGACCGGGGTATCCCAGTTGTGGCTGCGGATGGACGACGAGCACGTCAGCCTCTGGTCTACCGCCGCGCTGTTCGCCATCTGCGGGATCTGCCTCGTGGTTCACGCCCGCCGGGTGAAAGCCGCCCGGCTCGATGACCTAGCAGTACCAAGTGCGTCCGCCGTGTAGTGGGACGCCCCTTGGACGCCCTTACAACCAGCGTAGGGACCGGCCGTGGGGTTGGGTCCTGGCCACCGGCCGCCCGTCGACAGCAAGGACAAACTCGGCGCCGCTGTCTTCTCCTTCGGGGAGCCGCGCAGCGAGCCCAGGCACCACGTGGACCCCTTCGTTGGAGATCCAGGTCGCGTCCAGGCTGGTTACCGATTCCACGAATCGCTCGCGCGCGGCGAGTGGCAGGTAGGCCAGCACCGCGCTGTGGAAGACCACCAGGGTGACGCCGGGCGGCGCCTGGGCAGCCAGCGCGGGTAGCTCTTCGACGAGATCGCCGCGCACCCGGTGGACGGTCTCGGTGGCCGCGATCCGCAGGCTGTGGTTTAGCCGCTCCTCTCGCTCGGGCTGGCCGGGCCAGATCAGCGAGCGGAGCCAGCGGGCGTC
>NZ_JAUNVI010000025.1:35104-42117 GCF_030537745.1 Ornithinimicrobium sp. | reverse complement strand
GCTCCTCTCGCTCGGGCTGGCCGGGCCAGATCAGCGAGCGGAGCCAGCGGGCGTCTTTAGGAGAGCGCGGATCCAGCGGCAACAGATCGATACCGGCCCGCCAGACGACGTCGATCGCAGCCCCTGCCACCTTCGCCAGATCAGGTGGCGGGACTTCGCAATCGACTCTGGCCCCGGTTACGTCGGCCCCTACCACTACCTCAGCGAGACCGCTGCGGTAGCGGTAACCGTAGCGATCGGGGAACAGACACAACCCGGCGGACATGCCCACCTCGAGCAGGGCCAGCGGTTGGGGAAGGGCGGCCAGAAACGGCCGCAGCACCGCGCAGCGGCCCGCCTCGTTGGTCTGGGTGGCGTGGGTGCGCACGACCTCGGCGAGCTCAGACCAGCGCTCCCGCATCCACGCGAGGAAGTCGGGGCCCGGTGCGATGGGGCCGTCGAGGTAGCGGACGGCGCCGAGGAACAGGTTGGGTTGCCGCTTCTGCGGCGGTAGTTCATCGAGAAGTTCCAGCGCCGCCGCGGTGTCGGCGATCCAGGAGCACAGCGCGCCCCACGCGGGGCAGGTGGGTTGAGCCTCGGCGGCGAACCACCGGTAGGACTCGGCGGTCTCCCCAGCCGCATAAAACTCCACAGTCCGCACGGGCACGATTGTGCCAAATCGCGGCGGTCCTCCCACCCTTCCCCGCGGTGGCTGCCGTGGCGCTGCTCGGGGTGGCGGCTGTCTGGAAGGCTCAGCCGGCGCAGTCTGGTCAGGTGAGGGCGAGGCGGATCAAGCCGTGCCGGGTGAGCCTCCGCGCTGAAGCGGTGCCGTGCCGGCGAACCCCGACTGGTGCGCCAGCACGACGGCTTGCACGCGATCGCGCAGCCCGAGCTTGCACAGGATGCGGGCAACGTGGGTCTTCACCGTCGTCTCGGCAAGATAAAGCTCGGCTGCGATCTCGGCGTTGGAGTGTCCCTTGGCCATAGAGAGCAGGACGTCGCGTTCGCGTGGGGTCAGTCCTTCCATCTGCGCTGGGATGGCGACCACCCCAGGTCGCTGCACGAAGCTCTCCACCAGGCGGTCGATGATGCTGGGCCCAAAGGTGGCATCGCCGGCGGCACAGGCCTTCACCGCGACGACGAGCTCGGCTGCCGGAGTCGTCTTGATGAGGAAGCCCGAGGCACCGGCCCGTAGCGCCCCGATGACGTACTCGTCGAGGTCGAACATTGTCAGCACCATGACCCGCGTCGAGGGGCACGCTGCCAAGACGTCAGCGGTGGCGGTGATTCCATCGCCACCTGGCATCTGGACATCCATGAGGACGACGTCCGGCTGGAGCCGCTGCGCCGCCTTCACCGCCGACGGCCCGTCCTCCACCTCGCCCACCACCTCAAGGTCGGCATCGCTCTCCAGGATCCCCGCGACACCGCTTCGGAGCAGTTCGTGGTCGTCCGCGAGAAGGACCCGGATCATCGGATGACCCTCTCCCTAGTCGGCGCCCTCATGATGGCTGGATCGAGAGGCAGCACTGCGACCAGTCTGAAACCTCTACCCTCGGCTCCTTCCCCAGCGCTAAAGGTGCCGCCGAGCCGATGCACGCGTTCGCCCAAACCCGTTAGCCCGTAGCCGCCGTGTCGCGCCCCTCGGGCCCCCGGCCCGTCATCGGTGACGATGACGCGCAGCTCACCGTCTCGCGCAACGACCGTGACGTGCACTGTGGCGCCGGATGCGTGCCGCATCGCGTTAGCGAGCCCTTCCTGCACCACCCGGTATGCCGTGAGCCCGGCTTCTGCACTCACGTCGCCGGGCTCTGCCCGCACCTCCGTCGTGACATCAAGGCCTCCCCGGCGCATCCGCTCGAGAAGGAGCGGCAGGTCGCCCAGGCCGCGAGCCGCGCTGTCCTCCGGCTCATTGCTGCTGTCAGCCAAGCCGTTCCCCAGGACATCCAGGTCCGACAGCGCCGCCGCCGCCGTGCAGCGGATGACGTCGAGCGCCTCCTGCGCCCGGCGAGAGTCCTTGTCCCACAGCAACTCCGCGGCACCCGCCTGAGTGACCATGACCCCGACACTGCCCGAGATAGAGTCGTGCAACTCTCGGGCTGCGGCCCGCCGTGACTCCGCGACCGCGCGTGCTGCTGCCCGGGACAGGCGCAGGTCGTGCTGGGCGGTCTCCTTCCTGGCCCGCGTCGCGGAGCGATCCCCCACCGCGAAGGCGGCGCCGGTGAGGCCAGCGACAGCGAGGATCACGACCGTGATCGGCGTGTTCTCGCGGCTGAAGAGCCACTGGGAGGTCAGCACCGCCGCCAGCATGGCCACCGGCCCCGCCACGGTCGTTCGGTCACGCACCGGACGCGCGATGGCGGCCCACAGCAACAGCGTCGGGGTGAGCACCATCCAGAGACCGGACACCAAGGGTTGGTCGAGGACCATGCCGACGATGGCGAAGAGCGCCACGAGCCCCGACCCCAGGCCGGGGTTGATCCGCCAGACGAGGACACCGGACGCCGCCAACGCCGTCACCAGCACCTGGACAACCCCGACACGGACCCCCGTTGGCCCGAGCGCGAGTGCGTCGACCACGACCGTGGCGACGGCCAACCCGGCGAGCACGATGTCTCCACGGGACGGCACGGGGCGCGGTGCTCGCAGGGCGTTGTCCTCTGTCGAGTCGACGGGCATCTGCGCTAAGGGCTCATCGGGCATCGCCCGCAGGAGTCCGAGCAGCCGACGCAGTTCACCTGTCGCAGCCCTCCCCTCGGCCTGGATCGCACTGAGCCGCCGCAGCTGCTCGCGCTCCTCCCCCGCTGTCGGCGACGCAATGCCGCTCGCGTGAGCTGTCGCGTCGGCGAGCGTCGCGATCCGTTGCACTGCGACGCGCACGATGGACTCGATGTCGAGCGCCATCCGTCGCCGTTCGTCCGCCACCGCCACCGCCACGGCCGCGGCCGTGGCACCGGCGGTGCCGCGCACTACCGAGGCACGAGCCCGTTCCCGGAGTGCTCGACGCCCTGACCGCACCGCGCTGAGCACACCGATGACCAACGGGAGGAACAGGATCGAGAGAAAGAGCGCCTCCAGCAGCCCCTGCCCAGACCCAAAAGCCAACGCGGACGCAGCTGCCACGGCACCGACCAGCGGCGGGACGTCGTTCCTGCGCAGCCTGAGCACTCTTCGACGATAGCCACATTCCGCTGCGGCGGCGTCCTCCTTTGTGACGACCCCGCCTCCTCCTTCGGCCCTGGCAGAACGGCACCCCGCGGCCGACGCGAGGAGCGACGCGGCACACCCACCCTGAAGGGAAGGCGCCTGGTCAGGCAGCCTTCCCGACAAAGGAGGACTCATGTCTCGCACCACCAAGGTCGCCCTCGTGCTGGCGGCACTCGTCTCCTTCATCGCGTTATACGACGCGGTGACCCATGGCCTCACCGGTCACTGGTCGGAGTTCTCCACTGAGCCCGGTGATCGCGTCGCGTGGGTCGCGCACCTCGGGTCGGTGATCCACGGAGCCGGCTATCGGAGCTTTGTGGCAGTGCTGTGGAAATACCGTGGGTCTATTGACGCGGGGAGGCGCTCCCGGAGTGTGCTCCGGACCATCATGGTGGCGGCGTATGCCGCGATCGTTCCCGTCGGAGTGGCCTCCACGATCGTCGGCACCGACGGCGCCGCAGGGGCCCTAGGCACCGCGCTCTTCCTGCCGATGCTGCTCGTGCCACCAGCCCTGGGCATCACCATGCTGGTCCAGGGGGACCGGCGCCCCGGCGCCTGGTTGATGGCCGGGTCGATTCCGGCGGTGGGTGCAGTGGCGCTGCTCGCGTGGTTGGCCCCGGACTGGGCTCACCCTGGCTATGTCGAGACGGTCGTCAATTTCGGGATCGCGCTGCTCGGGGTGGGTGCGGTCTCGAGCGCGGTCGCAGATCGCGAGGCCTTCATCGTGGTGTCCTCGCCTTCGCCCATCGCCGGGTGACGGGCGATGGGCACGGCCCCGCGCTCAACCGGGGCAGCCAGGTCAGGCGAGGGCGTGGCGGATCAGGCCGTGCAGGGTGACCAGCCCGTCCCGCGAGAGCACCGACTCGGCGTGCCCCTGGATGCTGGCAAGCCCCGGCCCGCGCATGGCCACGACCGCGCGGTCCGGCTCGTGGACCGCCAGCTCGAGCGAGCGGCCCGCCACGGACGCCTCGCCACGGGCAGGAGGGCGGGCCACGAAGGTGTTGTAGAACCCGATCCGCCGCACCTGTCCCCACAGGTCCACGGGCAGCTGCACCCCTTGGTTCGGTCGGTCCAGCTTGGCGATCTCCAGCCCCGCGAGGTCGGCCAGGATCTGGTGGGACAGGCAGACGGCGAGCACCGGTCGACCGGTCTCCAGCCGCGCCGAGAGGAGATCCCGCAGCCGGGTGATCCGCTCGTCGGAGCCGTCGCTGGGGTCTCCCGGTCCGGGGCCGTAGAGGACCAGGTCCCACCGATCCTCGATCACGTCAGCAGCGTGCACGTCCTCCCAGCGGCGCACCTGCGCGGTCATCCCGACGTGTCGCACCATGTGTGCCAGCATCTGGGTCCAGGTGTCCTGCGCGTCGATGACCAGCACCTGCCGGTCGGCCAGCAGCGGATCGGGTCGCGACTCCTGCGGCGAGAGCCAGAACGGCGAGAGCGAGTCGTTGCGTGCCGCCAGGTCTGCGCCGACCCCCGGCAGGGAGGCGAGGTCCACGGCATACCCGAGCTCTCGCCGGGGACGCAGACCGAGCGCGGCAAGCATCCCGCGCGCCTTCGCGGTTGTCTCGGCCACTTCCGAGCGCGGGTCGCTGTGCCGGACCAGCGTCGCGCCGGCACTGACCGTGATCGTGCCCGCCGCGTCCACGTGCGCGGTGCGGATCAGGATCGGTGCATCCAGCCGCTCGCCGCCCTGCTCGTCCAGCTCGAGCAGTGCCAGGACTCCGGAGTAGTAGCCGCGACCGGTCGGCTCGTGCCGCGCGATCACGGTGCAGGCGTTCTCCATCGGGGAGCCGGTCACCGTCGGGGCAAACATGGAGGCGCGGAGCACGTCGCGCGCGTCCGCGTTGCTGGACCCGTCCAGGAGATACTCCGTGTGCGTCAGGTGCGCCATCTGCTTGAGGTAGGGGCCGGTGATCCGGCCGCCGTCGGAGCAGATCTGCGCCATCATCTTCATCTCCTCATCGACCACCATGAAGAGCTCCTCGGTCTCCTTGGCGTCCTTGATGAAGGCACGAAACTCCCCCTCGACGTCGAGCTCGTCGCCCGGGTGGCGGAAGGTGCCGGAGATCGGGTTCATCCGCACGCGGCCCTGGTCGAGGCTGACGTGACGCTCCGGGGTGGCGCCGACCAGGGTATGGCCGGGCGTGTGCACCGCGAACGTCCAGTAGGCACCCCGCTCGTCGGTGAGCAGGGTGCGCAGCCAGGTCAGCGCGGCGACCGCCGGGCTGGTGCCGCTGCCTAGCTGGGCGACCACGTCACGCCGGATGACGAAGTTGGCGCCCTCACCGTTACCGATCTCCTCCTCGATGACCCGCTGCACGATGGCCGCGTAGTCGTCGTCGGAGACGCTGAACCGCTCCTGCCCCACCGCGACCGGCGCGGAGGGCAGCGCCGCGAGGAGATCGTCGAGTGGAAGGCGCTGGTATGAGGAAGCATCGGTCGGGCGGAGCACGCGCAGCGGGGTGCCGTCCTCGTGGGCATCGAAGCCACGCTCGATGATCTGCTGGAAGGGCACCAGCGCCAGGACCGGGGCACCGTCTTGCGGCCTGGGCAGGTCGGCGAGGAGAGCGACGTCCTCCACCTCGCCGACGAGCACGTCGGCCCGGTCCTGTCCCTCGCGCAAGAGGATCGCCCAGGACTGGCCGGCGGGATCAGCGAGGATCTGGTCGAGGGCGTCGGGGAGCATGATCGACAGTCTTCCACCCAGCCTGAGGGCCGGGGCGGACGTGCCTAGAGCCGGGGCAGGCTCACCGGTGCGTTAGAAGCGTTGCCAGGCCGGCTTGGACGCGTAGCACTCGCGGTAGTAGTCGGCGAGCTTGAGGTCGCTCGCCGCGGCCTCGTCGATGATGACGGTCACATGCCGATGCAGCTGCAGGGCGGTGGCCGGCCACAGCGCGCTGACTGGTCCTTCGATCAGCTCGCGGACTGCCTCGGCCTTGCCGACGCCCAGGGCCACGAGCACCAGGTGCCGCGCCTCCAGGATGGTCCCGATGCCCTGGGTCAGGCAGTGCTGCGGCACGGCGGTGAGGTCGCCGTCGAAGAAGCGGGCGTTGTCCCTGCGCGTCTGGCCGGTGAGGTTCTTGATCCGGGTCCGGGAGGCGAAGGAGGAGCCTGGCTCGTTGAACGCGATGTGGCCGTCGGTGCCGACCCCGAGCAGCTGGACGTCGATCCCTCCGGCCTGCGCGATCGCCTCTTCGTAGGCCTCGCACATCGTCGGGATGTCCTCGGCGAGCCCGTCCAGGCCGCAGACGTGTGCGCCGTCGATGTCGACATGGTCGGTGAACTCGCGGTCGATGACGGTCCGGTAGGCCTGGGGATGGCCTGGGCCCAGACCGACATACTCATCAAGCAGGAACGCCGTGCACCCGGCAAAGCTCAGGGAGCCAGCCTGCACGCGGGCCGCCAGCTCCCGATAGACCCCCAGCGGACTCGACCCGGTCGCGAGCCCGATCACCGAGGTCGGGGTGTCGATCACGTGCTGGGCGATAGCCTCGGCGCCCGCGACCGCCACCTGGTGCGCATCCTCAAGGATGACGACCTCCATCAGCTCTCCTTTGCTGCGGTCACCTGCGGCTGACCCGCGCAGGTGGCTGGGGCGGCGCCGACCGGCGCTGCTTCGGCACACCTTAGTGGGGCCGCAGGGAGCCAGCCCCGTGGACACCCCGCTGGTCGGGTTTCCGGGCCGGGACGACCACCGCCGAGCACGGTCCGGACGGAGAGGAGCCGCGCCCCCCCACGGGGGGCGGCGCCCCGGGGCCACCCCGCCCACGATTTCGTCACCGCCCCCCGAGAGGCAGATACGACCACCCCGGCGTATTTGGTCAGGA
>NZ_JAUNVI010000025.1:20986-35094 GCF_030537745.1 Ornithinimicrobium sp. | reverse complement strand
CGGGCCCCCCCGGGGGGGGGGGGGTGGGGGCGCGCGCCCCCCCCCCCCCCCCCGGGCGCCGGCGGTTGCGCCCCCCCCCCCCGGGGGGGGGCGCGGCTCCCGGGTGCAACCCCGCCGACTAGTTCGTCACCGCCCCCTGAGAGGCAGATCCGACCAGCCGGACGTATTTGGACAGGACTCCGCGCCGAGCCCGCTCCGGGCTCGGCGGAGGCGACCACTGTGCTCGGCGCCGCTCCAACTCGGCCTCGTCGACCTCCAGGTCGAGCGTGCCGTTGGCCACGTCGAGCATGATCGAGTCTCCGTCCTGGACGAGTGCGACCGGACCACCCTCGGTGGCCTCCGGTGCGAGGTGGCCCACGCACAGTCCGGTGGTGCCGCCGGAGAACCGGCCGTCGGTCACGAGCAGGACGTCCTTGCCCAGGCCCGCGCCCTTGATCGCGCCGGTGATCGCGAGCATCTCGCGCATGCCCGGTCCACCCTTGGGCCCTTCATAGCGGATGACCACGACGTCTCCGGCGGTGATCGTCCCGTCCTCGAGCGCGTCCATGGCGGCCCGCTCACCGTCGAAGACCCGGGCAGTGCCGCGGAAGACGTGCGAGTCGAAGCCGGCCGATTTCACGACCGCGCCGTCCGGGGCGAGCGTGCCTTCCAGGATGGTGATGCCACCGGTGGCATGGATCGGGTTGTCCATCTTGCGCAGGACCTCACCGTCCAGGGGCGGGGCGTGCAGCTCCTTGAGGTTCTCGGCTACCGTCTTGCCGGTCACCGTGAGGGCGTCACCGTGGAGCAGCCCCGCGTCCAGCAGCGCTTGCATGATCACCGGGATGCCGCCGATGCGGTCGATGTCGACCATCACGTGCCGACCAAAGGGTTTGACGTCCGCCAGGTGCGGGACCTTGGCCCCGATCCGACGGAAGTCGGCCAGCGAGAGGTCGACCTCCGCCTCGTGCGCGATCGCCAGCAGGTGCAGCACCGCGTTGGTCGAGCCACCGAAGGCCATCGTCACCGCGATCGCGTTCTCGAACGCCTCCTTGGTCAGGATCGCTCGGGCGGTGATGCCCTGCCGGAGCATGTTGACCACGGCTTCCCCGCTGCGCCGGGCAAAGCCGTCACGGCGCCGGTCGGTCGCGGGCGGTGCGGCCGAGCCCGGCAGTGACAGGCCGAGCGCCTCCGCCGCGGCAGCCATCGTGTTGGCGGTGTAGAAGCCTCCGCACGCACCCTCGCCGGGGCAGATCGCGCGCTCGATGGTGTCGACATCCTCGCGCGACATCAGCCCGCGCGCGCAGGCCCCGACCGCCTCAAAGGCGTCGATGATGGTGACTTCCATCTCGGAGCCGTCAGAGAGCTTGGCCCAGCCGGGCAGGATCGTGCCGGCGTAGACGAAGACCGCGGCCAGGTCGAGGCGGGCGGCAGCCATCATCATGCCGGGCAGCGACTTGTCGCAGCCCGCGAGCAGGACCGAGCCGTCGAGGCGCTCGGCCGACATCACTGTCTCCACGGAGTCGGCGATCACTTCCCGGGACACCAGGGAGAAGTGCATCCCTTCGTGCCCCATCGAGATCCCGTCGGAGACCGAGATGGTCCCGAACTCCAAGGGGTAGCCGCCCGCCGCGTGCACGCCGTCCTTGACGGCCTTGGCCAGCCGGTCCAGGGACAGGTTGCACGGGGTGATCTCGTTCCAGCTGCTGGCGACCCCGATCTGTGGCTTCTCCCAGTCTTCGTCGCCCATCCCCACCGCGCGGAGCATGCCGCGTGCGGCGGCGGCCTCCAGCCCGTCGGTGACGTCCCGCGAGCGGGGCTTGTGGTCGACCTCTGTCCGCGAATCAGTCACGAGCCGCAGATCCTTCCACGTAGTCAGCGTCCGAGCCGTGGGACTTGACCCACGCCATCATCCCGCGCAGCTCCTGGCCCACACCCTCGATCGGGTGGGCGGCGCCCTTGGCGCGGAGTGCGTGGAACTCAGGCGCTCCGTTGTCCTGGTCATCGATGAAGCGCTGCGCGAAGGAGCCGTTGGTGATGTCGGCGAGCACGTCCTGCATGTTGGCCTTGACCCGCTCGTCGATCACGCGGGGGCCGGAGACGTAGTCACCGTACTCCGCCGTGTCGGAGACCGACCAGCGCTGCTTGGCGATGCCGCCCTCATACATGAGGTCGACAATCAGCTTGAGCTCGTGCAGGCACTCGAAGTAGGCGACCTCGGGCTGGTAGCCAGCCTCGGTCAACGTCTCGAAGCCGTACTGCACCAGCTGGCTCACCCCGCCGCACAGCACCGCCTGCTCACCGAAGAGGTCGGTCTCGGTCTCCTCGGTGAAGGTGGTCTCGATGCCGCCGGCGCGCAGTCCGCCGATCGCGCAGGCGTAGGACAGCGCGAGCGCCTTGGCGTTGCCGGTGGCGTCCTGCTCCACGGCGACCAGGACCGGCACCCCACGCCCGTCGACAAACTCACGCCGCACCAGGTGCCCTGGACCCTTCGGCGCCACCATGCACACGTCCACGCCCGCGGGCGGCTTGATATAGCCGAAGCGGATGTTGAAGCCGTGGCTGAAGAAGAGCGCCTTGCCATCGGTGAGGTTCGGCTCGATCGCCTCTGCGTAGACATGTCGCTGCACGTGATCGGGCACCAGCACCATGATCACGTCGGCCTCGGCACTGGCCTGCGCGGGAGTGACCACCCGCAGACCCTCCGCCGTGGCCTTGGCGCGGCTCTTGCTCGACTCGGGCAGGCCGACGCGGACATCGACGCCCGAGTCCCGCAGGGAGAGCGCGTGGGCGTGGCCCTGGGAGCCGTAGCCCAGGACCGCGACCTTCTTGCCCTGGATGAGGGACAGGTCGGCGTCGTCGTCGTAATACATGGTGGCCATAGTGGTGGGGCGCTCCTCGAGGTGAGTCTGGATGGGTGGTGCGGGTGGTGGTGCGTGCTGCGGGCGGACCAGGTGACGTCGGTCAGAAGGCGGCGGCGGCCATCGCGCCGACCGGGCGGGGGCCGTTGTCGTTGATCGCCCACAGCTGCTGGCGGATCGCGTCGGCGTCGGCCAGCTGCTCGATGTGGATGACCTCGACCAGCTTGTCCAGCTGGCTGGTGACCTTGTGCAGCTGCTCGCCGCTCACGTTCACCACGATGGTCATGCGGGAGACCTTGCTGTCCTCGGTGGGGCCGACGACCAGGTGGTCGATGTTGAAGTTGCGGCGCGCGAAGAGGACGGAGACCCGGGCCAGGACGCCTGGGTTGTTCTCTACCAGGACGGACAGCGCGTGGCGGTTGGAGTTGGCGCTCGGCGTGGTCGGTGGAGTCGTGGTCGTCATGGTGGTGCCTTTCGATAGGTGGTCTGTCGCGGAGTGGGTGGGGTGGCGGTATGTCGAGGGCGCCGTGGGGACGTCCGGCTCCCTGAGCGGATAGTCGTGGAGCAGCGTCATCGCCTCAGTCCTCCCCGAACTCGGGACAGACGTCGCGCGCGTGCTGGATGGCGTCGTTGCTGGTGCCGGAGGGGACCATCGGCCACACCATCGAGTCCTTGCTCACCCGGAAGTCGACCACGACCGGCTGGTCGGTGACCTCCAGGGCGGCCTCGATCGTGGCGTCGACGTCCTGCGCCGACTCGCACCGCAGACCGACGCAGCCATAGGCCTGGGCCAGGGTGGCGAAGTCGGGGATCTGCTTGGACGGCAACTGCGAGGCGCTGAAGCGCTCGGAGTAGAAGAGCGCTTGCCACTGCCGGACCATGCCGAGCGCGGCGTTGTTGATGATCGCGACCTTGATCGGGATTCCCTCGACCGCGCAGGTGGCCAGCTCCTGGTTGGTCATCTGGAAGGAGCCGTCGCCGTCGATCGCCCACACGGTGGTGTCCGGCATGCCGACCTTGGCCCCCATCGCGGCGGGCACGGCATACCCCATCGTGCCTAGTCCACCGGAGTTGAGCCAGCGGTTGGGCTTCTCGTACTTGATGAAGTGCGTGGCCCACATCTGGTGCTGGCCCACGCCGGCGGCGTAGATCGTGTCCTGCGGGCTGAGTGCCCCGAGGCGCTCGATGACGTATTGCGGGGCGAGCGCGCCGTCGGTCGGGGCGTCGTAGCCCAACGGATAGCTCGCCTTCCAGCCGAGGCACCGGGCGACCCACGCCTCGTAGTCGGGGGCGGCTCCCGCCGTGGTGCGCCGGATCCACTCGGCGACCAGCTGGTCGATCGCGTCTTTGGCGTCGCCGACCAGGCCGACTTCGACCGGGAAGTTCTTGCCGATCTCGGCGGGGTCGATGTCGGCGTGGATGATCCGGGCGTGGGGGGCGAAGGTGCCCTTGGCGCCCGTCACCCGGTCGTCGAAGCGGGCCCCCAGGCTGATGATCAGGTCCGACTTCTGCAGCGCCGCCACGGCCGCGACGGTCCCGTGCATGCCGGGCATGCCCATGTGCTGGGGGTGGCTGTCCGGGAAGGCCCCCCGCGCCATCAGGGTGGTGACCACCGGCATCCCGGTCAGCTCGGCGAAGGTGCGGACGTGCTCGGCGGCTCCGGAGCGGACGGTGCCACCGCCGACGTAGAGGACGGGCCGGGAGGCGGAGAGCATCAGGTCGATGGCATCCCGGACCGACTCCGGGGCGGCCGAGGTGGCGGGGTGATAGCCGGGCATCGCCAACTGCAGCGCACCTGGCTCCGCGAGCCCGACCAGCGCGTCCTTGGTGATGTCGACCAGGACCGGCCCCGGGCGTCCGGTCTGGGCCAGGTGGAAGGCGGAGGCGATGGTGGCGGCGACGTCATGCGGGTTGGTGACCAGGAAGGAGTGCTTGGTCACCGGCATCGAGATCGAGCGGATGTCGGCCTCCTGGAAGGCGTCCGTGCCCATCGCGGTGCTCGGCACGTTGCCGGTGATGGCCACGACCGGGATCGAGTCCATGTTGGCGTCGGCCAGCGGCGTGACCAGGTTGGTCGCACCGGGCCCGCTCGTCGCCAGGCAGACGCCCACCTTGCCGGTGGCCGCGGCATACCCGGTGGCGGCGTGGCCGGCACCCTGCTCGTGCCGGACCAGGATGTGCCGGATCCCCTCGGCGCCGTAGAGCGCGTCGTAGAGGGGCAGGACCGCACCGCCCGGGAGGCCGAAGATGTGCTCTACGCCGATCCGCTGGAGGGTCGTGACGAGGCTCTGGGCCCCGGTCATCATGGCTGCGCCGGTGTCGGAGCCGGCACCGCGAGGGGCGGTGGCGATCGACGGCGCGCCGGTGGCGACGTGCTCGCTACTCAGGTGCGTGGCGGTCATCTTCGGTCTGTCCTGACTCGTGTCGGATGGTGCTGCAGGCGGTGGTGCGGACGGGTCGTCATGGGTCGGGCAACAAAAAACCCCTCGGCCCGGAGGGCTAACGAGGGGAGGACGCGCTCGGCGTTGAGGCCGGGACGCGTCCCTAGGTAATAAGTACGACGGAGAAGTGCATAGAGCCACCATGAACCATGGGGTGCCGCGACGTCAAGTGCGTTGGCGGTATTGCCCTGAATATGTCCACTTTCGCCCCTCACTCACCTGTCACGATATGACGTTGACATGACGTTATAGGTCGTGTCATTCTTTAGGGAGCGTGGGGCTCCCTCCACGCCCCACAACCCACTGGAGACACCATGAACAACCGCAGGGGCTTTAACCCCGAGCAATTCTTCGGCCCCGAAGGCCCGTTCGGGCCGCGTGGCCCCCTCGGCCCGGGCGGGATCTTCGGTCCGCAGGGCCCCATGGGCACCGGTGGCGCCTGGCCCAGCTTCGGCGGCTTCGGCGGCCAGTCCTGGCAGGGTGAGGACCGCGGACGCCCAGGCCCGCGCGGCCCTCGGCGCGCCCGTCGCGGCGACGTCCGCAGCGCGATCCTGGAGGCGCTGACGCGGGAGCCGATGAACGGCTACCAGTTGATGCAGGCGATCGCCGAGGCCACCGACGGCGCGTGGACGCCGAGCTCAGGCGCGATCTACCCGGCGCTGTCCCAGTTGGAGGACGAGGGCATGGTGACCCAGATCGAGTCCGACGGTCGCAAGGTCTACCAGCTCACCGACTCCGGGCGCGAGGCCGCCAGCCGCGGCCCGTCCCTGCTCTGGGGACAGCAGTCGAACGCTGAGCCTGATGACCCCTGGTCGGAGGAGGAGCGCGGATCCCGCCACACCCGCCACGGCCATGGCGGACCCCGTGGCCGAAGCCATGGCGGTCCGGGGAGTCGGCACGGGGGCGACCGCCGCAGCGGCGGCGCCCTGTGGAAGGCGCTCGGCAGCGTCGCTATCGCGACCCAGGCGGTCGGCCAGAGCGGTGACGACGGCCTCGTGACGGACGCCGCAGAGCTGCTGGACCGCGCACGGCGCGACCTCTACCGACTGCTGGCGGAGTCCGAGGTTGCGCGTGAGGATCGGTATGACGAAGGCGACCAAGGCCCGGACGGCCGCGACGACGAGATCGCCGAGGGCGAGATCATCGAGGACTGATCGCACCCGGGTGGTCCCCGGAGCGCGCGGGACCACCCGGTGACGGCATACTTGGCCCATGGCCGATCACTATGACGTTGTTGTCCTGGGCGCCGGACCCGGCGGGTATGTCGCGGCGATCCGCGCAGCCCAGCTGGGCAAGACGGTCGCTGTCGTGGAGAAGAAGTACTGGGGGGGCGTCTGCCTCAACGTCGGGTGCATCCCGAGCAAGGCACTCTTGAAGAACGCCGAGCTGGCGCACACCCTCACCCACGACAAGGCCAAGTACGGCATCGAGGGTGACGCGACGATGTCCTACGGGCCGACGTTCAAGCGCAGCCGCCAGGTCTCGGCGGGCATCGTCAAGGGTGTCCACTTCCTGATGAAGAAGAACAAGATCACCGAGATCGACGGTTGGGGCACCCTGACCAGCGCGACGTCGATGGACGTCAAGGCCGATGACGGCTCCGACTCCCAGCTCACCTTCGAGCACCTCATCATCGCCACCGGCTCGGTCACCCGGATGCTGCCCGGGGTCGAGGTCAGCAAGAACGTCGTGACCTATGAGGAGCAGATCCTCGACGAGGACCTGCCCAGTTCCATCATCATCGCCGGGTCCGGCGCCATCGGCGTCGAGTTCGCCTACATCATGGCTAACTTCGGTGTCGAGGTGACGATCGTGGAGTTCATGGACCGGATGGTCCCGGCCGAGGACGCAGACGTATCCAAGGAGCTGGCCAAGCACTATAAGAAGCTCGGGGTCAAGGTGCTCACCGGCACCAAGGTCGAGTCCGTCGAGGACACCGGCTCCGGGGTCAAGGTGACCGTGTCGTCCGGGGGCGGCGGCGAGTCCCAGGTGCTTGAGGCCGACCGCCTGCTCTCCGCGATCGGCTTCGCGCCCCGCGTCGAGGGCTTCGGCCTAGAAGCCATCGGGGTCGAGCTCACCGACCGTGGCGCCATCGCGATCGACGACTACATGCGGACCAACGTCGACGGCGTCTACGCCATTGGCGACGTGACCGCCAAGCTGATGCTTGCGCACGTCGCGGAGGCGATGGGGATCGTGGCCGCCGAGACCCTCGCCGGCGCCGAGACCATGCCACTGGACTACCGCTTCATCCCCCGCGCCACCTACTGCCACCCGCAGATCGCCTCCATGGGCCTGACGGAGCAGCAGGCCAAAGATGCCGGCCACGAGATCAAGACCTCGACCTTCCCCTTCACCGCCAACGGCAAGGCCCAGGGCCTGGGCGACGCGGTCGGCTTCGTCAAGGTCGTCGCGGACGCCGCGCACAACGAGATCCTCGGCACCCACATGATCGGCCCGGACGTGACCGAGCTGCTGCCCGCCGTCAACGTCGCGCAGACCTGGGACCTGACCGCCGATGAGCTCTCCCGGGTGGTGTTCGCGCACCCGACGCTGGGCGAGGCGCTCAAGGAAGCCCTCCACGGCATCAGCGGCCACATGATCAACTTCTGATCGAGGCTGAGCTGGGGGGCTAACCCCCCGCCAGACCTGGGAGCCCACCGGCTGCTTCCGGCACCCTGCCTGGGACATTCTTGAGATATGGAAAACCCCCAGACCTGGCAACCGTCCTCGACCCGCGCTCAGATCCCCACCGATGCCCCGCCGATCCCCGCCCCTCGCTCTGATCCGGGCTCGAGCGGCTCCGGTGACCGGGGCCGGCGCACCGTAGACGAAGGCTTCGCCACGCTGCGCCGCTCGCCGCTGCGTCGCGACTCGAGCAACGGCATCGTCGGCGGTGTCTGCGCCGGGATCGCCGAGGCGACCGGCCTGTCAGTCGTCGCGGTCCGCGCTGCGGCGGTCTTGCTGGCGCTCTTCTTCGGCGCGGGCCTCGGTGCCTATCTGCTGGCCTGGGCGGCGCTGCCGGACCAGCACGGCACGACCCACGCCGAGCAGGCCCTGCGGGGTGGGCGCCCGCGCTCGATGGTGGTGCTCGTCCTCGGTGGTTTCGCCCTCCTCGGCGTCCTGAGCTGGATCCTGGACAGTGCGCTGCTGCCCATCCTGATCGCCGTGGGCGTGGTGGCCTACGTGGTGACCAAGAAGAAGCGCTCCAGTTTGCAGTAAGAAGGACCAGCCGGGAGGTCAGCGCCGAGCCGAAACTTGGCGCTGACCACGGGAACGGCGCGCACACCCGCCGCGTCACAAGGGGGTCAACGACGACCCACCCACCCCGAGGAGGGGCTATGCCTCGCTCCCACGTCTCGACATTCCTGGCGATACCGCTCGCCGCGAGCCTGCTGCTCGCCGGCTGCAGCGTCAGCCGTCCGGCTGACCCGCGCGGCGACGCACCGCAGACGGGTGGCCAGTGGGATGAGTCCGTGGCACGCGCAGCAATCACGGCACTGCCCGCCAACTACCTCGCCGGCTTTGGTGACTGCTCCGAACTGCTCACCTATTACCAGGCCAACGCGCTCGAGATGGTGACCCCCTACGGCATCGGCGGGTGGGGTGGCAGCGGAGGTTTCGCGGAGAGCGCGCCCGACGACTCCTCGAACGAGGGAGGCGCGGCACCCGCCGCCGGGACCGCCTCCGACGGACAAGCCTCCTACGAAGCGGGCAAAGACTACTCCGGCACCAACGTCCAGGAGGAGGGCGTCGACGAGCCGGACATCGTCAAGACCAACGGGTCGATCATCATCGCCGTGACCAACGGCAGGGTCCGGATCGTGGACGTGCAGACGCGCAAGGTGATCTCGACGGTCACCCTGCCGGGACGCCGCGACCAGGCGCAGCCCTCGGAGATCCTGCTCCACGGTCAGACCCTGGTCGTCCTGAGTCAAGAGTGGAACTATGCCCAGCCGGTCGACGGCACGACCATGGCCTTCAACCCCGGCCGCACCATCGTCACCACTGTCGATATCAGCGACCCGGCCTCCCCCACGACGATCGGGTCGACCCGGATGGAAGGGTCCTACCGCTCGGCACGGCTGGTCGGTGACACCGTCCGTATGGTGATGGTCACCGAGCCACCCGGCGTGCTCACCACCGCGCCCAAGACCGGCACCCTCACCGCCGAGGCCGAAGCCGAGCAGGCCAACCGTGAGCTGGTGCGCAGCACCACGATCGATGACTGGATCCCCCACCTTCAGCAGCTCGACGCAGACGGTCGCGCGCTCTCCACCGATCCGCTGCTGGACTGCGACCAGATCTCGCGGCCGCGCGATCCCGCTGGCCTCTCGACGCTGTCGGTGCTGACCTTCGACGTGGGCTCGGCCAACCCGGCACCGACCTCGGGCGCCGGTCTCGTCGCCAGCGGCGGCACCGTCTACGCCTCCACCGACCGACTGGTCGTCGCCACCAGTGGCTGGGACCTGTGGAACTGGATGCCGATGGCCAGCGACGCCGGCGTCGACTCCATCTGGCCGGGCGGCGCACCTGCCAACCGCACAGACCTGCACTCTTTCGACATCAGCGAGCCCAACACGACCAGGTATGTGGCATCGGGCTCGGTAGACGGTCGACTCATCAACCAGTGGGCGCTGGACGAGGATGCCGGAGTCATCAGGGCAGCGACCACGACTGACCCGCCGGGAGCCTCCGGCCAGTCGCAATCCTCGCTGGTCGTGCTTCGCGAGGAGGGCGACCAACTCTCGCAGACCGGTCGCGTCGACGGCCTCGGGCTCGACGAGCAGATCCAGTCGGTGCGCTACCTGTCCAAGGACGTCGCCGCCGTCGTGACCTTCCGCCAGACCGACCCCCTCTACCTCATCGACACCAGCGACCCCACCGCACCGAAGGTGGCCGGCGAGTTGAAGATCCCTGGCTTCTCGGCATACCTGCACCCCATCGCCGACGGTTGGTTGCTGGGTGTCGGCCAGGACGCCGATGTCGAGACCGGGCAGAGCAAAGGCCTGCAGGTCTCGCTCTTCGACATCCGCGACCTCTCCTCTCCCAAGCAGACACAGGTCGTGACGTGGGGGTCCAACTCCTACTCACCCATCGAGAACGACCACCGTGCGTTCCTGTCCTGGCCAGCGACCGGCCAGGTCGTCATCCCCTACACCCGGTGGTCCGAGAGCACTGACGGCAAGGAAGCGCAAGACTCCTTCGCCGGAGTCACGACCTTGACCGTTGGCACCGGCACCCTCGTCAAGGGCAAGTCGACCTCCACGTCCGCCAAGAACAAGGAGTGGGGCGAGGCTCCACTGCGCACGATGGTGATCGGTGACGACCTGTGGACGCTGGACTGGGCTGGCCTGGCACGCTTCGACCTCGCCTCCCTCGAAGGTGGCTGGGCGGTCGACCTGCCCTGACCCGGGAGGATTTCGTGGATCGGTGAGAGTGCGAGGGCACGCCTGCGTTCTGCGGGGGCAGCGATCAAGACGGCATATTCTGCATGTGTTTGCACTCTCACCGTTGATCCTGCGTCATGGACGGGTCAGGAGCCCCTCGGGTCGAATTGACTTCGACAATCTATGCCTGTTAGAACTACCCGTATGACCCCCTCGCGTCGCCGAATGCGCAGCTGCTGAGCCCGTCCTCGCAGCACTGTCGCGCGCGCCGCGACCGCACCTCCACCGAGAGTGCACGCCATAGCCGCGGCGAGCCGGGCTCAGCAGTGTGATCCTTCCGGCCCTCACCTGCCCCGCCCCTCCACCCGAAATGAGCAGCACCGTGACCTACACGTCCTTCGACACCCGCCAGATCCACGCCGGCCAAACCCTCGACCCGAGCGGCGCCCGCGCACTCCCGATCTACCAGACCACCTCCTTCGTCTTCGCCGACGCCGACCAGGCCGCCAACCGCTTCGCGCTGGCCGAGCTCGGCCCGATCTACACGCGCATCAACAACCCGACCCAGGAGGTCGTCGAGAACCGCATCGCCGACCTGGAGGGTGGCGTCGGGGCTCTCCTGCTCGCCTCGGGGATGTCCGCCACCACCCTGGCGATCCTCAACGTCGCCGGCGCCGGTGACCAGATCGTGGCCAGCGCCAACCTCTACGGCGGCACCCAGAACCTTTTCGCCCACACCTTGCCCAGGCTCGGCATCGAGGTGGTCTTCGTCGAGGACTCGACCGACCCGGAGTCCTGGCGGGCAGCTGCCAAGGACAACACCAAGGCGTTCTTCGGCGAGACCATCGGCAACCCCAGCGGCGCCGTCCTGGACACCGAAGCGATCGCCGCCGTGGCCCACGAGGTCGGCGTCCCGTTGATCGTGGACAACACCATCGCCTCCCCCTACCTGTCCAACCCGATCGACTTCGGCGCCGACGTCGTCATCCACTCGGCGACCAAGTACCTTGGCGGGCACGGCAACTCCATCGCGGGGGTCATCGTGGACGCCGGCAACTTCGACTACGGCCAGAATGACCGGTTCCCCGGGTTTACCGAGCCGGACGAGAGCTACAACGGCCTGGTCTATGCGACGACGCTGGGCAAGGACGGCATCTTCGGGGTCAACCTATCCTTCATCCTCAAGGCGCGGGTGCAGCTGTTGCGCGACCTCGGGCCGGCCATCTCGCCGTTCAACGCCTTCCTCGTCGCGCAGGGCATCGAGACCCTGTCGCTGAGGGTCCAGCGGCACGTGGAGAACGCCCAGAAGGTCGCCGAGTGGCTCGACCAGCACGCCCAGGTCGAAAGCGTGGTCTACGCCGGGCTGCCCGGCCATCCCTCGCACGAGCTAGCCAAGAAGTATCTGCCCAAGGGTGCGGGCGCGGTGCTCTCCTTCGAGATCGTCGGTGGCGCCGATGCGGGTCGCGCGTTCGTCTCCGGGCTCAAGCTGCACAGCCACGTGGCCAACATTGGCGACGTCCGCTCGCTGGTGATCCACCCCGCTTCGACCACCCACAGCCAGCTCAGCGAGCAGGCCCAGCGCGCCGCCGGCGTCACTCCGGGCCTAGTCCGGCTGGCCGTCGGCATCGAAGGCATCGAGGACATCCTCGCTGATCTGGAGACCGGCTTTGCCGCCGCGGCACACGTCACGCGGGACTCCGAGGCGGCCTGAGCCATGACCGCGCAGTGGGCAGGAGATCCCGTCAGTGCGCCGGTCGCACCGGCGTCCAGACGCCGCAGCCAGGTCGTCGGCGCCGTGGCGCTGGAGGGCGGCGGCCGGCTCGACGCGGTGCGGGTCTCCTACCAGACTTGGGGTGTCCTCAATGCTGCGCGTGACAACGCGGTCCTGATCCTGCACGCGCTCACCGGCGACAGTCACGTCGTCGGTGAGCGGGGTCCGGACCACCCCACCCCCGGCTGGTGGCCCGGACTGATCGGGCCGGGCGCGCCGATCGACACCGACGAGTGGTTCGTCGTGGCGCCTGCCGTGCTCGGCGGCTGTCGCGGCACGACCGGGCCGTCTTCGCCAGCGCCGGACGGTCGTCCCTACGGCAGCACCTTCCCCACCATCACGGTGCGTGACCAGGTGCGGGTCGAGGCGCTCCTCGCAGACCGGCTGGGCATCAAGACCTTCGCTCTCGTGGTGGGTGGGTCGGTGGGAGGTATGCGGTCACTCGAGTGGGCGGCCACCTTCCCCGGGCGGGTCAAGCGGTGCGTCGTGCTCGCAGCCAGCGCCGTCTCGACCGCCGACCAGATCGCGTGGTCGGTGCCGCAACTGCATGCCATCCGCTTGGACCCCGGCTTCCAGGGCGGCGACTACTACCCCGGTCCCGGGCCTCGGACCGGCCTGGAGGTCGCTCGACAGATAGCGCACGCGACCTACCGGTCCGCAGACGAGTTGGCGTTCCGCTTCGGCACCAACCACCAGGAGGGGGAGGACGCGCTGCGCGGTGGACGGTATGCCGTGGCGTCCTACCTCGAGCACCACGGCAAGAAGTTGGCTCGGCGCTTCGACCCCAACTCCTACGTCGTGCTGACCGAGGCCATGAACAGCCACGACGTTGGACGGGGCCGCGGCGGCGTCGAGGCAGCCCTGCGTCGCATCACCGCTGAGCTCACCGTGGGTGTGGTCAGCAGCGACCGACTCTTCCCCCCCGCGGATGGTGAGCTCATCGCCTCCGCACCGGCGTGCCGAGAGTTGGCCCTCATCGACTCCACCTACGGACACGACGCGTTCTTGATCGAGACCGAGCAGGTGTTCGCGATCATCACCAGGGCGCTCGCCAGCGCCCCGGTGCCGGTCGCCGCCAGGCCACCGTCGTCGGCCCTGCGGCCGCCGACCACTGCTGCCCTGCGCCCGGTCGCGGCCGCGAGTGTGCGGCCCACCGCCGCGGCCTACTGAACGCGGCCCGCTGAGCCCTCGCAGCGTGCCCTGCCGGTGTCCGGCAGGGCAGTGGCGGGAACCCTGAAGGCTCCCTGGACGTCTACCCCAGTAGTATCAATGTCCAGGAGCGGGGAAGGAGGGCTCAATGCCAGAATGGTTGCAGAACAGCCCACAGTGGCTGTGGTGGATCGGAGCGGCGCTCGCCTTTGGCATCGTCGAGATGACCACCCTCGATCTTATCTTCCTCATGCTTGCCCTCGGGGCACTCGTCGCGGCCATCGCCGCAGGCGTCGCGCTGCCCGTGGTCGCACAGGTCCTGGTCTTTGCGGTGGGTGCGGGTCTCTTCGTCTTCGCCCTGCGTCCGATCGCGTTGAAGCATCTTCATCTCGAAGGGCGCGGCGCGCCGATGGGGATCGAGGGGCACCTCGGCCAGACCGCGACCGTGCTCCAGGAAGTCACTGACCACGCGGGGCTGATCAAGCTCCGAGGGGAGCACTGGACCTCCCGCGCCGAG
>NZ_JAUNVI010000025.1:10663-20886 GCF_030537745.1 Ornithinimicrobium sp. | reverse complement strand
CGGGCCATCCGGATCGTCCCGCAGGCCACGGCCGTGATCGTGGAGCGGCTCGGCAAGTTCGACCGCACCCTGGACGCCGGGCTGCACTTCCTGATTCCTTTCGTGGACCGCCCCCGTTCGGTGGTGGACCTTCGCGAGCAGGTCGTCAGCTTCCCGCCGCAGCCCGTGATCACCAGTGACAACCTGGTGGTCTCGATCGACACTGTCATCTACTTCCAGCCGACCGACCCCAGGGCCGCGACCTACGAGATCGCCAACTACATCCAGGGCATCGAGCAACTGACGGTCACCACGCTGCGCAACGTCATCGGCTCGCTGGACCTGGAGGAGACGCTGACCAGCCGCGACATGATCAACGGCCAGCTGCGAGGGGTCCTCGACGAGGCGACCGGCCGCTGGGGCATCCGCGTCAACCGCGTCGAGCTCAAGGCAATCGACCCGCCCGCCAGCGTGCAGGACTCGATGGAGAAGCAGATGCGCGCCGAGCGTGACCGCCGCGCGACCATCCTGACGGCCGAGGGCGTCAAGCAGAGCCAGATCCTGACTGCCGAGGGTGAGAAGCAGGCCCAGATCCTGCGCGCCGAGGGCACCGCCCAGTCCGCGATCCTGGAGTCCCAAGGTGAGGCTCGAGCGATCCTTCAGGTCTTCGACGCGATCCACAAGGGCAACCCGGACAGCAAGTTGCTGGCCTACCAGTACCTCCAGATGCTCCCGAAGATCGCCCAGGGCGACGCCAACACGATGTGGGTCGTCCCGACCGAGCTGACTGCGGCCCTCGGCGGCATCGGCAAGGCATTGGGTGGGCAGATCGGTGGTGCGGGCAATAACTACGCCGAGCTCGACGGCCCCTCCGGCAGCCTGCTCCCGGAGGCTGGCCACGTCGACTACGAGATCGATGCCCCGACACTGGAGGATCCTCGCGAGGCTTTGCGTCGCGCCAGGGCCGACGTCGATGAGGCGACCCGCGATGCGGAAGGCAACAACCGCACCCGCTCCGAGGACGCCACGGCCCGAGCCCTTCAGGCAGCGGCCGACAAGGTCAAGGCGGCCAACCAGGAGGCCCAGGGTCGCAAGACCAATGCCGGATCGTCCGGTGACGCGGCTGGCACCAGCCAGACGCCGGGGCTCGATCCCCTGCAGCAGCCCGAGCAGGTCGTCCCCGACGCCCCGCAGTCGGACGGCGAAGAGGCACCTGAGGCCGAGGCTGAGCCCAAGGCACGCACCTCCACCGACCGGTGGAGCGGTGCCCGCGCGCGCGACTGGTCGCACAACGAGCCGCACGACTGGCAGACTCCTCGCGAGCCCTGACCTCTGGGTCTGGGTCATTGCGCCCGCCGCACGCTGAGTCAGACGCCCCCTGCCCGGTCCTCCGGGTGGGGGGCGTCTTGCGTGCAACGTCCGTCAGGGCGTAAAGGCAGACTCCCGGGCCCGTTCGCACGGCGGGTGGAGATCAACTGCGGCCGACTGCGTCCTTGATCCGCACCCGAGCGCCGGTGCGCATCACGGCATTGGAGTAGATACGTGCCGCGAGCCACACGAGACCAGGGATCAGCGCCACGGAGAGAGCAAGCGACACGAGCACCTGCCAGGTCTCCACAACCCCCAGCGCGATCCGCATCGGCATCACCAGCGGAGCCGCGAACGGGGTATAGCTGAGCACCGCGACCAGGCTATTGTTGGGGTCCCAGGGGGCGATGCTGATCGCAATGACATAGGGGATGATCATCGCCATCATGACCGGGGCCGTCACCGAGGCGACGTCTTCCTGGCGCGACACCAGCGAGGCCAGGGCGGCGAAAGCCAGCGAGTACATCAGAAACCCGACGACGAAGAAGACCAGCGCCCACAGCATCGTCGCACCGAGGTCGATGCTGCTGGTCTCCACGAGCCCGAGCGACAGGGCAGTGCCGGCCGCTCCGGCCACTACCGTCGCGACCTGGAGCAGACCAACCACGCCGATGCCCATCACCTTGCCGGCCATGAGCTGCCAGGGCCGGATCGTGCTGAGCAACAGCTCGACGACGCGGCTGGACTTCTCCTCCACCACCCCCTGCGCTACCTGTTGCGCGGAGATCTGGAGGGCGATGAACAGCAGGATGCCAGCGATATAACCGGCGACGATCTGGGCGCCGTCGCGTTCAGGCGACGGGTCGAGTGCGCGGACTTGCAGCGTCTGCGACGCGAGTTGCTGCGAGACCACCTGAGGGTCCCCGCCAAGATCGGTGACTGCACCGGCGAGCGCCACCTGCTGCTGGAGGAAGGACAGGGCTGAGCCCAGCGCAGGATCCAGCTCAGTCCGGACGACCACGGTGAACTCGCTCTCGGTGCCGGTGAGGGCTGCGTCGACCTTCTCGTCGCGCACCGCTGCCTCGCCGGCCGCATCGTCAGCCACCGGCATCGTCACGGTGTCGACCTTCGAGGCGTTGGCGATAGCCGTGAGCGGCGCGGACAGTGCCGCTGTCTGCGGCGTCACCGCAACCCGCGTCGCCGAGGAGGAGCCGAGGGCAAAGTTCAGCACGACTCCACCGGCGATGACGGCCAAGAGCAACAGGCCGGTAGTGAGGAGCCAGCCTCGCGACCGCAAGCGCGAGGAGATCTCGCGCCCTGCGACGAGCCGGATCACCGTTGAGGCGTTCACGCGATCTCCTTGATGGTCTCCACGAGCCCGGGCGGCTGCGTCGCATCGGGGGCGTGGTCTCGTTCGGGCTCGCTCACGGCATGGCGGTAGAGGTCGACCAGGTGCGGGTGCACCTCGCCGAAGTAGCGCACCGGGCCGGCCGTCAATGCTGCTCTCAGGATTGCCTGCTCCATGCCGTCGGCGGCGTCATGCACCTCCACCACGGTGGTTTCCCCGACAGCGCTCACCACGTCCACCCGATCCAGCCGCTCCGCCCAGCCCAGCAGCGCGGGTGGGCCCTCGATCCGCCAACGGGGCTTCTCGAGGGTTCGCAGCGCGGCGATCGACCCCACGGCGACCATGCTGCCTTCCTTGATGATGCCCACGTTGTCGCAGAGGCGCTCGACGAGGTCGAGCTGGTGGGAAGAGAAGACGACCGGCACCCCCGCCGCGGCGCGCTCGCGCAGCACCGCACTCATCACGTCGACGGCGACCGGGTCCAGGCCGGAGAACGGCTCGTCGAGGATCAGGATGTCGGGGTCGTAGACGAGGGCGGCGGCGAGCTGCACCCGCTGCTGGTTGCCGAGAGAGAGTTTCTGCACCTCGTCGTCGCGGCGTTCCGCGACGCCGAGCACCTCGGTCCAGCGATCAGCCGAGCGCTGCGCATCCGCGGGGTCCATGCCGTGCAGCCGGGCCAGATAGGCGAGTTGTCTGGCGACCTTCATCCGGGGGTAGAGGCCGCGTTCCTCGGGCATATAGCCGATGCGGCGCCGCACGGCCAGGTCCAGTGGCCGACCGTCCCACCGCACTTCACCTCGGTCGGCGGCCAGGACCCCGAGGGCTATCCGCATCGTCGTGGTCTTGCCGGCGCCATTCGAACCGACGAAACCGAAGATCTCTCCGGAGCGCACCGAAAACGTCGTGTTGCGCAAGGCGCGCACGGTGCCGTAGGCCTTTTCCAGGTGCAAGAATTCAAGTGCTGGCATCGCGGCTTCCCAGGTCTGGAGGGTTGCCCGTCCTCGACCTCGGGCGGATCCCAAGCCACTCCATCACACCCAGGTGCGCCGTGTCAGCATTCAAGGTCAGGCAGTAGCGAGCGGAAGGGTCGGAGCCCGTAACAGGGCCGGCGCCTAGAGTGGAACCCATGTGGATCCGCCAGTGCCGCCCTTGGGGCGAGGAGTTGTCCGACGTCCGGATCGAAGGCGAGAGCATCGCCGAGATCCGCTCTGCCGAGCGTGCCGGACCCGAGGGCGAGGAGTCTGCCAACGACCCGGTGTCCGAGCAGGGCGACGTGGAGGGGCGCGGCCGCCTCCTGCTCCCAGCCTTCGCTGATGTCCATGTCCACCTGGACTCGACCCGGCTCGGCCTGCCCTTCCGGCCGCACACCGGCGCGCCGGGAGTGTGGGCGATGATGCTCAACGATCGTGCGCACTGGCGCGAGGCCGAGATCGGGCTCGTCGAGCGGGTCGCGCACACCCTGGAGCTGGAGATCGCGCGCGGCACGACCCGAGTGCGGTCCTTCGCGCAGGTCGACACGGACGCAGGGCTGGAGCGGCTCGAAGCGGTGCTCGCCGCGCGAGAGAGCCACCGGGCGCGCTGTGAGGTGCAGGTCATCGCCTTCCCCCAGGCTGGCCTGCTGCGTGAGGACGGCTCTGCCAGGGTGCTCGAGGACGCGCTGCGGGCGGGGGCGGACGTCGTCGGGGGCATCGACCCGTGCACGCTGGACCGCGACCCGGTCGCGCACCTGGACATCGTCTTCGGGCTCGCCGAGCAGTATGGCGTGCCCGTCGACATCCACCTGCATGAGCCGGGCGACCTGGGCCGGTTCTCGGCAGACCTCATCCTGGAGCGGACCGTCGCCCTCGGCATGCAGGGCCAGGTGCTGATCTCGCACGGCTACGGCTTGTGGGACGGCACGGAGGGCCAGACGCGCGCGCTGGTGGAGCGGATGGCTGACGCCGACGTGGCGACCGCGACAATCGCGCCGGGAGGTCAGCAGCGGCTCCCGCTGGAGCTGATGGCCGAGCACGGCGTGCGCGTGGGGCTAGGCCAGGACGGGCAGCGGGACTATTGGTCGCCCTACGGCAACGCTGACATGCTCGATCGGACCTGGCAGCTGGCCTTCACGCACGGATTCCGGCGCGATGACCTGGTGGAGCACGCGCTGTCCGTGGCGACCTCCGGCGGCGCCAGCATCATGGACCGGACGCTGCCCCGGGTGAGCAGCGTGGGCGATCGGCTTGGGCTGGCAGTGGGCGACCGGGCCGACCTGCTCCTCCTCGCCGGCGAGACCCCGACCGCGGCGGTCATGGACCGGCTGCCCGACCGCACCGTCCTACACCGAGGGCGAGTGGTCGCTGACCAGCTCGAGGTCGTCTAGGTCGAGGCGGCCCTTGCGCCCGCGGGCTAGAGGTCGAGCTGGGCCATCACCATTCGGGCGATCCGGGCCGGCGGGTTAGCGATGTCGACCCGCATGCCCCGCTCGTCCGCTCGCAGCGGCTCGAGGGTGTCCAGCTGGGACTCCAGCAACTCCGGCGGCATGAAGTGCTCACGGCTTCCCATCCGCTCCAGCAGCAACCCCTTGTCACCCTCGAGGTGAACGAAGTAGGTCCCCGGTCCCCCGCCCCGGAGCACCTCGCGGTAGGAGAACTTCAGCGCCGAGCAGGTCAGGATGGTGTCCTGCCCCAGCTCCTCCTGCGTTAAAGTCCACCCGCTCAGGCTCTGCAGCCAGGGCCACCGGTCCTCATCCACCAGCGGGTGCCCGCTGGACATCTTGGCGATGTTGGCCGGCGGGTGAAAGCTGTCTCCCTCCGCGAATGGCCAGCCCAGCACGGACACCAGCGCGTCGGCGATCGTGGTCTTCCCGGTCCCCGAGACGCCCATCAGGACCAGGTGGAGCGGGTGGTCCCCGAGCCGCTCGGACAGCGGGCTCACGGCACCACGGTCCACAGCAGGAGCGCGATGAGGAAGACGGTCAGGCCCAGGGTCGTCTCCATCACGGTCCAGGTCCGCAGCGTTGTCTTGACATCCATCCCGAAGAACTTGCTGACCAGCCAGAAGCCGGAGTCGTTGACGTGGGACAGCACCGTCGCGCCGGCCGCGATGGCCAGGACGAGGCAGGCGATCTTCAGGTCAGACAGGTCCTGCGCAGCCACCCCCGCCGACAGCAGGCCGGCGGTGGTGACCAGCGACACCGTCGCTGACCCCTGCGCCACCCGCAGCGCGGCGGCGATGACGAACGCGGCGACGATCAACGGCATACCCATCGAGTCCAGGGACTCCGAGAGGGCCGTGCCGATGCCGGAGTAACGCAGGACCCCACCAAACATCCCACCGGCGCCGGTGATGAGGATGATCGCGCAGATCGGGGCGAGGGCGTCGTTGAGGATCGTCTCCAGCGTGGCCAGCGAGTTGCCCTTGCGGCCCAGGGTGTAGGTGGCGACCAGCAGGGTGATCAGCAGCGCCACCGGGGTCTGCCCGATGAAGACCAAGAAGTCGAGGACGCCGTTGTCCTCGGGGGCCACCTTGGCCTTGCGCAGGGTGTCGATCACGGTGTTGAAGGCGATGAGCACCACGGGCATCAGGAGGATACCGAGCACGGAGCCGAAGCGCGGCGCGGTCGTGGTGCGCTCCTTGAGGAGCACCTGGGCCTTGGTGTCCTCGACGCCGTCGTCCAGGTCGCTGGGCTCGCCAGAGAGCTGGCCACTGAGGATCGAGTCGTTGATCGGCACGAAGACTTTGCCTGCGTAGAACTTGGTGAACAGGTAGACCCCGATGTACCACGAGACGAAGGCGACCGGGATCCCGATCAGGGTGGCCAGGCCGATCGAGCCACCCAGCTCCGTGGCTGCGGTGACCGGGCCAGGGTGCGGGGGCACGATCGCGTGCATCGCCGCGAACGCTCCCGCGGCCGGGAGGGCATAGAGCAGGATCGAGCCGCCGAAGCGCCGGGCCACCGAGAAGATGATCGGCAGGAAGACGATCAAGCCGGCGTCGAAGAAGATCGGCAGACCAAACAGGAGCGCGGCGACACCAAGGGCCAGGCTCGCCCGTTGCTCACCAAAGCGGTTGATCAGGGTGTCGGCAAGGACCTGCGCCCCACCGGTGACCTCCAGCAGCCGGCCGATCATGGCGCCGAGACCGACCAGCAGCGCGACCGATCCTAGGGTGCTGCTGAAGAAGCTGATAGCCACTTTGGCGACGTCGATCATCGGGATGCCGGCGGCGATCGCGGTCAGCAGGCTGATCAGGACGAGCGCGATGAAGGCGTGCATCCGTAGCTTGATGATCAGAAACAGCAAGACCGCAACGGCGACCGCCGCGATGGTGAGCAGGGTCCCGGCTGAGTGAACCGGTGTCATTGGATCCATCGTCATCTCCCGTGTCGGCGGTCGTGTGGGACCACCGTAACCGTAATGACTCTCGCCGGAGGGCTAGCCGATGGAGAAGTCCTGCACGACCCGCTCGACGAGCGCAGCCTGCGCATCCAGGACGTGCGGGGGCAGGGATCGGTGCTCGAGCAGTGCCTGCTCAGACAGCACCGAAAGCTCGGTGCAGCCCAGCAGCACGGCGTCGTCGCCGCGGCGGAGCTCTTGAACGTGCGCGAAGAAGTCGTCGGTGGGCACGTCCACCCCAGCCTTGACCCCGTCGTAGATCAGGCTCATGACGCGCCGCTGGCCAGCCTCGTCGGGGAGCCGGACCTCGACGCCCCGCCGGGTGATCGCATCCTGGTAGACGCTGCTCAGCAAAGTGCCGTCGGTCGCCAGCACGGTCACGACGGGATGGCTGGGGTCAGCGGCACGAGCGGCGGCCACCGCAGCCTGCGCACCGACCTCGATGATGCTCAGGAGCGGAAGCGGCAGCTCGAGACCGGCCAGGAAGGCATGGGAGGTGTTGCAGGCGATCACGGCACCGTCGACGCCCAGACGGGCCAGCAGCTCCAGGTCACGCAGGAGGTAGTCGGTGGGGTCGGCCAGGGTGGGGTCCAGCAGTCGCGCGGTGCGATCCGGCACGCTCGCGTGACTGAGGACCACCACGTCGATGTGCTCCTGATCGACGGCGGCCGGGGTCGCGCGCACGAGCGCGTCGAGGAAGGACACGGTGGCCGCCGGCCCCATGCCGCCGAGCACCCCAAGGACGGGTCGCCGCCAGGTGTCGGGCAGGAGGCGCTCGGGCTGCTGCTCCGGCGGCGCACTCACGTCGTCACCGGTTTGCGGTAGTTGCGCGCGAAGTTGCGAGTGAACAGCGCATCACTCTTGATCTGTGCCAAGGAGCGCTCCCACCCGCGGTCGGCGGCATACACGAAGGGGCGCATCACCCGGCCTCGCCGCCTGATGGCGGCCAGGCGCCCGCGGGTGTCCGGGTCGGTGACATAGCGCGTCAGGAGCGGGACCGGCGCGACGGCATAGAGCCAGTCGTCACTCTCGGCACCCATGTCCACCGCATCGAAGGGATCGCGACCCTCGACATACTCCCTGACATAGGGGGTGAGGAAGGGATGCCCGGCCACCTGGAGATAGCCGTGCGAGCGCCCGAGCCGGGGATTGAGCTCGAAGAAGTACTCCCGCCCATCGCGCGGATCAACCTTGAGGTCGAAGTTGGCATAGCCCGTCCAGCCGACGTGCTCAAGCAGACGGCCGGCCTCACCCAGCGCCGTCTGGCTGACCCCGTGGATGATCGCCAGCGGGTTGCCGATCCACGCCGGGTCGTGGTCCTCCAGGAGGACGTGGCCGGTCCTGCCCCACCGCAGCGCACCCTCTCGATCGCTGTAGGTCGTCAGCACCCGCATCTGCTCGTCGCCGCCGGGGATCCGCTCCTGCACGACCAGCGCCCCCGAATAGCCCGCCTCGATCATCACCCGGCGCAGCCCGAGGAGCTCAGTCAGGTCATCGGCAAAGCCAACCTTCTGCTTGCCTGGATAGATGAGGGCGTGGAAGGCCGGGGGGTCGGCCGGCTTGATGACCAGCGGCCAGGTGAGCCCGTCGAGCAGCTCGGCGACGCTCTTGCTCGAGACGTCCGCCTCGACGATCCGCGTGCGCGGGTGCGCCACGTCCAGCTCCTCGCAGAGCTCGGCGAAGTGCTGCTTGTCGTTCATCGCCTCGATGAGCGGCGCGTCCGGGTAGGGCACCACGATCCGCTCGTCCAGGCGCGCCTTCATGACCGTTAGCCGCTCGATCCACAGGTCCATGGTCCCCAGCAGCAGCAGTATGTGGCCGGGGTGCTGGTCAGCGAGGTCGTGCAGGAAGTCGACGAGCACGTCCTCGTCATCCATCTGCGCGCAGGTGCGGTTGTCGATGATCGCCGAGCCGCGCACCGCCGACGGGATGGCGCGGGTGATGACCGTGGTCCGGACCCCGAGCTCGGCGTGGAAGGCGCGGGCCAGAGTGTAGGTAGGCAGGTCACCGCCCACGACCACCGGCACGAAGGGGACCGTGGAGGCAGACGGGACCGCGGACGGACTCAGGGGCATAGCGTCGAAATTATCAGTCTGGGCTGGTGAATCACTGTGGCAGATCCAGCCAGTCTTCAGATTCGGTGCCTGGTATGACGTGCGCCTGCCCCGAGGTGAGCTCGGCCAGGAGGTCCTCCAGCGCGCCGGCGCGAGAGAGCGGCCACTGGATGCGCAGGGTGACCTGCTCGGCATACCGCACCCCGTCTATCCCCACGCCGCGCGCGCGGAGATCGTGCTCGAGCCGACCCGCCAGGTCGTGACCGACACGCACGTCGACCGCACGCACCCGCTCACGGGTCAGGACCAGGCCTGTGACCAGCGCTTCGTCGAGGGCTGCTCGGACGGCGTCGGCATAGGCCCTGGCCAGGCCACCGGTGCCCAGGAGCGTGCCGCCGAACCATCGCGTGACGACCGCGACCACCTCGGTCAGGCCGCTCCGGGTCAGCGCCTCGAGCATCGGCGCACCGGCCGTGCCGGCGGGCTCGCCGTCGTCGTTGCTGCGCACCGTGGCGCCGTCGGCACCGAGCACGAACGCCGAGCAATGATGGCGCGCGTCCCAGTGAGTCTCGCGCGCCTCTTCCACGATCGCGCGTGCGGTGGGCTCGTCCTCGGCACGGCGCAGCCAGCACAGAAAGATCGACCGTCTCTCCTCGATCGAAGCGACCACCGGGCCAGCCAGGGTGCGATAGGTGAGCGGGTCGGCCATCTGCCGAGTATGGCTTGACAGTGATCAGGTGGGAGGTGGAGGCCGCTCAGACTTCCCGAAAAGCTGCCCGAGCACGTGCCTAGACTCGGGGGCATGGTCAGCCTGCTGTCTCGGATCGTTGCCCCCCTCCTCGTCCTGCTCTTCCTGACGGCCGGTCCGGCCCAGGCCCACGACCAACTGATCGGCACGCAACCCACCGACGGCGCCTCGCTGAAGGAAGCGCCGCAGGACCTGACCCTCACCTTCTCCGGGGCGCTCTCTGACATCGGGGCGCAGGTGACGGTCACCAACGGCGGTGGGGACAGCTTCACCGACGGGGATCCTCGCGTGCAGGGCGTCGACCTCATCCAGGACCTGGCTGAGCTGCCGAAGGGCGACTACGAGGTGCTGTGGCGGGTCACCAGCGAGGACGGCCACCCGATCTCGGGCTCTTTCGTCTTCGCCGTCAC
>NZ_JAUNVI010000025.1:0-10563 GCF_030537745.1 Ornithinimicrobium sp. | reverse complement strand
ACCGAGGACGGGGCCGCATCCGTCACTACCGAGGCCGCTGGCACGTCTGAGGAGGCGCTGCCCAGCGACACGACGCCCTCGCCCACACCCGCCACGGACGAGGCCGCCCCAACGACGGGCGACACCCAGACCGCCTCCGGGACCTCGCCCTGGGTCTGGATCGTGGGGGGTGGCGTGGTCGTCGTCCTCCTCGGCGGACTGTCCATCGCCCTGGCGCGTCGGAGCAAGTGACTCGGCGGGTCGACATACCCCAACGGGCAACTGCGGCCCGATCCCGCATTCCGCATTCCGCATTCCGACTGGGCAAACCCGCCCGATAGTGGAACTGTGCCCCGTCTCATGTAACCTGAGCCCCACGAAAGCACACAATTCCCCGGCTCGGCTCCGCGACCTGTTCCTCAGCCAGCGATGCCGTCCGGCAGAGTCGAACAAGGGGGTCACGCCATGGGGCGCGGCCGAGCCAAAGCTAAGCAGATCAAGGTTGCCCGGAGACTGAAGTACAGCTCTGGGCCGACCACCGACCTCACCGCCCTCGAGCGGGAGTTGCACCGTTCGCGAGGCGACATCGGCGAACGCGCCGGGACGCCCTTCACCGACGGTGATGACGACGACGAGACCGACACCGCCTACGCGGTCGACGACGACCGGCCTTGGGCCGCGGGCGACGAACGTTGAGGTGAGCAGCGCCGCGACGGCGCCGACGCCACCACCGACGAATCCACTAGGGACGACGTTGGCTGCTGGCATCCCCCACCCGTTCCAACAGCTCTGGCTGCGATACCGCGAGTACCGCACCCGGGTGATCCTGGGTTTCACGCTGTCCACGATCCGCAAGATCATGGACGTGATGCCCGAGCTGCTGATCGGTGCGGCCATCGACGTGGTCGTGCGCGGGTCCGACTCCTTCGTCGCCTCCCTGCTGGGCGTCACCGACCGTCGCGAGCAGATCGTCTGGCTCGCGGTGATCAACGCGGTCGTGTGGATCCTGGAGTCCACGTCCGACTATCTGGCCTCCCTCACCTGGCGCAACCTGGCCCAGCAGGTTGAGCACGACCTGCGCCTCGAGGCCTATGAGCACGTGCAGGGCCTAGACATGGCCTGGCACGAGTCACACCCGACTGGCGCGACCCTCGCGGTCATCAACGACGACGTCAACCAGCTCGAACGCTTCCTCGACTCCGGGGTCGACCGCCTCTGGCAGCTCGCGCTCAACGTCGTGCTGGTCGGTGCGGTCTTCGCGGCCAGCTCCCTGACCCTGACGGTGATGGCCTTCCTGCCGATCCCGGTCATCATCGTCGGCTCCATGTGGTTCCAGCGGCGCCTCCAACCCCGCTACGCCGCAGTCCGCGCCAGCGTGGCCCGCATCTCCGGGCTGGTCGCCTCCAACCTCGGGGGGATGGCCACGATCAAATCGTTCACCGCGGAGGCCCGCGAGCTGGACCGGGTGCGTGCGGCCTCAGAGACCTACCGACTGGCCAACGCCGAAGCGATCCGTGCCTCCTCCGCGTTCGTGCCTCTCATCCGGATGGCGATCCTCGTCGGCTTCACCATGACCTTGCTGCTCGGCGGTTGGATGGCGCTGGACGGCCGGCTGGAGATCGGTCTCTACTCAGTCCTGGTCTTCATGACCCAGCGCCTGCTCTGGCCGCTCACCCAGGTCGGCGAGGTGCTTGACCTCTATCAGCGCGCGATGGCGTCGGTCCGGCGCATCTTGGCGCTGCTCGACGAAGTGCCGGTCACGCTGCCCGGCACGGAGACGGTCCCCTCGATCACCGGGGCCCTCGAGCTGCGCGGCGTGCGCGCCGGATATGGAGAGGGGCCGGACGTCCTGCACGACCTGTCGATCTGCATCCCGGCCGGGGAGGCGCACGCGTTCGTGGGCCCGACCGGCGCGGGCAAGTCCACGCTGCTGCGGCTGCTCCTGCGCTTCACCGACCCTCGCGACGGCCAGGTGCTGCTCGACGGCGTCGATGTGCGCGAGCTGACCTGGGAGGGGCTGCGCGGCCAGATCGGGTATGTCGCCCAGGACGCCTTCCTCTTCGAGGGGAGCGTGGCCGACAACATCGCCTACGGTCGCCCCGACGCGACCCGCGAGGCGATCGAGCTCGCCGCCCGGCAGGCCGAAGCCTCCTCCTTCGTCGAGGCCATGCCGCTGGGTTATGACACGCACGTCGGCGAGCGCGGCGTGACCCTCTCCGGTGGCCAGCGCCAGCGCCTGGCCCTGGCCCGAGCCATCCTCCGCGACCCGGCCATCCTCATCCTCGACGAAGCGACCTCAGCCGTTGACAACGAGACCGAGGCGGCGATCCAGCGCTCGCTCGCGGAGGTCAGCCAGGGCCGCACCACAGTCATGGTCGCGCACCGTCTCTCGACGGTGCGCAACGCCGACCGGATCTGGGTCATCGACGCTGGTCGGGTGGCCGATGCCGGCACGCACGACGAGCTCGTCCGCCGCCCCGGCCCCTACGCCGACCTGTGGGCGGTCCAGACCGGCGATCTCGCCGCGTCCTAAGGCCCGGTGGAGGTCGTTCCCCCCGGTCCGGTCTGAGCCGGGCCTCCAGGAGGGGCCCACGCACCCCAAACGTCGATGAGCCCCCTGTTATAGCAGGGGGCTCATGCGCGTTTGCGGGGGTCGCACGTCATACTGGATGGTGGTCCGGCCCGTGGCCGCGAAGCCGGAAGACCTGGGTGAAGAAGAGGGGGAGTCCATGGCACGCAGCAGGCACGAAGCGGCGTGGACAGCCGACGAATCTCTCGTCAAGGGCCACGTCCGCCGCAATAAGGCCTGGGTGCTGCTGCTCCTGGTCGCCGCCGGCGCCACCATCATCGGGACGACGTGGTGGACTTCCATGAACTTCCAGTCGGTGACCTATCAACTGCGCGTCTGCGCCGAGCCGTTGACCAAGGAAGCGAGCTGGGCGCAGGTCCAACAGGCGGCCTGCGACCCGGTCCCGATCGCGGACGACCGCCTGACGCTGTGGGCCGGCAGCGACGAGCAGGAGCCCGAGTCGAGCACGGAGTCCTCGTGGACCTTCAAGGAGGTTCCGCTCAACACCGCGCTCACGGCCATCGAGATCAACCTCGCCGACCCTGCGCAGACCGTGGTGCTCGCCGAGCCCGACAACTTGAGCCTGCGTCGCAACCTCACTGGCGACGCCACCGGCCGGAAGTGGACCGCCAACGTCGGCTCCCGCGGCCCGACGTCCTACTGGATCCTGGTGACTCCCCAGCCCTGACCGGATCGGTCTCCCGGCCCGGTGACGTCCGGTGCGCCTCAGTAGCGGTAGTCCCCCACCAGTTGGACCGCTCCCCCGTCGACGCCCTTAGCGCCCTGGACTACGGTCGCCCCGGACAGGTGCGCCATGCCCGCGTCGCCGATCGACCCGATCGGCCAGGCGTCGACCCCGAGCTCGATCAGCATCCGCACCGCGCGGTCGGCACCGTCGGCGTCCACGACGGCCACGAATCCGACTCCCATGTTGAGGGTCTGCTCCAGGTCCGCCAGCGGCACCCGACCGAGTTTTTGGACCAGCCCGAAGATCGGCGGGGGTGTCCAGCACCGCTCCACCATGGCGAGCACCCCGACGGGCAGCACCCGTGCCAGGTTGGCAGCCAGGCCACCGCCAGTGACGTGCGAAAGGGCGTGCAGGCCCAGGTCGGCCCGCACGATCTCGAGCAGCGGCCGGGTGTAGATCCGCGTCGGCTCCAGCGCCTCCTCGCCCAGGGTGCGACCGAACTCGTCGACGTGCCGGTCCCACGCCCAGCCGGCGGCCTCGACGACCCGCCGCACCAGCGAATAGCCGTTGGAGTGCAGCCCCGAGGAAGCCAGCGCGATGACGACGTCCCCCTGCTCCACCAGGTGCGGACCCATCACCGAGTCCCGCTCCACGACCCCCGTGGCCGCCCCGGCGACGTCATACTCCGCAGGCCCGAGCAGCCCTGGGTGCTCAGCGGTCTCGCCCCCGATGAGCGCCACCCCGGCCAGCTCGCAGCCCCGAGCGATGCCGGAGACGATCGCGGCGATCCGCTCGGGGACAACCTTGCCGCACGCGATGTAGTCGGTCATGAACAACGGCTCAGCCCCACACACCACAATGTCGTCGACGACCATGCCGACCAGGTCCTGACCAATGGTGTCGTGCACGTCCATCGCCTGCGCGATCGCGACCTTGGTCCCGACGCCGTCGGTCGAGGAGGCCAGCACCGGATGACGCATGCCGGTCAGCGCGGACGCGTCGAACATCCCGGCGAAGCCGCCGATCCCGCCCAGCACCTCCGGCCGTTGAGCCCGCCGCACCGACTCCTTCATCAACTCCACGGCGCGGTCGCCCGCGTGCACGTCGACGCCGGCACTGGCGTAGGTGATCGGCTGGCCCTCGGGCGTGGACATGCAGGTCCCCTCGATGGTGGGTGCAAAGACAGCACCAGGGTATGCCGTGGCACTCCCGGCTTTTCACGCGAGACTCCTCACGCGTGACCTCTCACGCATGACTTTTCACGCGTCACGCCGTGCGGCGCCTGGTCGGCTCAGGGGCGTTCCACTGCGGCGCGCCCACCCGCAGAGGCGGTGATCGGGACCCCGTCCATGTCGCGGGTCGCGACGTCCGGGGTGTCTGCGCCCCTGGCGACGCGATCGACGTCGGACGCCATCTCGACGTCCGGGAACTGCAGCTCGAGCACGTCCTTGCCCAGCTTGCCTTCGCTGGGCAGCTCGATCGGATAGTTGCCGGAGAAGCACGCGGTGCACAGGGTGCCGCGGTCCTGCTCGGTGGCTGCGATCATGCTCTCCTCGCTGATGTAGGCCAGCGAGTCGGCGCCCAGGGAGCGGCAGATGTCCTCGGTGTGCAGGCCGGTCGCGATGAGCTCGGCGCGGGTGGCGAAGTCGATGCCGTAGAAGCAGGGCCAGCGCACCGGCGGCGAGGAGATCCGCACGTGCACCTCTGCCGCACCGGCCTCCCGCAGCATCCGGACCAGCGCACGTTGGGTGTTTCCGCGGACGATGGAGTCGTCCACCACGATGAGGCGCTTTCCGCGGATCACGTCGCGCAGCGGGTTGAGCTTGAGCCGGATGCCGAGCTGGCGGATCGTCTGGCTCGGCGCGATGAAAGTGCGCCCGACGTAGGCGTTCTTGACCAGCCCCTGGCCATAGGGGATCCCGGAGGCCTCGGCATACCCGATGGCCGCGGGCGTGCCCGACTCCGGAGTCGGCATCACCAGGTCGGCCTCGACGGGGTGCTCCTGGGCCAGGCGGCGACCCATCTCCACCCGGCTGGCATAGACGCCACGCCCCGCGATGGTGGTGTCGGGCCGCGCCAGGTAGACCCACTCGAAGACGCACCGCTTGGGCGCAGCCTCGGCAAAGCGCGAGCTGCGCAGGCCGTCCTCATCGATCGCGATGAGCTCACCGGGCTCGACCTCCCGCACGACCGAGGCCCCCACGATGTCCAGTGCCGCGGTCTCGGAGGCGACCACCCACCCGCGCTCGAGCCGGCCCAGCACCAGGGGACGGACCCCCTGCGGGTCGCGAGCGGCATACAGGGTGGTCTCGTCGCAGAAGACCAGGCTGAACGCGCCCCGCAGCAGTGGCAGCACCCTCATCGCGGCCAGCTCTAGCGGCAGGTCCTCGTCGGCGGTGAGCAGCCCCGTGATGAGCGCGGTGTCGGTGGTGTTGCCACGGCCGATCTCCCCGCCGGCGCTGGCCAGGTCCCCCCCGTGCGCGTCGGAGAGCAGATCGCGCAGCTCGGTGGTGTTGATGAGGTTGCCGTTGTGAGTCAGTGCGACGGTGCCATCGGTGGTGCCGCCGAGCGTCGGCTGGGCGTTCTCCCAGGAGTTGCGACCCGTCGTGGAGTAGCGGCAGTGGCCGACCGCAAGATGGCCTCGGAGGGAGGCGAGCGCCGACTCGTTGAAGACCTGGCTGACCAGCCCGACGTCCTTATAGACCACGAGTCGCTTGCCGTCGCTGGTGGCGATGCCGGCGGCCTCCTGACCGCGGTGCTGCAGGGCGTAGAGGCCAAAGTAGGTGAGCTTGGCGACCTCCTCGCCCGGCGCCCACACCCCGAACACCCCGCAGGCGTCCTGAGGCAGCCGCTCGTCCGGGAGGAGGTCGTGCGAGAGCAGTCCGTCGGGTCGTGCCACCCGCCGATCATCCCACAATCGATGGGTCAGGTATGACGTCGCTCCGGGGAATCTTGGCATCCCGGCGTGGGTTGTCGTCGGTATGCGTATTGACGTCTGGTCTGACATTGCCTGCCCGTGGTGCTACATCGGCAAGCGGCGCCTCGAGGCCGCCCTCGGCGACTTCGAGCATGCCGAGGACGTGGAAGTGGTGTGGCACAGCTTCGAGCTCGACCCCAACGCACCCACGCCACCGACCGAGACGGGCGTGAGCGCGCTGAGCCGCAAGTACGGCACCGCAGACACCGTGGCGGCGATGATGGCCAACGTCACCAGCGTGGCTGCGGGCGAGGGGCTCGAGTTGCGCCTCCAGGACACGATGCACCTCAACACGCGGGACGGCCACCGACTGCTGCACCTCGCGCTGGAGACCGGCGGGCCGGCCCAGCAGGGCGAGCTCAAGGAGGCCCTGCTTGACGCCTACTTTGTCCAGGCGCTCGACGTGGCCGATCACGATGTCCTGCGCCGGGTTGCGGTCGGCGTCGGTCTCGGGGAGTCCGCCGTCGACGGTGTCCTGACCAGCCAGGACTATGACGCGGACGTGGACGCGGACGTCGCGGCCGCGCAGGCCTATGGGGCCGGCGGTGTGCCCTTCTTCGTCATCGACGAGCGCTATGGGATCTCGGGGGCTCAACCGACGAGCATGTTCGCCGGCGCGCTGCGCCAGGCGTGGGACGAGAGTCACCCCCGTTTGCAGACGCTCGGCGCCGCCGCTGGCGGCAGCATGGCCGCTGAGTCAGTCGCTGACGAGACTGGTGTCTGCGGCCCGGACGGCTGCGCGCTCTAGCCGCGCATGCTCACGCTGTCGGCGATCAGATAGAGGACCGCAGCGAGAAAGCCGCCGATGAGCAGACCGATGCCGCCGATCAGGATCCCTTCCTGCAGCGCGGAGCTGTTCATGGCGTCCGGGCCGATCAGGCTGACCACAAATCCGAGGAACAGTCCCAAAAGTCCTCCGACCCACAGGAAGCGCATCAGCTCAGGCCGACGACGGACGGGAACGTAGTTGACTGCGCCTTCACCGGCCAGCCGGTCAGGCTGGTTGGGCGACGCTGCGGTGCCGGTGCCCTGCGGTTCTACATGCTCGTGTGCCACCCCCCTAGTATCGCCCACGGTGACGCGCCGGCAACTCCACCCGTCCGGTCTGGCACGGCCACCCGCCCGGTGGGGTGGTGGGGGTGGTGGTGTCAGGCCAGGGGAAGGTGGGGCGAGAGGTCGGCGCGGATGCCGGAGCTGCGGAGCGCGCCACTGGCCTCCGCCTGCTGCCAGGTTAGCTCGCCGGTGGCCAGCGCTAGCCACGTCTGCGCGTCGGTCTCGACGACGTTGGTCGGGGTGCCGCGCGTGTGCTGCGGGCCCGGGACGCACTGGACCGCCGCAAACGGAGGCACCCGCACTTCCACCGACCGTCCGGGCGCGCTCACCGCAAGCTCCTCCAGGGTGTAGCGCACCGCGGTGGCGACCACCTTCTTCGGGACCTCGACACGCTCGGTCGCTGCTCGCCATACCTCCACGGCCTCCACCCCGGAGCCGATGTCGACGCGCCGCCTGATTGCCACTGTGCTCAGACCAGCACGTCTCGCTCGATCGGGCAGGACATGCACCTGGGGCCACCCCGACCTCGCCCGAGCTCGGAGCCGGAGATCTCCAGGACCTCCACGCCCTGACCGCGCAGATAATCGTTGGTGACCGTGTTGCGCTCATAGCCGACCACGACGCCGGGCTCGAGCGCGAGCACGTTGCACCCGTCGTCCCACTGCTCGCGTGCGGCGCCGCGGGGGTCCTGATCGGCGGCGAGGATCCGGATCGAGGACAGGCCCAGCGAGGTGGCGATGACCTTGTCCATCTCGGAGGGGTCATGGCGTTCGACGAGGATGTCGAGCTCGCCGTCGATGATGTCGCCGGGGGTCATGGTCCACGACGTCAGGGAGGGCAGCCCGGTGTAGCGGGTGAAGGTCTCTTCATCGATCATCGTCATCACCGTGTCCAGGTGCATCACCGCGCGCGCCTTGGGCATGTCGAGCGCGATGACGGTCTTGACGTCGCCGCCAGCCAGGAGCTTGCGAGCCATCCGCTCGACCCCCATCGCGGTCGTCCGCTCCGACAGTCCGACGAGCACGACGCCGTTGCCGGGCACGAGGATGTCGCCGCCCTCGGCGGTCGCGGGGCCGTCGTCGACCCCGTGGGCCCACCACTGCATCCCGGACTGCGCAAACATGGGGTGGTAGCGATAGATCGCGTCATAGTGCACCGTCTCGCGTCGACGCGCTTTCTTGTGCATCGAGTTGACCGCGACCCCGTCGTAGAGCCAGGCCGAGGTGTCGCGGGTGAACAGGTGGTTGGGCAGCGGCTCCAGGACCGAGTCGTGGTCGTCGAGCTGCTCGATCAGCAGCGAGTGCGTGACCGGGATCTGCTCGAGCACCTCGTGCTTGGTGATGCCACCGATCAGGTGCTGCGTCAGCGTCTGGTCATCCATCTGGTCGAAAAGCTCGCGCAGCTCCGCACCGGCCAGCGGGCCCATGTGGCGCTCGTCGAGGCTGTGGTCCAGGACGAACGTCCTCGCCTGCGGCACGGCCAGCGTCTCGCGCAGCAGCGTGTCGAAGTGGTGGACGACGACGCCGCGCTCCGTCATGACCTGCACGAAGTGGTCGTGCTCCCGCTGGGCCTGCTCGACCCACAGGATCTCGTCGAAGAGATACTGCTCCTTGTTGTCGGGGGTGAGCCGGTGCATCTCAAGACCTGGCCGGTGGACGATCACCTGGCGCAGGCGACCGACCTCGGAACCGACGTGGAAGGGCATGTGGACGTCCTTTCAGGTATGACGTAGCGCGGGCTCATCCTGCCACGTGCCGGACGGGTGGGCGGGGCTGAGAGAATGCGGGCATGAAGGCAACCGTGCTGCACGCACCCCGCGATATCCGTCTCGACGACGTCCCCGACCCGACGATCCTGCGTCCCAGCGACGCCCTGGTCCGGGTGACCGCCAGCTGCGTGTGCGGCTCTGACCTGTGGCCCTACCGCGGGATCAACGAGGTGCCGAAGCCACGGCAGATCGGGCACGAGTTCGTCGGGGTCGTCGAGGCCGTGGGCACCGACGTGCGCACCGTGGCGCCGGGGCAGTTCGTCATCGCACCCTTCGTCTTCTCCTGCGGCGACTGCTCCCGCTGCCGGTTCGGCATGCAGACCTCCTGCGTCAAGCGCGGCAGCGGGTGGGGTGGCACGGACGGTGACGGTGAGCCCGTCCCCGCCTGCCAGGGAGAGTTCGTCCGGGTGCCCTATGCCGACGGCACCCTGGTGGCCACCCCGGAGCTGCCCTCGGACGAGCTGCTGCCTTCGATGCTCGCGCTCTCGGACGTCATGGGCACCGGCTGGCACGCGGCGCACCGGGCGGGCGTGCAGCAGGGCGAGACGGTCGTGGTGGTCGGTGACGGCGCCGTCGGTCTGTGCGCCGTGCTCGCCGCCGTGCGGATGGGGGCCGGCCGGGTCATCGCGATGTCGCGGCACGCCCCTCGAGCGGCGGTGGCCACGTCATTCGGAGCGGCAGACATCGTGGCCGAGCGCGGCCAGGAGGGTGCCGAGCGGATCATGGAGCTCACTGGCGGGGTGGGCGCAGACCGCGTCCTGGAGTGCGTCGGCACAGCCGAGTCGATGGAGCAGGCGTTCGCGGCGGTGCGCCCCGGCGGCACGATCGGCTACGTCGGCGTCCCGCACGGGATCACCCTGCCGATCGAGAAGATGTTCCGCGACAACATCAACGTCGCTGGCGGCGTCGCTCCGGTGCGTCACTATCTGGAGGCGCTGCGCGACGACGTCCTGGACGGCACGATCGAGCCGGGCGTGGTCTTCGACCTGACGCTGCCGCTGGCCGAAGTTGCGCAGGCCTATCGGGCGATGGACGAGCGGCGCGCGATCAAGGTCATGCTGCGACCCTGAGTCCGCATTTCGCGCACCTGATCGTCACCGCGTAGACTCTTTGCCGGACCCCCCGTGCGGTGGTACCTCGGTGAATCCCCCAGGGCAGGAATGCAGCAAGGGCAACTGAGCTCTTCCAGGTGCGCGGGGGGTTCTTCCTGTCCTGTAGCCCGCAGAAGGACGTCCTGTGTCCCGCAGCTGGTCGACGATTTCGGTCACCCCGGCCGCTCGGGTATCCTCATCGACGGAGGATTCGCATAGTGGCCTAGTGCGCACGATTGGAAATCGTGTTGGGATAAAACCCTCGGGGGTTCAAATCCCCCATCCTCCGCCACTGTCCTGACACAGGACGACAGACCCTCGGCCCCTCGGCGGGCCGGGGGTCTTGTGCGTCGCCACGGGTTTCGTCCCCGAGCGTCCGGGCACGTATCATGGCAACCGGTCCCCCGTGCGGTGGTACCTCACTGAACTCCCCCAGGG
>NZ_JAUNVI010000024.1:32501-43810 GCF_030537745.1 Ornithinimicrobium sp. | reverse complement strand
GGCGGTCGTTCATGCCAGAAAGGACTGCGTGGTCAGACGCGGCCTGCGTAGCCGGCCTCGGCGACCGCGGCGGTGGCAGCGGAGATGTCGAGGGGGCCGTCGGAGTCGACGAACACTTCGGTGTCGCCGCCCTTGACCAGATCATCGATGCGGACCTCGCTCACGCCCTCGACGGCCTTCAATTCTTCGGTGACGGATGCGATGCAGTGGCCGCACGTCATACCGGAAACGATCATCTTGGTGGTCTGGGTGTCCATAGTTCTCCTTGGAGGGTGAGGTGTTGACGGTATGTCGTGATGCTGGGTGGATCTGAACGGGACGAACGTGAGGCTAGCTTCGGACCAGACGTGCGATCGCGTCGGCCGCCTCGCGGACCTTGGCGTCCTTGGCCTCGTCTGAGACCTGTGCCGCCTCGACGACGCAGTGGCTGATGTGCTCCTCGAGGAGTCCCAGACTGACCGCGTGCAGCGCCTTGGTGGCAGCGCTCACCTGAGTGAGCACGTCGATGCAGTAGGTGTCTTCCTCGACCATGCGCGCGATGCCTCGCACCTGGCCCTCGATGCGGCGCAACCGCTTCAGGTAGTTGTCCTTGGACTGGGCGTAACCGTTCACAGCCATGAAAACACCATACCCCTATGGGGTATTCCGTCGTGTTCCTTCGCGACCGATGGCGAAGAATTCAGGCGACGGAACGGACGACGCTCCCTATCGTGGCGGTATGCCGATCCTCACGCCGGACGCTGACCAACTCGCCGCTGCCCGGGACCTCTTGACTGCGGCTCAGCAGGACCCGCGAACCGCGTGCGCCTACCTGGGGACCGAGCCAGCCGGGGTCGAGGCGGAGCTGGAGGGGCTGTCGCCGTCGTGGACCCAGACGGCGCGGGTGGCCGTGCGTGGGGAGGACGTCGTCGGGGTGGTCGTCGTCGACAGCGATGAGGAGACCGGACGCAGCTGGATCCACGGTCCCTGGACGAAGGACGATGAAGCCTGGGAGCAGTGGGCTCGACCGCTCGTCGACGCCGCGATCGAGCAGACCTCGGAGCGCATCGATGATCATGAGATCAGCGCGGACCCCGCCAACACGCGCATCTCAGCGCTCGCGGACGAGCTCGGCTGGCACCGAAGCGCAGTCAATATCGCCTACGTCGCCCGAAGCGATGAGGGCTGGCCATTGCCCGACGGAGGGTCGACGAGCGACGTGCCACGTCGAGCCACGGCTGCGGACCTACCCCCGATCGCAGAATTGCATACCGCGGCCTTTCCCGGCACCTACGCGACTGCGCGTCAGCTCGTTGAGGATGACGAGCGCGTCACCTTGGTCTTAGCCGACCACACCGGGTTCGAGATCCTGGGTTATGCGTCGGCGGAGGTGCAGGCGGATGGGGCGGGCTACCTCGACTTCATCGCGATCACCCCGCCGGCCCGCGGAAACGGTCTGTCCAAGATGCTTCTCGCTGCGATCGGGCGGATGATCCTCACCGCGTCGGACAAAGGCAGCCTGAGCCTGACGGTCAAGGAGGAGAACGCGCCGGCGGTAGCCCTCTACGAGTCCTTTGGATTCACCCGCGACGCCGTGCTCGTCGGCTATCGCAGCAAGCCCTACCAGGGGTGAAGATCGGTCCTCTCGGGCCGTTCGGTGTGGCAGGGGCGACCGTCCGGTCAGGGGGCGAACTCGCAGAAGCTGGCGTAGTGGTCATCGGTGTAGTACCAGACCTCGGGGTCGGTCTCCTCGGGTCCGCCGGTGACCACCCGCCTGGCGCCACGGTCGCGCGAGCCGGGTGTCTGGATGGTGAACTCGCGGTAGTAGCCGCGTGACTCCTGGGGCAACTCTCTCTCCCGGTTGCCGAACGTCGAACCATCCTTGCCGTCGTGCTCATAGGGGCCACCGGCCTCGATGTCGTTGACGACGGGGTCGAGCTCGTCCGGGAGGGTCTGGTCACGGCAGGCGTTGATGTCGTCCCAGTCGCGGGTGTCTACGCCCGTCGGGCCGTCGCTGCCGATCAAGCTGTCGCCCGTGGGCGTGACCCCTGGCGTGACGTCCGATCGACTCGTGGTCGGGGCCACCGGCTCGCTCTGGTCCGGCGCGTTCCCGCCCATCGACTGCTGCACCAGCCACAAGATCAGCAGCGCGAGAAGGATGAGCATTCCGATTGCCAGCGGCTTTGTCAGCTTCACCGGCGTGCCGCTCCCGTCGCGATCACCGGCAGGTCGGCCGCGTCGAGGATGTCAGTGAGCACCCACCACCCTTGACTGTCCGCGCGCGCCAGGTGTTCCGCCCCCTCCCACAGGAGCGCGACCGGTCCACCCCAGATGTCGGTGAGATCGCGCAGGGAGTCCTCCAGCGCGTCGAGATTGGTGCCCGCGGTGTCCGGCAGCCGCAGGGTCCGCGCGATCGCCGCCTGCGTCTGGCGCAGGTCGCCAGTGACGGGCGTGACGGCGCAGGCCACGGCATACCCGCGGGCCCTCAAGCTCGTCGCCTGTAATTGCGCCTTCTCCGCGGAAGCAACGATCAGGCCCCGAGTCAGGGCGCCGTCAGCACCGGAAGACAAGCTCTCAGTCGCGTCGACGCGTGTTGACGTCTGGATCGACGTCGTCGGCCTGGAGGTAGTCGTCGGTGAGACTGTCACGCTGCTCACGAGCACTGCGGACGGCATCGCCCGCCTCGTTCTCCAACTGTTGCGCCTGGGCGCGGGCTTCTTCGGCGCGCTCCCGGAGCACGCGGGCCTGGTCCTCGACGGCAGAGACCGACCCTTCCGTCCCCTGCGCCTTACTGCGCAACTCGCTCGCCTGCTGGCGGGCAAGCTCCCTCTTCTTGTGGGTTTGGGCGGCCACGATCGCCACGATGATCGCGATCACCACTACGGCAGCGATCAACAGCCAGACCCAGGTCATATCGTTCATGCCCATCTCCGTCGAATCGTTCATGCTCATCTCCTCAGACGTTGTCGCAGGCTTTGGTGCCCAATCTAGCGCGACCTCCAAGGGTCTCCACTTCAGTTGACCCGACTGACTCGTGCCGGCAACCGCCCCCGGCCGGGGCAGGACCTCAGATCAGCAGTGCTGCGACCAGGACGAAGGGTAGGAATGCGACAAGACCTGCCAGCGCGGTGAGCGTCGGTGCGAGCAGGACGGGCGCGGACGGGGCGGCGAGCAGCCGCAGCCGCGTCCCCACCTGTTGTCCAGCGCCCCCCGCGGTGTCCGGGTATGGCGACCCCGGGACCGCGGGCGTGCGCTGGCTGGGAGCAGCGGTGGTGGGCGGTGTGGCAGGTGAGTTGGGCGTTTCGCGGGTGGCCATCGCGACCAGGGCCCTGGCCAGCGAGGTTGCGCCGCAAGCGACAGCAGCGGCCCGGTCCGCCAGTGCCTCGGCGAGCAGGTGGACCTCCCGGAGTGCAGCGGGCGAGCGCACGGGACCGGGAACCGCCTCGTGCAGGACCGTGAAGAGCTCCAGCAACAGGTCGTGGCGGTGGACCAGGTGGGCACGTTCGTGCGCGAGGACGGCCGAGAGCCCTTCGTGGTCGAGCCGGTCCAGGGCAGCCTGGCTTAGCACGATCCGGTCGTGCCGGCCCGGCAGGCAGTAGGCGGTGGGGTTGGCCTGGGCGACGACGGCGACCCGCGTGCCAGGGGCGCTCCCCGGCAGAGTCACGCCGCCAAGAGGCCGGGGCGTGTGGACCGAGCCCGGCTGCGGGCCCTCGAGCCGCTCACCAACGAGGTCGACCAGCAGCCGGTGTCGCGACCTGCGCCGCCGCAGGTCGGTCCCGACGCGGTGCCCCGACCAGAGCACCCGGGCGAGCATCAGGGCGGACACGGCGATCGCCATACCGAGCAGGGTCGGCTGGCGCAGCCCCAACGTGAGGGCCGCGACCGGTGCCGCCAGGAGGGCGCAGAGCACACCGGCGATGCTGATCGACTGCCACAGCAGCAAACCTTGGGCAGGGGCGAGACGAGGAGCGGTCCACCGGGCTAGCACGTTGGGTGCCAGCAAGGTCAGCACCAGTGCGCAACCGATGAGCGCGGCGGTGACGAGGGCGCCCGTCACAGGTCAGCTGTGCCGACGTTCGACCTCGGCCAGTGCCGCGCGCAGATCGTCGATCTCGGCGGGGCTGGCGTCGTCGAGGAAGTGCAGCATCGCCAGCTTGCGGTCCGCAGCCACATTGTCCAGCGTCGAGCGCAGTGCGCTGGCGGCAAGCTCTGCGCGGGAGAAGGCCGCGGTGTAGCGCCAGGCTCGACCGTCGCGGGTGCGGTCGGTGATGTCCTTCTTGGCCAGCCGGTCCAGGACCGTCATGATCGTGGTGTAGGCCAGCTCCTTGTGCCCTCGCCTCTCCATCAGCTCCATCACGTCCCGCACGGTCAGCTCAGGACCGTGGGCCCACAGCGTGTCCATCACGGTTCGTTCGAGATCACCGAGGGCGCTGGAGCGTAGGGGCATGCCAGCGACTCTACTCTCGTGCGTCGTAGTTGGCGGGCGCCTAGGCTAGGGGCCATGCGAGTTCTCGTCACCGGCGGCGCCGGCTACATCGGTTCCCACACCGTCCTGCAGTTGTTGGCGGCGGGGCACCAGGTCGTCATCGTCGACGACTTCAGCAATGCCAAGCCCACGGTGGTCAACCGGCTCGAGACGCTAGCGTCCCAGCCGCTGACCGTGCACGCCTTCGACGTGGCCGACCGCGACAGGCTCGACGCGCTGTTCGCCGACCCCGCCGCGCCGATCGACGCCGTGATCCACTTCGCCGCGTTCAAGGCCGTCGGCGAGTCGGTGGCCAAGCCGCTGGACTACTACCGCAACAACCTCGGGGCGACCCTCGCGCTGGCCGAGGCGATGCTCAGGTATGACGTGAGACACCTGGTCTTCTCCTCGTCGGCGACCGTCTACGGCGAGTCGGCCCCGGTCCCCATGACCGAGGACCTGCCGACGTCGGCGACCAACCCCTACGGGTGGACCAAGGTGATGAACGAGCAGATTCTTCGCGACGCGGTGGTGGCGCACCCGCTGCTGCGCGTCGCGCTGCTGCGCTACTTCAACCCGGTCGGCGCGCACCCTTCCGGGCAGATCGGCGAGGACCCGGCGGGCATCCCTAACAACCTGATGCCCTACCTCGCGCAGGTCGCCCTCGGGCGGATCCCCAAGCTGTCCGTCTTCGGGGACGACTACGACACCGTCGACGGCAGTGGGGTGCGCGACTATCTTCACGTCGAGGATCTCGCCGCCGGTCACCTGGCCGCCTTGGAGTGGATCAGCACCCACGACCGACCACTGTCGGTCTGGAATCTCGGCTCCGGGCAGGGCACTTCGGTGCTGGAGCTGGTGCGGGCCTTCGAGCGGGCGAGCGGGCGTGAGATCCCCTACGAGATCGTGGCCCGGCGCCCGGGCGACATCGCCACCTCCTACGCCGACCCGTCGCTGGCCGAGCGTGAGCTGGGCTGGCGCACCACCCGCACTGTCGACGACATGTGCGTGGACACCTGGCGCTGGCAGCAGGCCAACCCGCACGGCTACCCGAGCTAGCCGGACGAGTCGGTGGCGTGCGCGCGCCTCACGTCGCGTCCGGGGTCGTCTCCTGACCGATGGCCGTAGACAGCTCGTCCAGGTAGTCATCGACGGAGTCCTCGCGATAACCCTGCCCGAGGAGAGTCCCCTCGAATTTCACGCTGGCGATCTCGGGGGCGGGTTGACCGTGGCGGACCGCGTCAAAGACCTCCTCGATGAGACCGTCGACCTGCTCGGTGTTGTAGCCGCGACGAACGCGCGTCGTGGGGAAGCCGTCCGGCGTGGGCAGATCACCCTCGTTCACGCCCTCTGGCACCGGCACCGTCGGGATGTCCTCAGTACTCATCCCCACATCGTCCCACCCCGGGCTGAAATCTGCCTGACTGCAATGGGTCGGTGCCCTGGCTGTGGATCGCCGGGGTGCCTCAGCTCTTGGCGGCACTCTTGCGCTGGGCGGCGGTGTAGGCCGACTGGTGACGCGCAGACTCGATGTCCTTACCTTGCGCGACGGCGCTGCGGAGGGAGGCAGTCGACGTGGAGTAGGCGGCCATCGCCACGGCGCCCGCTCCGGGTGCGTAGGTCAGGGATGTGTCGGCGCGCACGCCCAGGTGGGCACCCACCTCGATCGCGTCCTGATTGGCGCCGAGGTAGTGGAAGACCCAGTGATAGCTGCGCTCCTGTTGCTCGATCAGAGTCTTGATCCCCGCGTGGGTCCACTCCTGGGAGCTGTTCTCCAGCCCGTCGGTCATGATCCCGACGATCACCAGGCCCGGACGCTCGTCCTCGGGGAGGTCGGACAGGAACTGCCCGGTTTCGGTGACCAACTGGCCGATCGAGTCCAACAGCGCGGTCATCCCGCGTGGCTGCAGAGAGAGTGGGGCGACCTCGGCCACCTCCTTGGCGGCATACCGCACGACGTAGTCACCCGGGCCGGAGAAGTCGGCCAGGGTCACGGTGCAGCGGCCCGGCTGGCTGCGTTGATCGGCGATGAACGAGTCGAAGCCACCCTCGACGTCGCTCTTGATGGAGGCCATCGAGCCTGAGGCGTCGAGCAGGAAGGCCATGTGGGTGTAGTTCGGATTAGTCATGGGAGTTCCTTTTGCTGTTGCGGCGGACGAACCGCATAGGTGCGTCCTCTTGGTGGTCGGCCCGTGCGAGCGTGATGCCCTGGGCGTCGACCCGGCCGCCCCGGCTGTATGCCGCCAGGGTGGCTGAGCGCGCTAGTCGAGGAGAGACGCTGTTGGGGGCGATGCCGGCGAGGGCGGCTATCTGGCGCACTGACGTGCCTTCGTGCGTCACGGCCTGGGCCATCGCCTCGTCCAGCGCGGACTGGACGGCGTCACGGGCCTGCGTCAGCGAGGTGACGGCCACGGTGGAGGAGGTCAGATCGACCTTTCCTAGCGTGGTCACGGCCTCGGCATAGCGCGTGGTGAGTTCGTCGTCCATGCTCATAGTCTATGCGCAAAAATTGCATATGTGCAAAGATTGCGCACGCGGGTGGGCGTATGGGGCCCGTTCGCGCAGGATCCGATGGAGCCCGCCGCTGCGGAGCCGTCTCAGGTCAGGTCAGGTCGCGGTGGTCCACGATCCGGCGGGCCTTGCCGACGGAGCGCTCGACGCCCCCCTCGGCCAGCACGACCACCTGCGCCGTCGTGCCGATCCGCGACTTGATCTGCTGCGCGATCTCCTTGGCGATCGCGTCCCGGCGAGCCTGGTCCAACCCGGGCTTGCCCTCGACGTTGACGGTCAACTGGTCCATGCGTCCGGGCCGGGTGAGCACACACTGGAAGTAGGGCGCCAGACCGTCGATCTTGAGCACGATCTCCTCGATCTGCGTCGGGAAGACGTTGACTCCGCGGACGATCATCAGGTCGTCGGAGCGGCCGGTGATCTTGGCCATCCGACGGAAGGACGGCCGCGCCGTCCCCGGGAGCAAGCGGGTCAGGTCCCGGGTGCGATAGCGCAGCACCGGCATCGCCTCGCGTGTCATGGCGGTGAGCACTAGCTCGCCCTCCTCACCGTCCGGCATCGGTTCTTCCGTGATCGGGTCGATGATCTCGGGGTAGAAGTGGTCCTCCCACAGCGTCAGCCCGTCCTTGGTCTCGACGCACTCCTGCGCGACGCCCGGCCCCATCATTTCCGAGAGCCCGTAGATGTCGGTCGCGTGCATCTGGCAGGTCGCCTCCACCTCGTCCCGCATCGCTTCGGTCCACGGTTCGGCACCGAAGACACCGATCTTCAGCGACGTCTCGGCGGGGTCCAGACCCTGCGACTTCACGTAGTCGATCAGCGACAGGAAGTAGGACGGGGTCACCATGATCACGTCCGGCTGGAAGTCCTGGATCAGCTGGATCTGCTTCTCGGTCTGGCCGCCGCTCACCGGGATCACGGTGCAGCCGAGCCGCTCCGCGCCGTAGTGTGCACCCAGACCACCGGTGAAGAGACCGTAGCCGTAGGCCACGTGCACCATGTCGCCCGGCTGGGTCCCCGCCGCCCGCAGGGACCTGGCCACGAGGTTGGCCCACATGTCGATGTCACCCTGCGTGTAGCCGACGACGGTCGGGCGCCCCGTGGTCCCCGAGCTCGCATGGATCCGCACGCACTGCTTCCGCGGCACCGCGAGCATGTCGAAGGGGTAGTTGTCCCGCAGATCCGCCTTGGTCGTGAACGGCAGCAGCCGGATGTCCTCCAGAGAGGTGATGTCATCCGGATGGAGACCACGCTCGTCGAACTTCCGCCGATAGTGTCCGACGTTGTCGTAGCAACGTCGCACCGCAGTCTGCAGCCGGCTGAGCTGCTCGCTGCGCATCTGGTCGACCGACCAGCGTTCGGCGTCGTCATACAGGTCCGGCCTGGGGGTGATGGTCGGCAGTGGCACGGAAACACCTCTTCGTCGATGGTGGCTACAGCACGAGAGTATGCCCGTGGGTCAACGAGGGGGGAGGGACCTGCTTCGTCCACGGAACTCGGCCACGATCTCGCCGTCTTCGCGCATCACGGTGACGTCCGTGATCCCGCTCCGGCCGTAGGTGACCCGCTCCCTAGCCTCGGCGATCAGCACATCGCCGAGATGCCCGGCGGTCAGGAAGCTGATGTCGGCGGCCGCCGCGACGGTCAGTCGCCCGGAGGCGTTGCAGGCCAGCGCAAACGTCGAGTCGGCGAAGATGAACAGGTAGCCACCGTGCAGGATGTCGTGCCCGTTGACCATCGATTCCACGACCCGCATCCGGGTCCGCGCGAAGCCGAGGCCGCTCGCGCCGTCGACACCGACCTCGAGCGCCTCGATCCCGAGCGCGGCTGAGGCCTGGTCCTGCTCCCACATGGTGGTGACGTGGGTCAGGTCTGCCTCGGTGCTGCCGTCGTCGGTGTCCAGGGCTGGGCTGGGTCGGTAGCGTCCCCCGGGGTAGGCGGCGTCCAGCTCGGCCAGTTGGGCCCTGATCGTGTCCGCACCGATCTCCGCGAGCCACTCGAAAGGTCCCTTGGGGTAGTTAGTGCCCAGACGCATCGCGGTGTCGACGTCGGCGGCGGTCGCCTCGCCACGGGCGACGAGATCGACGCCCTCATTGACCAGCATGGCGACGGTGCGGGCGACGGGGTCAGTGCGGAGCGGGCCGCCGACGAGCCGAGTGGCGAGCACCTCGTCGGGGTGTGCGTCGAGGGCGGTGCCGGATTCGTCATACCGGAAGACGCCCTGGCCTGACTTGCGGCCGAGCCGGCCCGATCGCACGAGGTCGTGCTGATAGTCGGTGGGCGCGTAGCGCGGGTCCTGCCCCGTCTGCCGCCAGACCGACTCGCCGACCGCGTAGTTGACGTCCTGGCCGATGAGGTCAGTCAGCTCCATCGGGCCCATCCGGAAGCCGGCGTTGCGTAGGGCCAGATCGATCGTCGCGGCGTCGGCCAGGCCCTCGGCGACCATCCGCTGCGCTTCACCATAGAAGGGGCGGGCGACGCGGTTGACGATGAAGCCGGGGGTAGACGTGCACCGGACCGGCGTCTTGCCCCAGCTCTGCATGAGCGTGCAGGCGTCGTCGAGGATGGCGGGGTCGGAGTCGGAGCCCGCGATGACCTCGACCAGCTTCATCAGGGCAGGGGGATTGAAGAAGTGCAGGCCGAGGACGCGGCCTGGGTGCGTCAGGGCGGGGGAGCGACCGCCGTGCAGGGCAGCGTCGTGACCCGTCGTGGCCTCGCCGGTGATCGCGTCGATCGACAGGCTGGAGGTGTTGGTGGCCAGCACGGTCGTCGGCGACTGCGCCTCCTCGAGTTGCCGGAAGATCGCGCGCTTGATGTCGATCTGCTCGACGACGGCTTCGATGACCAGGCCGACCGGCGGGAGGGTCCTCATGTCGGCGGTCGTCAGGGTGCTGATCCTGGCCAACGTCGCGTCGGCCTCCTCGCGGGTGCGGCGACCTTTGGCGACGAGCGTGTCGTAGGTGGCGACGAGGCGTTCCAGGGCCGTGTCCGCCGCCCCAGGCTGGCTGTCGACGAGCGTCACGGGATGTCCCGCCTCCGCCGCGACTTGAGCGATCCCCGCACCCATGGCGCCCGCACCGATGACCGCCACCGACAGTTGGTCGGCGCGGGTCGGATCCTTGGGCGTGGGCACATCGGCTGGCTTCGTCATGGCCTCACCTTTCCACGGCGCGCGCCCTTCCTGCCGCCGGCCGTGCTTATGGGCACGTGAAAGCTGTGGAATGCCGCAACTCCCACGTGCCCATAAGCACGGACATCCGCTGGGCCTGTGGATAGGCCCATCCTCGAGACAGGTGGATCTGCGACGTTTGACCTCATGCTGGCCCCATCGTCTCTGCCAAGCGTCGCCATCGTGCGTCTCCACCATGCGTGTCCGCCAGGAGGCGCGCCGTGAACCGGGTGGGTGACCTCACCTCTCGCCAGCGGATCGAGCGCCGCCAGCGAGTGGGTCGCAGTCTCGCCGATCAGCACGCAGGGGTAGCCAGAAGGGCCGATCTCCTCGCCGAGGGCCTGACTGATCACGACGTCAGGGCGGAGATCACCCGCGGGGTCTGGCGCAAAGCGGGGGCGCACACCATCTGTGTCGACGGCCCCGAGCCGTCGGGAACGGGGCTCCTCTGGCGAGCATTGTGGGAGTCGGGGCCACGTGCTGTCCTCGACGGGCCGAGCGCACTCATCGCCGCCGGTCTGCAGCACTGGACCCAGGACGTCGTGCACCTGTCGGTGCCACACAATGCCACGGTCCGCGAGCTCCCCGGCGTCGTGCATCATCGAAGTCGCGGCATCGGTCCCATCGTTAGCACCGGCTTGCGCCGGACCAAGCCGCAGGTAGCGGTGATCAGGGCCGCGGAGTGGGCGGTGAGCGACCGTGCCGCGGCCACCCTCGTCGCCATGACTGTCCAGCAAAGGCTGGTCGCGCCAGCGCAGGTGATGGAGCGCTGGAGCCAGACCGCCCGGTCGCGACGTCGTCAGCTGCTCGATGCGGTGATCAGGGACGTGTGCGACGGTGCGCACTCCATCAACGAGCTGGACATCGCCACTGCCTGTCGGGCCCGGGGCCTGCCTCCTCCGACCAGCCAGGCAGTCCGGACGGGGTCACGCGGACGGGTCTACCTCGACCTCTTCTGGGACGACTACCTGGTCCATGTGGAGATCCAGGGAGCGCACCACCTGCAGGGGCTTAAGGGAGTCGAGGATGCGTTGCGGACCAACGACGTGGCCATCGCAGATCACGACGTCACCAGCCTCCAGGTGCCCATCCTCGGCTGGCGGCTGCGACCGACTGACTTCCTGGGGCAGATCGAGGCAGCCCTGGTCGGTCGGGGTTGGCGTCGGGCCTCGGCGTGAGGTGTCC
>NZ_JAUNVI010000024.1:8221-32401 GCF_030537745.1 Ornithinimicrobium sp. | reverse complement strand
ATCGAGGCAGCCCTGGTCGGTCGGGGTTGGCGTCGGGCCTCGGCGTGAGGTGTCCGTCGTTATGGGCACGTGGAAGTCGCGGTATGCCGCCACTCTCACGTGCCCACGATCACGGACGCTTCGTACGTGCCCACGATCACGGACGTTCACATCCCAACTCAGTGGACACGACGGGCCTGCCCCTGACAGGCTCCCGACACGTGGGACACGTCGACCTGAGCCAGATCTCCTTCTTCCTGCCGGACGGGCGTCCGCTGCTCGACGAGGTGAGCTTTCGGGTCGGTGAGGGCGCCACGGTGGCGCTGATCGGACCCAACGGCGCCGGCAAGACGACCTTGCTGCGGATCATCAGCGGCGACCTCGACGCCCACGAGGGGGCGGTGACGCGCTCTGGTGGACTCGGCGTGATGCGGCAGTTCATCGGCAAGACGCAGGCTGAGGACGAGTCGACGGTCCGCGACCTGCTCGTCTCGGTCGCGCCTGCGCCGATCGCGCACGCTGCACGAGCCGTTGACAGCGCAGAGACGGCGATCATGGAGATTGACGACGAGCCGTCCCAGTTCGCCTACGCCCAGGCACTCGCCGACTGGGGGGACGTCCACGGCTATGAGCAGGAGACCACCTGGGACGAGGTCACGATGGCCGCGCTAGGCGTGCCGTTCGAGCAGGCACAGTGGCGCAAGGTCACGACCTTGTCCGGTGGCGAGCAGAAGCGGGTCGTCCTGGAGGCACTGCTCCGAGGCACGGACGAGGTCCTCCTGCTGGACGAGCCGGACAACTATCTCGACGTCCCCGGCAAGCGTTGGCTCGAGGACCAGCTCACGACGACGCCCAAGACCGTCCTGCTCGTCAGCCACGACAGGGAGCTCCTGCGCCGCGTCGCGACCCGCGTCGTCACGCTCGAGCCGGGCGCCGCGGGAGCCACTGCCTGGACGCACCCGGGATCCTTCGCGACCTGGCACCAGGCCCGCCGGGAGCGCAACGCCCGCCTCGAGGAAGGGCTCAAACGCTGGGATGACGAGCACGCCAAGCTCCGCAAGCTGATGCTCATGTACAAACAGAAAGCTGCCTACAACTCCGACATGGCGGCGCGCTACCAGGCCGCCCAGACCCGACTCCGTCGCTTCGAGGAGGCCGGCCCGCCGGAGAAGGTCTCCCGTGACCAGAACGTCACGATGCGGCTGACCGGCGGCCGCACCGCCAAGCGCGCCGTGATCTGCGAGGGCCTGGAGTTGCTCGCTCCTGCTCCTGCTTCTGGGGAGGGGGCCGAGGTGCTGGCAGGCCAGGCTGCGGACTCTCTCATGCGCCCTTTCGACCTCGAGGTCTGGTATGGCGAACGCGTCGCGGTGCTGGGGTCCAACGGCTCGGGCAAGTCCCACTTCCTGCGGCTGCTCGCAGGGGGCGGGTCCGACCCGGACGTCGAGCACCAGCCGGTCGGTGAGACGCGGCCGCCGGGCGTGCGCCATACCGGGGTCGCCCGCCTCGGATCGCGGGTGCGGCCAGGCTGGTTCGCCCAGACCCACGACGGCCACGCGCTCACCGGCCGCGCTCTCCTGGAGATCCTGCACCGTGGCGATGATCACCGTCGGGGACGGACCCGAGATGAAGCCTCGCGTGTCCTAGACCGTTACGAGCTCGCGCGGGCGGCCGAGCAGACCTTCGACTCCCTCTCCGGCGGTCAACAGGCGCGCTTCCAGATCCTCCTGCTCGAGCTCTCCGGCGCGACCCTGCTGCTGCTCGACGAGCCGACCGACAACCTTGACTTGGACTCGGCAGAGGCACTGGAAGAAGGCCTGCAGGCGTTTGAGGGGACGGTGCTCGCCGTGACTCACGACCGGTGGTTCGCCAGGAGCTTTGACCGCTTCCTGGTGTTCGGCGCCGATGGTGAGGTCTATGAGTCGCAGGAACCGGTGTGGGAGGAGACGAGGGTGCGGCGCCGGCGGTGACGCAGGCCCATCCCGCGGGTGCTTCGGCGCAGGCGCTGAGGAGGTGCCCAGCCTGGCTGGCTAGTCTGAAGATATGGCCGAGACTGCAACGACGCACCCGCTCCTAGACAAGCACCGCGAGACCCTGGACACTGCCGCGCAGGCGTTGCGCGACCGCTCCTACTACAGCCGATACCCCGAGTCGCCCAGCCCGAGGATCTACGGCGAGAACGCCCCGGGCGACGGTCAGTCCGCCCACGAGGCGACGCTCAACCAGGACTTCTCGGCGCTTGCGGACCAGCCCACCACCGGTGAGGTGGTCGGCAGCGAGGTCAGCCCCTACGGTCCCACCCTCGGGGTCCGCTATCTGCAGCTCGACGTCCCAGCGGCTATCGAGGCTGCCCACGCCGCGCTGCCAGCATGGCGCGATGCCGGCGCCGAGGTGCGTGCGGCCGTGCTCACCGAGGTCGTCGACCGCATCAACAAGCGCTCCCATGAGATGGCCCATGCGGTCATGCACACCAGCGGGCAGCCCTTCGTCATGTCCTTCCAGGCGGGCGGTCCGCACGCCCAGGACCGCGCATTGGAGGCCATCGTCGCCGCCCTGGAGGAGCAGCGCCGTGTCCCCGCGTCGGTCATCTGGGAGAAGCCCGCCAAGGGTGAACCGATCCGGATGCAGAAGGACTACCGCCAGATCCCACGTGGCATCGCCCTCGTCATCGGCTGCAACACCTTCCCGACCTGGAACGCCTACCCCGGCATCTTTGCCAGCCTCGCCACCGGCAACCCGGTCATCATCAAGCCCCACCCGCGTGCTGTCCTGCCACTCGCGTTGACGACGGCGATCGCGCGCGAGGTTTTCGCCGAAGCCGGCTTTGACCGGGCGCTGCTCCAGCTGGCGGCCGAGGACGACGGCGGCACCCTGGCCAAGGACCTCGCCCTTGATCCGGCAATCAAGATCATCGACTACACCGGTGGCACCAGCTTCGGCCACTGGCTGGAGACCGAGGCGGCCGCGCTGGGCAAGCTCGTCTACACCGAGAAGGCCGGTCTCAACACCGTCGTCGTCGACTCCACCGACGATCTTCGAGGCATGCTCGGCAACCTCGCGTTCTCCTTCTCCCTCTACTCCGGCCAGATGTGCACGGCACCGCAGAATGTCTACGTGCCCGCGACCGGGGTCGACACCGACGAGGGGCATGTGAGCGCTGACCAGTTCGCGCGCAGGCTCGGTGAAGCGATCAGCACCTTCAACGCCGACGACGCCCGGGCCGTCGAGATCCTCGGCGCGACGGTCAACGAGGGTGTGCGTGAACGAGCCACCGACATCGCCGGCCTGGCGTCCCGGGTCGGTGGGCAGGTCGTCCTCGACTCCCGCGCCGTGACCCACCCGGCCTACCCCGACGCGGTCGTCCGCACGCCCGCCCTGATCGGGGTTGGCGCCGACAACGACGCCGCCTACTCCCAGGAGTGCTTCGGGCCGGTCGCCTTCATCATCACCACCGCCGACACCGAGGAGTCACTGCGCATCTTCGCCGACACCGTGCGTGAGCACGGCGGCATGACCGCGGCGGTCTACTCGACCGACGAAGAGATCCTCGACGGCGCTCGGGAGGCCGCCGCCGAAGCCGGCGTCGGGCTGTCGGAAAACCTCACCGGCCAGATCTTCGTCAACCAGACCGCGGCGTTCTCCGACTTCCACGGAACCGGCGCCAACCCGGCGGCCAATGCGGCCTACGCCGACGCGGCCTTTGTCGCGGGGCGCTTCCGGGTCATCACCTCGCGCCGGCACATCTGAGCGGCGGCGGCACGGGTCGAGCAGGTCGGGTCGAGGTATGACGTCTGACGAAGTCCCCGAACTCGCGCACCTTGCTGAGGGCGCGAGTTGGGTCGAGGTCGCTCCCGGCGTCGCTGCCTTGACCGGCCTGGCCCACCTCCCGTCAGAGGAGGCCGCCGCCATCGAGGTTGTCGCGGCGCTCGTCGACGCGGCGCTCGCGGACGGGCACCGTCGGGTCGAGGCGGAGATCGATGCCGACGACACTCCCACCCGCCGCGTGCTGCAACGGTGCGCGCTCCGCCCGGAGGGCACGGGGCGCGCGCGCAGACTGGACGAGCACGGCATACCTGCGGACACCAGGGTCTTTGCCCGGTTGGCCGACGACCCGCCTCCTGGCACCCGGCCGGCCTTCCTGGCCATGCTGGACGCGACGCTGCCACTGAAGCGGCTCATCGTCCAAGGGTTGGTGCGCGACGGGCAGGGGCGGCTGCTCCTGTGCGAGCTGACCTACAAGAAGGACTGGGACCTCGTCGGCGGGGTCGCCGATCCGGCGGAGTCGCCGGTCGAGTCGCTGGCCCGCGAGGTGCGGGAAGAGTGGGGCATCGAGCTCCCCGTCGGAGACCTCGTCGCGGTCAACTGGCTGCCGCCCTACCGGCAGTGGCGCGACGCGCTGCTGCTCGTCTTCGACCTGGGCACGCACCCGGACCTGGCAGAGCGTGTCGTGCTGCAGCGCAGCGAGCTCGCCGCGGTGCACTGGGTGACCCTCGCGGAGGCTGCGGATCGAGTCGCGCCCTACGTGCAACGGTTACTCCACACCCTGCGTGAACACGAGGTCAGCGGGTCGACCGAGACGATCTTCTGCCAGGACGGTGTCTTGCGCGGCGTGCTCCCGTGAGGTCGGTCCTACCGGCGTGTTGGCGAATGCGTTAGGTTGCGTGCGTGGCTAGGCATAGCGCAGGACCCCAGCAGACGGCGTGGGGAAAGAAGCTGCTGGCAGGATTCGTGGCGCTGCTCGTCATCATCGGTGGGTTCAGCGCCTTCACGCTGATCCGTGACGGCAGGGCCGGCGACGCTGCGCCTCCAGCCGATTCCTCCGGGCAGGACGCCGGGGTCACTAGCGGCACGGACGGGAACGCCACCGGGGACGAGGGGCCCGACGCGGGCACCCGGACCGACGATGCCGCTGCTGCACCTGACTGCACGCCGCTCACAGTCTGGGCCGCGCCCTCCCTCATGCCGGCAGCCGAGGCTGCCAGCGAGGCGGCCACCGATGACTGCTTCTCCTATGTCGTCGTCTCGCGCGAGTCCGCGACCGCTCAATCCACGCTGCGCGCAGGCGAAGCCCCGGAAGTGTGGCTGGCCGATTCCGTGGCCTGGCCTCTGCTGCTCTCTGAGGACGGGGTCGAGCTCGAGATCGGTGCGACCATCGCCTCCTCACCCGTGATGCTGACCGGGGACCCGCAGGTCATCACCGCGCTGAGCGGTCTGGGCATCGGCCCCGACACCACCTGGGAGGACCTGGTAGCGAAGTATCAGCAGCTAGCCAGCTCGCCCGATGGCGCACCGGTGTCGATGCGGGTAGGCGACCCGCGGGTCGACCCCGCGACCATGGCCCTGCTGAGCACCAACAGCAGCCAGCTCAGCGGATGGTCGGAGGCGGGCAGCGAGGATCGGGCGATGATCGTGGTCCTGGCCCAGACCGCGGTCCAGGGCGACCCCCTGGCGGCGCTCTCCGGCGGCAAGCCCACTATCGTGCCGGCCACCGAGCAGCAGATCGCGGCCGCTGGCGCGGAGGGAGTCGAGCTGGCCGGGCTGCCGCTCAAGGACGGCGCAGGTGTGGTCCAGATGCCCTTCGTGAGCTTCGGTGACGCCGGCTCGGCAGCGGCTGCCGATGCTCTGGAGAAGGCGCTGACCTCCGACGCCGCCGTCCAAGCACTGGCTGGCTCCGGCCTGCGCGCCGGCACCGACGGGAAGGCCCCGGGCGTCAAGGGAGTCCCGGACATCGTCACCGCTGAAGCGCCCGAGGTGGACCCACAGGGGATCATCACCGCGGCCAGGATCTGGACCGTGATCGCGCCCCAGTCCCGGATCCTGACCCTGATCGACATCTCGGGCTCGATGGAGGCCAAGGTCGGGGACACCACCCGGATCGACCTTACCAGGGAAGCCGCTCAGGGCGCGCTTTCCCGCATCCCCCAGCAGACAGGCGTCGGAGTGTGGTACTTCGCGACCAACCTGGACGGCAAGAAGGACTTCAAGGAAGTGGTGCCGCTCCGCGCCCTCAACACCGAAGTCCGCAGCGGCGTGACCCAGAACCAGGTGCTGATGGCGGAGACCGACAAACTGGGCACCGATATCCTCACCGGCGACACGGGCCTTCACGACTCCCTCTGGGCGGCCTACCAGCACATGCAGGCGCAATACACCCCGCAGGCGATCAGCTCGGTGCTGCTCCTCACTGACGGGATCAACGACGACCCCAGCGGCGGGCTCTCCGAGGCGCAGGTCATCGCCAAGCTGACCGCAGCTCGGGAGCAGGGGGACAAGCCGATCACGGTGGTCCTCATCGGGATGGGCCCCGAGGTCGACGACAAGGCTCTGGCCCGGCTGGCCAAGGCTGCCGGTGGTGAGTCCTTGGTGCTGCGCGACCCGGCACAGCTGCCGCAGGTGTTCGTCGACGTCGTCGCCAGCCGCGCTCCCTGACAGATCCGCACGTGTCGGGTCCCGGTGTGCGGCGGTGGGAGCCGGTCCTTGGCAGGGGATTCGGAGCGCAAGGCCATCGACGCGCGCGTTCTACGTCAAGCCGGACTTCGCCTTTGAGTCCGACGTCGAGCAGCGCTACCTGGAGGGCATGCTGGCGACCAGCGTCGGGGAGGACATCTACCCCGGCGACCTGGCGACGTCCGACAACTGGCCAGGGGTGGCGCCCGGGGTGACGGGCATGAACAACGCGCTCTCGCCCCGAGTTCACCGAGGTCGTCTACGAGGGGTGCGGCCACAGCCCGCACCTGGAGCACCCACAACGGTTCGCCTCAGACGTGCGAGAGTTCCTGCAGCGCTGACGCAGCTGCGTCGAGACACCAGTCGGAAGACCCAGACTCAAACCCAAACGCAGCTCAGGCCGGAGGGGTGGCGAGCATCGCGTCGAGGGCGATCGTGACCATCTCGCCAAAGGTCTGCTCGCGCTCCTGCGACGTCGTCTCTTCGCCGGTGACGAGGTGGTCGGACACGGTGCAGATCGCCAGCGCCTGACGCCCTGCCTTGGCGGCCAGGGTGTAGATCTCGGCAGCCTCCATCTCGACCGCGTCGACGCCGTAGCCGACGATGTTCTGCGTCAGCTCGGGCCGGGAGTGATAGAAGCTGTCGGAGCTGAAGACCGTCGTGACTAGGTGCGGTGCGTCTGCCGCCTCGGCAGCCTCCACGGCGGCGCGCAGCAGGTGGAAGTCGGCCGTGGCCGGGTAGTGATAGCCCTGGAAACGCAAGGCGTTCATCGAGCTGTCGGTCGCGGCCGCCTTGGCGATCACCACGTCGCGCACCTTGAGCCGTTCGGTGAGCGCCCCGCAGGAGCCGACGCGGACCAGCTGCTGCACGTGATACTCGTTGATCAGTTCGTTGACGTAGATCGAGGCGGAGGGCTGTCCCATCCCCGTCCCCTGCACGGAGATTTGCTCACCACGGTAGGTGCCGGTGAACCCGAGCATCCCGCGGACCTCGGTGTAGCACTGCGCATTCTCGAGGAAAGTGTCGGCGATCCATCGGGCGCGGAGAGGGTCTCCGGGCAGCAGGACACGGGGGGCGATCTGGCCGGGCGCGGCGGCGATATGGATGCTCACGCACAGCAGCGTATGCGGTGCCGCTGAGCGGTGGCGGTGGCTGCCGCTGTCAACCCCGTCATCGGGCTTGCGGCACGACCCGCAGCACCACGTCGTCGCCGCCGTTGGAGCTGGTGACCCACAGTGCGCCGTCCGGCGCGAGGGTGAGCGAGCGAAGCCGACCGTAGGTGCCGTCGAGCTCGGGCACCCGCACCGCTTCGCTGACCTGCTGCCCTTCGACGCGGAGCACCGTGACGCCGCTGCCCTTGAGCTCGGCGACGGCCAGGGCTCCGGCCCACGCCCCCCACTGCTCGCCCTGCAGGAAGGTCGCGCCGCTGGTCGCGTGCGTCGGGTCACCGCTGGACCAGATCGCTTCCACCGCGTCGGGGAAAGCCTGCAGGTCCGTCATCGGCACGCCCTCCTCATAGCCCGGCCCGGGGTCCCAGCCGTAGTTTGACCCGGGCACGAGCACGTTGACCTCGTCGTCGACGTCGGGGCCGTGCTCGACCTCCCACACGAGGCCAGTGGTCGGCTGCACGGCCAGACCCTGCACGTTGCGGTGCCCATAGGTCAAGATCCGCGCGTCGGCACCCTCGACTGATCCGGCGGCCTCGGCCGGGTCCCCGTCAGGCGTCAACGCCAACACCTTGCCGCCCAACGAGGAGAGGTCCTGCGGGTTGCTCTCATCAGCCGCGTCGCCGGTCCCGACCAGGAGGGTGCCGTCGGGGGTGAACAACAGACGGCACCCGCTGTGGCGGCCGCTGGTGAAGGGTAGGGAGTCCACGACGACCCGCCCGGTGGTCGCCTTCGTCGCACCGGCATCAAGGGCCAGGCGAGTCACTCTGACCTCCGGCACGGCTGCGCTGTCGGAGGCATGGCAGAGGAAGATCATGCGGTCCTGCGCGAAGTCGGGTGAGACCGCGATCCCCAGGAGGCCTGCCTCTCCGCTGGCGAGGACGGACAGGTCGGTGCTGATCTGCCGGACCTGCCCGTCCGGGCTGCGTGCGAGGAGCCGACCTGTGCGCTCGGTCACCAGCGCGGTGCCGTCGGGAAGGAATTGCACGTCCCACGGGATGTCCAGACCCTCCATGACGACCTCGACGTCGAGGCGGGGCGCCAACGCCGCGGCGCCTTCGGTCGAGCCGGCTCCGTCCCCGGTGTGCGCTTGGCCAGAGGAGGTCGCGCTGCTCATCGACGTCGGCTCAGCCTCGGGTGCGTCGGGCCCCGTGCACCCAGCGAGCACAGAGCTGCCCACCACCGCGACGGCGAGCGTCGCAACGGCACGACGGAGCGAGGCGTCTCTGCCGGGTCTCATTCACGCCAGCCTAGGCGTCAGGTCGGCGTCGCGCCGAGATGGACGACGCCGAGAAGGATGACGCTGAGGTCGGCCTGGCCGCACTGGAGGACAGCGCCCGCTCGATCTCGGCGACGCAGCCGCCGACACCGTCCTCGGCACGCATCGCGTGACCGACGGTCTCCGCCCGGGCCACGACCTGAGGCGAGAGTGCCTGTCGGATCGAGTCCAGCAGGACAGCGACACCCTGGGGCCCACCCGCCTCGCGGGAGGGCACCGGCGCGCCCGCCACGCCGATCTCCTGCACCCGTCGGGCGAAGAAGGGCTGGTCGGTGATGAAGGGCACCCCGACCTGCGGCCGCCCGGCCCGCAGGGCCTGCGCGATGGTCCCGGCGCCGCAGTGGTGGATGATCGCGGCCGTGCGCGGAAAGAGCAGCTCGTGCGGTGCGTCCCCGATGAAGGCGACGTCATCGCCATACCTGCCCTCCCGCTCCAGCCCGGACCCCCGCATCACGATGACCCTGTGCCCGAGTTGCACCGCGGCGTCCACGCAGTGCCGCATCGCATCCCGCACGGCAGGGAGCGTGTGCGAGCCGAGACCGACATAGATCGGGGGCGGTCCAGCGGCCAGGAACTCCTCCACCTGCGGAGCCAACGCCGTGCCGGCCGGGCTGTCAAGGAAGGGATAACCGGCGCAGCGCACGTCGCGGCCGGAGATGCGGCGCGGGGTGATGACCAGGGGGGTGTTGGCGACGAAGGCAGGGGCGAGCATGATCTGGCGCAGGGCACGGCGCCGGTCGCGCCGGGTCAGCCCGCAGTGGAGCATCTCCGCTTCGGCCGGCGAGACGACCTTGCTTGCTGAGCGCATCATCCGCAGGCCGGAGGTGAGGTTGCGCAGGGAGCGACCTTCCTCGACCGAATACAGGCTGGAGTCGCCCCAGATCGTCGGGAGGGCGGGGACAAACATCATCAGCACGTTGGGTCGCGGCTCGGCGCCGAAGAGGCCAGCCCACGTCGCGCTCAGCGCGGTGGAGACAAAGCCGTCATAGCGTGGCCACAGATCCCGCATCGTCAGCGCGACGGAGGGTGCCATCAGCCCTGCGACCTGCGCCATCAGCTCCATCTGGCCGTGCAGGCCGGCCGGCATCTGGTCGACGATCTCCTCGCGGTAGGTGTTCATGACGTCGCCGGGGATCGGCTCAGGACGCAGCCCAGCAGCGCGCACGTCCTCGACGTAGTCGGACGTCGCGGTGACGCCCACCTCGTGGCCGCGGGCCGCGAGGCCACGTCCGACGGCCAGGATGGGTTGGTAGTCGCCGCGAGTTCCGGCGGCGAGCAAAGCGATGCGCATGGTCACCAGTCTCCCTTGTCACCTGTGGCTACGTCGTCGTGGTGCGACCCCTCGACACGTGTCGCAGCCGTATGGCGTGAGCTCAGGAGCCGAGGAACTCCCGGATCGCCGGGAGCTCGCGGCGTGCCTGCGCGAGCCCGGCGGCATAGCTCGCGCGCAGCTTGACCACGTCGCGCTCGCCGTTGCTCACGCTCATCGCTTCGGGCACGAAAAGGTAGGCCCTGCCCGCCTTCTCCAGCTCCCAGAGCTGATCGCGCGTGGCGTTGTAGGCGGCGGTTCGGGCGTGCAGCGCGTCGGCGATCGTGGGCAACGCCCGGAAGTGGCGCCGGAGCAGCCAGTCGTTGCGGGTGGCTGACTTGACGTAGGCGCGGGGCCGAGTCAGCACCACCAGGAATTTGTCGTAACCGTCCATCTGTGCCGCGTCCAGCGGGATCCCACCACTGGTGCCGAGTGCCCCGTCGACATACACCTCGCCATCGATCGTGACCGGCGGCATGACGACCGGCATCGTGGAGGACGCCCGGACCCGGATCATCAGATCGGCCAGGTCGTGGAGGTCCTCGCGGCGCCAGTGCACCTGCTCACCGCGGGTCGCGTTGAAGGCCACGATCCTCAGCCGGGCGGTGCCAGCGGAGAAGGTGTCCCAGTCGAACGGCAGTGCCTGGCCCGGCAGGCTCGTCTCCTCGTAGATGTATTGCGCGTTGAAGAGTCCTTGCCCTCGCACGAACGTCCGCCAGTCGCCGAACTGCGGGTCCGCGGCGAAGTCGGTGAAGCTGTGCCGGGCGCGCCACGGGTCGCGGGACAGATAGTTGGCCAGGTTGCTCGAACCAGCTGAGATCCCGCCCACCCAGTCCAGGTGAAGATCGGCCTCCAGGAGGGCGACGAGCAGACCGGAGGTGTAGGACGCGCGCATGCCGCCACCCTCGAAGACCAGGGCGGTGCCGGTCACGGTCGGGTCCATGACACCACCGTGCCTCCTTCGTCGCCGGCACCTGGGCCGACCTCGACCAGCAGGTCGGCGGTCGCGACCGCAGCGGGATTGTGCTCGGCCAGGACGACCGTGTGGCCGACATCGACGAGCGCGTGCAGCTGGGCCAGCAGCCGGTGGACATCAGCTGGGTGAAGGCCGGAGGAGGGTTCGTCGAGGACGTAGAGCGTCGGGGCGCGATGCTCCTTCTGCAGCTCGGTGGCCAGCTTGATCCGCTGGGCCTCGCCGCCGGAGAGCTCGGTGGCAGGCTGCCCGAGCTGGAGGTAGCCCAGGCCGAGCGACTCCAGCGCCAGCAGCGAGCGGCGCACGGCTGGGAGGTTGTCGAAGACCTCCAGCGCGTCGCCGACGGACAACCTCAGCAGATCGGCGACGGTGCGACCCTCCCACCTGACCTGCAGGGTCTCCCGCCCAAAACGGTCGCCGCCGCAGGCCGGGCAGAGCGAGTAGGTGCCCGGCAGGAAGAGCAGCTCGACGGACACGGCGCCCTCGCCCTGACAGGTCGGGCAGCGACCTGCCGCGGTGTTGAAGCTAAACCGGCTGGCGCTGAACCCGTGCCGGCGAGCGTCCTGGGTCGCGGCGAAGACTTTGCGCACGTGGTCCCAGAGTCCGGTGTAGGTGGCCAACGTCGACCGTGGGGAGCGGCCGATCGGCTTCTGCGTGATGCGCACGACCCGGGTCGGTATGCCGTGCCCGCTCGCGGTGGCTCGGCCGCTGCCCGTCGCTGCGGAGGAATCGTTGGGGCCGTCGCTGTCCTCGACGTCGGCGAGCTCCGCGCCGACGACGTCGTGGACGGCGTCCAGCAGGCTCGTCTTGCCTGCGCCAGAGATGCCGGTGACGACGGTGAGGGCCCTGAGGGGAAGGTCGAGGTCCTGGTCACGGACGGTGTGACGGGTGAGGCCGGTCAGGTGCAGCGTGCCGGTGCCTGCGCGCGAGGCGCCGGTCCGGATCTCGGCCGGGTGCACGGGTCGGTGGAGGTAGCGGGCCGTGACGGAGTCAGCGACGTCGTCGAGGCCGGTGAGGGGGCCCGACCACAGCACCTTGCCGCCGTCGGTGCCGGCACCGGGGCCGACGTCGACGATCCAGTCGCAGGCCGCGACGACGGCCATGTCGTGCTCGACGACGAGCACCGTGTTGCCAGCAGCGACCAAGGCGCGCAGCAGGTCGATGAGCTGCTCAGTGTCCTTGGGGTGCAGACCCGCGGACGGCTCGTCGAGGACGTAGACGACTCCGAACAGCCCGGACCGTAACGCGGTGGCCAGGCGCAACCGTTGGAGCTCGCCGGAGGAGACGCTGCCGGTCGGCCGACCCAGACTCAGGTGCCCCAGGCCCAGGTCAGCCATCAGGGCGAGCCGGCCGACCAGGTCCTCCAACAGGATGCGCTCGGCCTCCTCCTGGGCATCGCGGGGCGCATTCAGCTCAGCCACTCGGCTGCCCATGACCTGCATGAGGGCACCCACCGGCAGTGCCGCGGCGTCGTCGATCGTCAGCCCCTGCCACGTGACGGCCAGCGCATCGCGCCGCAGCCTCCGGCCGGAGCAGACTTCGCACGGGTGCGTCTCGACATACCTCAGGGCCCGCTGGCGCTGGGTGAGCGACTTCGTCTCGGCCAGGGTGCGCAAGACGTAGCGGGAAGCGGAGGAGTAGGTCCCTTGATAGGGACGGTGGATGCGCTCGGCGTCGCGGGTGGGGACGACGGTGACGACCGGCTGCTCGTCGGTGAAGAGGATCCAGTCGCGGGTGGCCGCTGGGAGGTCGCGCCACGGCAGGTCGACGTCGTGCCCAAGCGTGGCGACGATGTCGCGGTAGTTCTTGCCGAGCCAGGCGCCGGGCCAGGCGGCCACCGCGCCCTGCGCGATCGAGAGCGCCGGGTCGGGGACCATCGACTCCTGCGTCGGCACGTGGCGGACACCGAGACCGCCGCAGGTCGAGCAGGCGCCGATCGCGGTGTTGGCGGAGAAGTGGTCGGAGTCCAGGCGCACGGCCCCCTCGGGGTAGTCGCCGCAGCGCGACCACAGCATCCGCAGGGTGCTGCCCGCGGTCGTGACCGTGCCGACGCTGGAGCGGCGGGAGGTGCCCCCGCCGCGGCCCTGCTCGAGCGCGACGGTGGGAGGCAGTCCTTGCACGTCCCGCACCTGCGGGTCAACGGCGGCGTGGATCAGGCGTCGGGCAAAGGGTGCGACCGAGTCGAGGTAGCGGCGCTGCGCCTCACCGTGGATCGTGCCGAAAGCCAGGCTGGACTTGCCCGACCCGGAGATCCCGGTGATCGCGACGAGGGCGTCGCGGGGCAGGTCGACGTCGACGTCGCGCAGGTTGTGCAATCGCGCGCCGCGCACCTTGATCTGGTCGGAGGTCACCGGGACGGCACCAGACCCTCGGCCGAGGCCTCGCTCGCGCCCGCCTGGGCGAGCACGTGCGTGCGCGGATCCGGGGGCAGGCGCAGCATCGTGAGAGTGTATGTCGCACCTGCGACACTGACGCCTCCGGTCGCGGCATACCCTGCCGGTGTGACTGACACCGACCCGACCGTCGAAGCCGTCCCGCTGGTGCTCCTGCACGGGGCCGGACAGGCGCCCATGGCCTGGGAGGACGTCGTGGTCGCGCTCTACGGGAGCCGGCGGCTGCTGACGCCATGGGTGCCGGGGCTGCGCCCGACCGAGAAGGATCTCGTGGCGTTGCCGGCTGCCGCGGCCACACTCGACACCGACCTCATGCTCGAGGGGATGGCGCAGGTCGACCTCTGCGGCCTGAGCCTGGGGGCGATGGTCGCCACCCAGCTCGCAGCCGACTTCCCGGAGCGGGTGCGGCGACTGGTGCTCATCGCTGGTCAGGTCCGGCCGCCACGGGCCCTGCTGAAGGTGCAGACCGGTGTGATGAGGATGATCCCGGCCTCGCGGTTTGCCGACTCCGGCGTCTCCAAGACGCGGCTGCTGCAGATGCTGGCCGCCTCCAACGAGGTCGACCTCACGGACGCGCTCCCGCGGATCACCGCACCCACCTTGGTCCTGGTCGGGAGCCGGGACAAGGCCAACCTGCCCGGCGCCCGGGCCCTGGCAGACGGGATCCCGGGAGCACGGCTAAGAGTCGTCGCCGGTGCCGGCCACGCCCTCAACCAGGAAGCCCCCGAGGTGCTCGTCAGCATCCTGGAGGATTTCCTGGGCTGATTCCTTCCTCGGCAGGTCTGACCCTGGCTCAGCGGCCGGGCAACGAGGAGGGGTCGGCGCGGGCGGACCGCGCCAGGTGCGCCAGCAGCCGAAGCTGAGCGCGACGCTCACGGGCGAAGGTCCGTCGCGCTGACGTGGTGACCGCCTGGTCGAGCAAGGCCTTACCGAGGGCCAGCGCCCGGCGGTCGTTGACCACCATCTCCCCGACCAGGTCGCACGCGGTGCCGAGCGGGTCGTCGGACACCCGCGTGGCCAGCCCGATCCGCTGCGCCTGCACCCCGTCCACGATCCGAGCCGTCAGCGTGAGTTCCTTGGCCACGTCGAGCCCCACGAGCTCGGTCAGGGTGCGTGTCCCGGTCATGTCCGGGACCAGCCCCCACCTGGCCTCCCGCACCGACCACTGCGCATCGGGCGCCGTCACGCGCAGGTCTGCGCCGAGCGCGAGCTGGATGCCGGCCCCCAGGCACGGACCCTGCACCGCAGCGACCACCGGCACCGCCAACCGCCGCCAGGCCCAGCACGCCTCCTGGAAGGTGTTGGTGCCCGCCCACGGCCGCGGCACGAAGCGCGTCGCGATCCCGCTCGGCGACCGCAGCGCCGCCCGCAGGTCTAGCCCCGCGCAGAAGGCCGAGCCTTCCCCCGCGATCACGACCGCGCGGACGCACGGGTCTCGACGCAACGACCGGGCCGTCGCCACCAAGGCGTCCAGCATCTCCAGCGTCAGGGCGTTGAGCTTGTCCGGACGCGCGAGCCGCACCTGCGCCACCCCGTCCACCACCTCGCAGGTGACCGACCCCGACAACTGCAGCGACGTCATACCGGTGAGCATGTCACGGCATTCCAGGGACGTGTGTGCAGGGGAACAGGCGTAGGCTCGCCACTCGTGGTTACCGTCGGCCGTCGCGCCGCAGGAGTTCGAGCGCCCGTCATCATCGGGGCCCTCGGCGTCGTCTTCGGAGACATCGGGACCAGCCCGCTCTATGCGCTCCAGACCGTCTTCGCCCTCGACGGCGGCATCGTCGAACCCACCCGTTCCAACGTCCTCGGCGTCGTGTCGATGGTGTTCTGGGCGATCACGCTCATCGTCTCCACCAAATACCTTGGTTTCATCCTCCGGGCCGACAACGAGGGGGAGGGTGGTGTGATGGCGCTCGCGCACCTCGCGCACCGGCGGGTCCGGGTCGGTGGGCGCAGGCACCGCCTCGTCCTCATGCTCGGCGTCTTCGGCGGCTCGCTCTTCTTCGGTGACAGTCTCATCACGCCGGCGATCTCCGTGCTGTCAGCCGTCGAGGGGCTCGAGGTCGCGCACCCGGCGCTCTCCCCTCTCGTGGTGCCGATCGCCGCCACCATCATCACGCTCCTGTTTGCGGTGCAGCGGTTCGGGACGCATCGGGTCGGGCGCTTCTTCGGTCCGGTGATGGTGGTGTGGTTCCTGACCCTCGGTGGGTTGGGTCTGGTGCACATCGTCGCGGACCCGTTCATCCTGACGTCGCTCTCGCCGCATTACGGACTGAGCTTCATCTGGAACAACCCCGGGATCGCCTTCATCGCGATGGGGGCGATCGTGCTGTCGATCACCGGCGCGGAAGCGCTGTATGCCGATATGGGCCACTTCGGTCGGGTCCCCATCATGTGGGCGTGGTTCTCGCTGGTCTTCCCCTGCCTGACGCTCAACTACCTCGGCCAGGCCCAGATCATCCTGCGGGACAGCCACGAGATCGCCTCGCCGTTCTTCCACCTCGCGCCCGACTGGGCGCAGCTGCCCCTCGTCGTCCTCGCGACGATGGCCACGATCATCGCCAGCCAGGGCGTGATCTCCGGTGCCTTCTCGGTGGCCCGCCAGGCCGAGCGGCTCGGCTTCCTCCCGCGCCTGAGCGTGCGGCAGACCTCGGAAGAGGCGGGCGGCCAGATCTACATCGCGAGCGTCAACTGGTTGCTTTTCGCCGGGGTGATGCTCCTGCTGCTGACCTTCCGCGCCTCGGAGCGACTGGCGACCGCCTACGGCGTGGCGGTCACGACCGACCTGCTGCTGACCACCACCCTCTTCTGCGTCTACGCCTTCGCCGGGCTGAAGTGGTCCAGGTGGCAGGTCGGCCTCTTCCTGGTGGTCTTCGGCAGCGTCGAGTTGTCCTTCTTCGCCGCCAACATCGCCAAGGTCCTGCATGGCGGCTGGCTGCCGCTGGTGGTGGCGATGATCGTCGCGACGGTCATGACCACGTGGTCACGTGGACGCGAGCTGGTCACCGCGCGGCGCGAAAAACTGGAGGGTCCGCTCACGGACTTCCTCGATGAGGTGCGCGACAACGCCAAGATCCTCCGGGTTCCTGGCACCGGCATCTTTATGCACCCCAACAAGGTGACCACGCCGCTGGCCCTGCGCGACAACGTGCAGTTCAACCATGTCCTGCACGACGAGGTCATCATCGTGACCACGCAGAGCGTCAACGTGCCCCACGTGCCCGACAGTCAGCGGGTGGTGATCGACGACCTCGGCAACCCGTTCGACCACATCATTCACGTCACGCTGCGCTACGGCTTCTCCGACCACCAGGACGTGCCCGCCGGTCTGCGCATCGCCCAGGATGAGGGCCTGGACCTCGATGTGGACAGTGCGACCTACTTCCTCTCGCGCATCACCGTGCACCGCAGCGACCGCCCGGGGATGGGAAAGTCGCGCAAGCGGCTCTTCGAGGCGCTCGCGCGCAATGCCGCCGATCCGACCACCTATTTCAACTTGCCGATCGGCCAGACCGTCCTGCTGGGGGCAAGGGTCAACTTCTAAGGGCTGGTATGGCGTGCCCGCGCCGCGGGCTCACGCACCGCTCTGGTCGTGGGCGACCTGCTGCGGCGCCAGCCCCAGCGCTCGCCTCTCGTCCTCCTCAGAGAGCCCCGCTGCGCGCGGGGTCGAACGCGACGTCTCGTAGGCGAGCGCGGCGCGGAAAGTGTCCTCCAGGGGTGGCACATCAGCCCGGCGGCGAGCACGCGGGACACGTCCAGGGTCCCAAAGCCCCGCGTCGACGGATCGTCGATGCACAGCTGCAGCGACGCCGGACCCATCCACGCCGAGATGCCCAGCTCAGCGAGACGCGTGGCCGACAGCGCTCGCCGGCGGACGGTTGATCCCGCCGCGCGCGCCGCGGCGTCCAGCACCTGCGACAGCCGCAGGGTGGGGCCCGTCACATTGAAGGCACCCTCGAGCTGCTCCTCTGCGGCCAGCACGCACCATCCACACCGCCAGGTCGCGCACGTCGACGAGAGCGTCGCGGGAGTGCCGGTGTCCCGGTAGGCAACTTCGCACGCGACCTTTGCTGACCCGTAGGTGTCCATCGAGTCTGTCCGGTCGCCGTCGAAAGGGGCGAGCAGCGGCGCGCTCTCGTGGACGTCGGCACCGGCGCCCGAAGGGTAGACGTTGGCGGTGGTGACGAAGACCCAGTGGTCGGTCTGCAGCTCTCTCACGGCTCGACGCACGTGGACCGGATGGCCGGTGACGTCGACGACGGCGTCCCAGGAGGTGCGGGCCACCCCGGACAGGCCGTCCGGCTGGTCACGATCGTCACGGACGAAGGCAGCGCCCTGCGGCACCGGCGCGCAACCACGCGCCAGGCAGGTGCTTCGTGCCCACGCGCCGGACCTGCGAGCGCGACCACACGGTGGCCAACGCTGTGTGCGGTGGGTCTGGGCCGCCATAGCGACCCAAAGTCACCGCACACCTCGAGCCTGCGCCGCGCTCACGCTGGTGGCCCGCGATGTGCGGTGGATCCGGGCCGCCATAGCGACCCAAAGTCACCGCAGATCTTGAGCCTGGCCCGGCCCGGGCCGGCACGGCCTGGGCCGACCGGTCCACCCCCGAGCGATCTGGGCCGAGGAAAGCGGTGCCGCCGAGGATCAGCAGTCGAATTTTCATGCTCGCCCTCGGTGCAGGGAAGTGACGTCAATCCGCCAGACTAGGCGTGCGGTCCCGCAGCATCGACCGCATACCCCTCCGGCTCGTGGTGGGATGGAGCGGTGACCTCATCTGCACCTCGACCCGACGTGGCAGGACTCGCGGTCCTCTTCCTGGCCTCCGGCACGCTCCACCTGCTCCGACCGCAGGTCTTTGAAGCGATCGTCCCCCCTGCGCTGCCTGCCCGAAGGACGCTGGTGCACGCCTCGGGGGTCCTGGAGATCCTCTGCGCCGCGGGTCTGCTGCACCCGCGGACGCGACCGGTCGTCGGGCTCGCGAGTGCGGCGCTGCTGGTGGCGGTCTTCCCTGCCAACCTTCAGATGAGCCTGGTGCACGGGGGCCGGGCGTGGCGCACCCGCAGACCTTCGCACATGGTCATCTTCGGGGCGACGCTGGCGCGGCTGCCTCTGCAGTGGCCGCTGATCCGGACCGCCCGGCGAGCCGCAAACTAGCCCGCGCCAGGCGCCTTCACCCGCAGGCGGGACCCGTCAGCCCTAGGCTTGCCGCCATGGACCAGGCCGACGCCGTGACCGCATACCTCGCATCCCTCCCGTCGACCGGCCGCGAGCGTGTGGACCAGATCCGCGCTGCCGTGCACGCGGCGATCCCGGACCTGGGGGAGAAGATCTCCTACGGCATCCTCACCTTCACCCTCGATGGCCGGACCGCCTTTCACGCGGCAGGGTATGGCGAGCACGTCTCCCTCTACCCGGTGCCGCCCGACCCCGACCTGGCCCAGCGTCTCGCACCGTTCGCCGCCGGCAAGGGGACGCTGAAGTTCTGGCATCGCGACGAGTTGCCGATCGAGCTGATCGAGGACGCAGCCCTCGCCCTCGCCGCGGCGGCGCGCCAGAAGTAGCCCTCGCGGCTACCGACCTGTGGTGTGCGCGCGACCCCACTGCTCCCGGGGCCAGACGTCGGCCGACTAGCATGCGGCATGCCTATCCCTCAAGCCGAGCTGCACCTGCATATCGAAGGCACCCTGGAGCCGGAGCTGGCTTTCGCGCTCGCCGCCCGCAATGGACTCGTGCTGCCCTACGCCGATGCCGACGAGCTCCGTGCGGCCTACCGTTTCGAAGACCTGCAGTCCTTTCTCGACCTCTACTACGAGTTGATGGCGGTGCTCCTCACGCAGGACGACTTCGCCGACCTCGCAGACGCCTATTTTGAACGCGCGGCGTCCCAGGGCGTGCGGCACGCCGAGATCTTCTTCGATCCGCAGGCGCACCTGGCTCGGGGCGTGTCGATGGAGACGGTGGTCGGGGGATTGTGGCGGGCGCTGGAGACCAGCGAGGAACGGTACGGTGTGTCCGCCCAGCTGATCATGTGCTTCCTGCGCGATGAGTCACCGGAGTCAGCGATGGCCACCCTGGAGGCGGCCCGCCCGCACCTGGGCAAGATCGTCGGGATCGGGCTGGACTCGGCCGAGGTCGGCAACCCCCCAGGCCGATTTGCTCAGGTGTATGCCGCCGCCGCCAAGCTCGGGCTGCGCCGCGTGGCGCACGCTGGCGAGGAAGGTCCGCCGGAATACATCACGTCGGCGCTCGACGACCTCGGGGCGGAGCGGATAGACCATGGGCTGCGCTGCCTGGAGGATCCGACGCTGGTCGCCCGCCTGGTCCGCGACCAAGTGCCGCTGACCCTCTGCCCGCTGTCCAACGTGCGGCTTCGGGCGGTGCAGAGCCTGGAGCAGCATCCGCTGCGTCGCATGCTCGAGGCGGGCCTCATGTGCACGGTCAACTCCGACGATCCTGCCTATTTCGGCGGTTATATCGATGACAACCTGGAGCAGTCTCGCTCGGCGCTGGACCTGAGCGACGACCAGGTCCGCGAGCTAGCGCGCAACTCGTTTCGGGCCTCCTTCCTCGAGCACGATGAGGAGATGCGCGCGCGCTATCTGGCGCAAGTGGAGGCCTATGTGTTCACGTCGGTGTCCGGGCGTCCCTAGCCCTCCAGGATTGCCTTGATCGCCGCGAGCGTGCGCGGGATGGACTCATGCGCAGACCGCGTCCGCTCCTCCATCTCGGACTGCGCATCCGCGCCATATTTGCGTTCGAAGAACCGTTGCCCGGCGGGGAGGAAAGCCCATTCGTGGACCAGTTCGGTGCCGCCGTCGACCGCGCTCATCCGATAGCCCCACCTCGTGTAGCCACGGCTGACCTCCCAGGCGAAGTGCTCCCCCGGCTCGGCCGCCACGACCGTCGACGTCGTCGACCAGACGCGGTGGGGCGTCTGGTTGTGGCCGACGAACTTAGCGCCGAGCCCCGTCTGCTCCGGGTCTGCCCACTCCGCAGAGCGGCAGACCACCGACCACTCCCCGGTCCGGGTGATGTCGCTGACGACGTCGTAGACCTCACCCGGGGAGGCGGCGATGCGGGTCGAGTCGCAATGGTGGATCGGCTGTAGGTCGGTGGGGTCCATGGGACGAAACTACCCGCGACGACGCGTCCTTGCTCCTCGAAGGTTTGTGACCTTAAGTTCATCGGACCGTGATCTTACCGTGATGCAAAGTGACTATAAGCCTCGTCATTGCTAGCGTAAATGGCTCCTCGGCGCGCCCGAGGCTGCGCTATATCGCTATCCCGGCCCCCTGACACAGGAGGCCCGGTCGCAGTCCGGGAGTCGAGGGTGACCTGTCGTCAACCCCGGGAGACCTGTGCCAGCCATCGAGGCAAGCGGACTGTACAAGATTTTTGGGCGGCGCCCGGAGCGGGGGATTCGAGCGCTAGAGGAGGGGGCTAGTCGCGCAGACCTGCGAGAGAGCGGATTGACACCGGCCGTCATCGACGCGTCCTTCACCGTCGACCGGGGCGAGATCTTTGTCGTCATGGGTCTGTCCGGATCTGGGAAATCAACCCTGATCAGGATGGTGAACCGCCTCCTGGACCCCACTGCCGGCTCGATCTCCCTGGACGGGCAGGACATCAGCGGGCTGAAGGCTGAGCAGTTGCGTGCCGTGCGTCGGGAAAAGGTCAGCATGGTCTTCCAGCACTTCGCGCTGTTGCCCCACCGCACGGTCGGGGAGAACGCGGCCTACGGACTGGGCGTCCAGGGAGTCAACACCAGCGATCGCCGGACCCGCGCCGAGGAAGCCTTGGAGATGGTCGGCCTAGGCGGTTGGGGTGCGTCGATGCCCGGTGAGCTCTCTGGCGGGATGAGGCAGCGGGTCGGGCTGGCTCGGGCGCTGGCCGCCGGGGCCGACATCCTCCTCATGGACGAGGCGTTCAGCGCCCTCGACCCACTGATCCGCCGGGAGATGCAGGACCAGTTGATCGACCTGCAGCAACGGCTGGACAAGACCATCCTGTTCATCACCCACGACCTCAACGAGGCGATGCGCCTCGGTGATCGGATCGCGATGATGCGCGACGGCCGCATCGAGCAGATCGGCACGGCGGAGCAGATCCTGAACGACCCGGTGAACAACTACGTCGCGGAGTTCGTCCAGGACGTCGATCGCACCAGGGTCTTGACGGCAGCCAATGTGATGGAACCGGCAGTCGCCGTCATCGGCGCCGGTGCCGGCCCGCAGGCCGCTCACAAGCTCATGCGTGAGCATCAGGTGCCATGGCTGCTGGTCGTCAACCGTGACCGCAGCGTGCACGGTCTCGTCTGGGCGGACGCCGTGGCCAGAGCGGTCCGGGAGGGCGACTCCTCCCTCCCGCTGGCCGCGGAGGGCGTCCCCTTCACGGATCCGCAGACCACGCTCTCCGAGCTGTTCCACGTCGCCGCAACCCACCGCGCTCCGCTAGTGGTTCGCGACGACCAGAAGCGGCTGCTGGGTGTCATTCCGGACGTCACCCTGCTGGCGGCCGTCGGGAACGGCCAACCGATGGATGAGGCGCATCAATCTGTGGACAGCGCTATGCCGGTGGGGGTGGCGTGATGGAGGGCATCGACTCGTTCATTCCCACGCTGTCGGTCGGCGCAAGGGTGGAGCAGGTGGTCGACTGGTTGACCACCAACCTCAGCGGTTTCTTCCGCATCGTCAGTGAGGTGCTCGGCGTCATGATCAACGGCCTGATCGATGGCCTCCTCAGCGTGCCGGCGCTGGTGGCGATCCTCGTCCTGGCCCTCCTCGGCTGGGTCCTGCGCTCCTGGCAGTTCGCTGTCGGTGCGGCCCTCTCGCTGCTGCTGGTCGCAGCGATGGGTATGTGGGTCCCCGCCATGCAGACGTTGGCCCTGGTCCTGATCGCGACGATCATCGCGGTCCTCATCGCGGTGCCCGTCGGGATCGCCGCGGCCCGCAACAGTGTGGTCAGCAGCCTGGTCCGGCCGGTGCTGGACTTCCTGCAGACGATGCCAGCTTTCGTCTATCTGATCCCCGCGATCATCTTCTTCAGCATCGGCTACGTCCCGGGCCTGATCGCGACGATCATCTTCGCCCTCCCGCCGGGTGTCCGGCTCACCGAGCTGGGCATCCGTCAGGTCGATGCGGAGACGGTGGAAGCGGGTCGGGCCTTCGGCGCGACCCCCGGTCAGATCCTGCGCGGGATCCAACTGCCCCTAGCCGTCCCCACCATCATGGCCGGCGTCAACCAAGTCATCATGCTGTCGCTGTCCATGGCTGTCATCTCCGGCATGGTCGGGGCCGACGGGCTGGGCAAAAAAGTTGTCGAGTCGATCGCGACCCTCAACATCGGTCTGGGCGCGGAAGCCGGGCTGTCGGTGGTGGTGCTGGCGATCTACCTCGATCGGCTCACCGCCGCTCTCGGTGATGCCAAGGCGCATGGCCGCTCGCTGCGTGCCCGACTCAAGGCCAACGGCGCAGCCCGGGTGGCGGAGGACGCGAAGGTGGCGTCTGCGCTGAAGACCACTTCGGCCACCCTTTCCTGACCGGCCCCTGCCCAGCACTCACTCCAGACCATAGAACGGGACCGGCCTGCGCCGGTCACTGATGAAAGGAAGCATCTGTATGCAGTTCATTCGCACCCATCGAGCCTCCCGGACCCTGGCGGTCGCGGCAGCATTCAGCCTCGTCCTGACCGCGTGCGGCTCCGGATCCGACTCTGACGGCGACGGGGCCACGGCTGGCGGTGACGGCGCGGACAAGACCATCACGCTGGGCTTCATCCCCTCCTGGACGGACGGGTTGAGCACCGCTTACCTGCTCCAGAACCAGCTCGAGGAGCAGGGCTACACCGTCAAGATGCAGACGCTGACCGAGGCGGCGCCGCTCTACACGGCGCTGTCCAAGGGTGACGTCGACATCTACCCCAGCGCGTGGCCAGAAGTGACGCACGCGAAGTACATGGAGACCTACGGCGACGACATCGAAGATCTCGGCGCCTACTACGACAACGCGAAGCTGACCTTTGCGGTGCCCGAATACATGGACATCACCTCCATCGACGAACTCCCGGGCATTGCTGACGAGCTCGGTGGCAAGGTCATCGGCATCGAGCCCGGCGCCGGCCTCACCGGAGTCACCAAGGACTCGGTCTTCCCGGAGTATGAGCTGGGCAAGGACTTCACCCTGGTGGAGTCCTCGACGACGGCGATGCTGGCCGAGCTGAAGAAGGCCACCGACGCGCAAGAGCCGATCGTCGTCACTTTGTGGAAGCCGTTCTGGGCCAACAGCGCGTTCCCGGTCAGGGACCTGGAAGACCCCAAGGGTGCCCTCGGAGAGCCTGAGGGCCTGCACTTCCTGGCCACCAAGGGTTTTGCGGACGAGCACCCTGAAGCCGCCGAGATGATCGGCTCGATCAAGCTGGACGACGCTCTCTACGGTGACCTCGAGGACAAGGTCGTCAACCAGTTTGGTGATGGCAAAGAGCCAGAGGCCATCAAGGCGTGGCTCGAGGAGCACCCGGACGCGATCAAGGCCGGCTGAGGCCAGCACCCACCGTCGGGGGCCGCCCCGGTGGCCGGGGGGGGCCCCGCCCCAGACCGGTGCCCGGCGGCACCGCGCCAACCGCCCCACCCCGTT
>NZ_JAUNVI010000024.1:5589-8211 GCF_030537745.1 Ornithinimicrobium sp. | reverse complement strand
CCATAAGGGGGTGGCTCGGGGAGCCCCGGGACGCGATCAGGGCCGGCGGAGCCCCCCACCCACCGTGGGGCACCGCCGGTTGCGCGGGGCGGCGCCCGACACATGACGGTTCCAGGGGCTAACGGCGCTTACGGCCGCACCCGTTTGGACTCATACGCCCAGATGACGATCTGGACGCGATTGCGCACGTCGATCTTGTTCATCAGGCTGGCCAGGTGAGATTTCACGGTGCTCAAGCTGATGTAGAGCTCAGTGGCGATCTCGGCGTTAGTCAAACCACGGGCTACCGCCACCACGACCTCCTCCTCGCGGTCGGTCAAAGAGACGATGCGGCGCGATCGCTGCTCAGTGCTCGGTGAGTCAGCGAAGGTAGCGAGCAGCCGACCGGTGACGCGGGGAGCAATGAGAGCATCCCCTTGCGCCGCGGCGTGGATCGCTTGGGCGAGCAACTCCGGTCCGGAGTCCTTGAGGAGGAAACCGCGGGCACCGGCCCGGAGTGCGCCCCGCACGTGTTCGTCCGTATCGAAGGTGGTGATCACGACGACCGCTAGCGGGTGTTCGACGTCCGGTCCGGCCAGGAGGCGAGTCGCCTCGACTCCATCGAGGTGAGGCATGCGGATGTCGAACAGGCAGACGTCCGGCTGCAACTGGCCCGCCAGGAGGACAGCCTCACGACCGTCCGCAGCCTGGCCGACCACCTCGATGCCTGGCTGGCTGTTGAGGAGGGTGGTCAGCCCGGCCCGAATGATGTCCTGATCGTCGGCGAGGAGGACCCGGATCGTCATTTCAGCTCCCGCTGCCGTGGAATGTCTGCCTGGACCATCCAGCCTCCGTCGGGTCGTGGTCCCGCTTCGAGACTGCCTCCGAGCAGCGCCACCCGTTCCGCCATACCGACGAGTCCATAGCCTGGTGCGCGGAGAGTGGAAAGCGCCCGTGCACCGTCGTCAGTGATCGAGAGCCGCACGCTCTCCGTCCCACCGGCGAGGAGCACCTCGACTCTTGTCGCATGGCGTGCATGCCGATGGACGTTAGTGATCGATTCCTGAGCGATGCGATACAACGCCGTCGCGATTGATGGCCGCAGATCGTCGAGATCGCCGCGACATGTGACCTCGACCCGTAAGCCCGGACCTCCTTCAGCAGCGGCGAATTCGTCGAAGTCGGCGACGCTTCGGGGAGGGAGCATTGTTGGATTGTCGCGGCCTCGACGTAGTGAGCCGACCATCAAGCGCATCTCGGCCAAGGCACGCGAGGCCTCCTCCTCGATCACAGCAAGGCTCGAGGCCGCCCCCGACAGGTCGTTCGAACCGGCGAGGACTCTCCCGGCCTGGGCCGAGATGGTGATCGCCGCGACGTGGTGTGCCACGGTGTCGTGCAACTCGCGAGCGAGCGTTTCCCGCTCATGGGATCTGACTCCCTCCAACTGCTGGGCGCCGGCGATATGGCGGTAGCGCACCGAGAGCCCCAGCGCGGCAAAGAACAGCAGCACGATCAGGCCACCACCAGCGTCAGCGAGACCGGAGTAGTCGGTGATCGTGGCGACGAGCCATTCCGCCAGCACGACCATCAGCCCGAGTGCTGCCGCAGGACCGCTGCCCCATCGAAATATGGCGTAGACGAGCACCAGCACGACCGCGCTGGAATACAGGATGACGGGCTCGCTGTGGGTGAGGGCTGTGGCGAGGTCCACGATCAAGATCGACCCGAACCCGAGGGTGGCCATAGCCAGCGGCTGGGTGCGGCGCCACAGCGTGCTGAGAGCCAGGACGAGCCCCAGCACGAGGGAGAGGGGGCGCCATGATAGGTCGTCACGTAGGAGGACCTCGACTGCCGCCACCCCCGCCACGACCGCGGCGAGCAACCAGTCACGCCACGCGCGAGCGGGTGGGTCTTCGACGCCTGCCTCCGCCGGCAGCCAACCGAGCGCTCTCCTCACGGATTCCAGCATACGGAGTAGGCGCAGGCCGCGGATCGTCCGAAAGGCCAACGTCGATGAGGGCCTTTCGGCCGGTGTCGACCTGGCCTTTGCGCCGGTGTGCGAGAGGCCCGTTTCGGCAAGACTGGAGGTTCGTCATCGTCATCGTCAGGAGCACCCATGAACACCAAGGCAGCTCGACAGCTCAAAGACACGCCTGTCGACGTGAAGCTCGAACTCTCCGCGCTATGGATCGCGATGCTCTTCGTCTTCGCCTACGTCGACATCTTCGGCTTCTACCGGGCCGACGTCCTCGAAGCAGCGCTTAATGGCACGGTGGGGACTACCGGGTGGGCAGTCAATCAAGTGTTCCTGACCTCCACCCTGATCTTTATCGCGATCCCGAGCCTCATGGTGGCGGGGTCACTCCTGCTCACACCAAGGGTGAACCGCGTCGTCCACCTCGTCGTCGCCCCTCTTTACGTGATCAGCATCATCGCGTCGTGCCTCGGCGAAGAATGGGCCTATTACCTCATCGGCAGCGCAATGGAGGTCGTCTTGCTCCTCGCCATCGTCCGGACCGCCTGGACCTGGCCAGCGCCAGTTGAGGTCACCTCCTCAACTCCTGCGCGACACGTCCGCCCCGCAGCCCCGGTCGGGACTCAGGGGTGACGCCCTCGGAGGGTCACCTCGTGGACGCCGTCGAC
>NZ_JAUNVI010000024.1:0-5489 GCF_030537745.1 Ornithinimicrobium sp. | reverse complement strand
CGGTCGGGACTCAGGGGTGACGCCCTCGGAGGGTCACCTCGTGGACGCCGTCGACACCCTGCAGGTCAACCTCGCCGAGCAGGCCCGACAGTCCAGCGGTGTGCCTGAGCCTGGCACGACCGCGTAACGCACCGGGGACAAGGTCGATCGTGAAGGTCCCGGCCGCGACGAGGTCATCCATGAGTGGCAACGTAGGCCGCTCGCCCGATCCTGGCTGGTTCACCGCCGGGTCTATTTGAGTGTTCAGCGGCGAGGCCGGACTGCCAGATACACGGTGTTGGCCGCTTCCCCACCGGTCAGCGGGTTGGGAAAGGGGACGACGTGGGCATCGGTATGCTCGAAGACCTCGGCCATCCGGCGTATCACCTCGGGCTCGGGTGGCTCGTCGGACCACAGCGCGAAGGTGCCGTCGTCGGCGAGCATCGCGGCGACCCGCGAAAATCCCTCGACCGTGTAGAGGTCGCCGTGGTCGTCGCGGAGCAGCCAGTCGGGTGCATGATCGATATCCAACAGCACCGCGTCGTAGGTGCGGTCGGCGCGACCCCCTCGGACCACATCGAAGAAATCATCGTGCACCAGGCGCACACGCGGATCTCCGGCGAAGCCCTGGGTGTCGGGCAACAGGTCGCGCTCATGCCACGAAATGACGATCTGCAGGGCCTCGATGACGGTCAACTCGGTGACTCGGTCGTCCTCAAGAGCGGCCACCGCGGTGTAGCCGAGGCCGAGTCCGCCTACCAGCACCGTCAGTGAGGTGCCCGCTACGGCCGCGAGGCCGATCCGCGCCAGTTCGCGCTCGCCGACGGTGAACTGACTGGACATGAGCAAGTCGTCCCCGAGCTTGACCTCGTGCACGTCTCGCTCGGTGATGCGGTCCCAGCGCCTGCGTAGGCTGATGACCCCCCAGGGGGTATCTCCCCAGTCCAGCTCCTGCATCTTCATGGGCCGAGACTAGTGCTCGCCTCGCCGCGCATTGCCGCGCGATCCTCGGCGCTGGGTTCTTTGGTGCCGCTCACCGCGGCACTCGCAGCGAGCCGTCTCGCCACGACGGTGTCCTGGGTGCGACGAACGCGGTCCCGGTCGGCAAAGCCTGCCCGCTGGTAGCGGTCTATGAGGCTCCCGTCTGCGCCTGCCTCTAGCCACTGCGCGGCCCCACGCCAGGCGCGCAGGGTTTCACCATCGACCTTGTACTCGGATCGGAAGGCCTGAGGTCCCGCCGAGGTGTCCAGGACGGCCAACAGGTCCGCCGGCACCGGGTGGCTGCGGGCTAGCGCCGCGGCGAACCTCCCGAATGACCCGATTCCCGCATAGGTCCCGTCGGCCATGTCCCACTCGGTCAGCAGCTCGCGATAGGGATCGGAGTCCTTCACCCACGCCAGGAATGGGTCGGCCAGCACACCCGCGCGCTGCCTCGGCTCCGGAGCGCCCAGTCGGATCTGCTGCACGCACCTGCTGGCCAGACTCTGTCTCAGGTCTGACGCGGCACTCGAAGTCAGGTGGTATGCGGTCGCATAACCGCTGGCCAGGTTGCGGTGGGCCGTGTGCGAGCCGACGAGCTTCCAGGCATCCAGCTGGGAGGTGTCAACCTGGCCGCCCGGCTGGCTCCGCAGCGCGACCGCGACCGAGAGGGCTGCACTGCGAGACGCCTCGACGAGATAGCGCCACAGGTCCTCCTCGCCTGCCTGAGGCGTGAGGCTCTCGGGAAAACTCACCTTGGCATCCACCCCCGCATCCGGCGGGTCTAGGGGCAGGCCGTCCCGCTCCGCTGGAGCGAGGAAGGACGCCCACAACCGCAGCGCCCTCACGAAGGGCCCCCGCCATGCCTGTCCCTCCAGAGTTGGACGTCGAGACACTTCGCGGTTCACCAGACCAACCGCCAGCGTGTAGCGGACGCGCCACGCCAAGGGCGAGTCCCCGCCGGGGGCGCGCTCCTCTTTCCTCAGCAACTCCTCAAGCTGGTGCAGCCGGAGATCCTCGACCGCCGCGGAGGGGGTCCCGAACAGGTCGGCACTGGCAAGGGTCAGAACAGCAGCACGATTGCCGGGGTCACGGTGCTCCGCCCGGGCAGCCAGGGCTCTGGCACCGGTGAAGTCTTTATCCTCCAGCCTCTGTGCCGCGATGGTCGCCAGCGCCAGGCCGCTGGCCTCGCTCGCTCCATACAATCTCCGATTTGCTGCAGGATCGGGCAGGCGCCACCACAGCAGCAGCGCCGCAACTCCGGTGGCGACATTGCGGACAATCGTGGCTTGCTCGCTGTCGGTGGCCATCGCCGGATCCACCCGGAACCCGTCGGCGTTGACACTGCGAACGAGGACTAAGCGTCTTCCCTCATACATCGCCACGCTTGTTACGGGCCCGTCGGTGGTGAGGAGGACCCGGTCGCCTGAGCGCAGCACGACGGCGTCCCAGACCTTGAGAAGCGTAGCGAGCCACGCATATGGAAGGGCGCCGAAGACGCCGCGGATGCGAGTGTCGTGCAGGTCGGTACCCGTGAGGGCGAAGATGCCACGCGACTGACCGTTGGCCAAGTCGTGCAGTTGCGTGACTGTATGGCGCGCGATGGCTCCTCCCTGTTCGTCGTCCTTCTCGCCGGACCCGACCTCGATCCGCAGCGGAGCGTGGCTGCGCGAGAGCGTCGATGCCGCGAAGCCCGTGACCAGGGCCAGTAGGAGCACGAGGCCAAGGAGGAACAGTGCGAGGGTGTCGTTGCTGGACCACAAGTGCCAGGCCCCCAAGCAGAAGAAGGTCAGGAGCGTCAGGCCAACAACTCCGCTGCCACCGAAGGGCAAACGACGGGGGCGCCTCCACATCGTGACGGCTACTCCGATGCCGAACGCGATCGCGGCGAAGAGCAACAGGAGCAGTCCGTCCTCGGTAACGGCGTCTTTGACTCTCTGGGGCCATGCGCTCGCACGGGCATCGGCGAGCCCGGCCAGGCCGGATTGTCGGCAGGCCTTGGCTCCCTCGACCCCGTCGAGCGCGGCATACAGCGCTTCTGCACGTGCAAACTCACCACGTTCGACTGCGGCATCCGCCCCCGCGCAGAGCCCGGGGTGCTGCTCCGCCGCGGGGTCCTCTAGCAAAGCGTTGGCCTCACCATTGTTGCCGTCCAGGTCGACGGCCAGCTGGGCCAGGCGGCGCTGCTCGGTCTTGTCACTGTCCCGAGTCGCCTGCTCCACTAGCGTGTCCGATGCCTCACGTGCCTGAGTGGTCAGCGTCCCGATCCTTCCCGGGCACTTGCCGCCGACCGCAGCCGCCAACGCCTCGGCATCCTCAAGAGCACCCTTCTGGACCAGAGCCACCGCGCGGTCACAGACACCGGTCGTAGCACTGGCCCAGACGGGCGGCGCAGATCCGAGCACCCCGACGAGGATGACACCGACGATCGCCAGCACTAACAAGAGACGGCACTCGACACGAACTCCAGGGACGGACACAGGCACAGCGTCCCGCCTCTGGCCAGTGGGGTCAAGAGAATGGGTCAGGGCAGCATGGGCGCAGGGTGTCAATCCATTCAACAATGCTCGCCGCAGACACGGCACTGGCCACCCCAACGGTGTCCAGGACGAGGTGGGGGTATCGGGAGAGCAATTCTCCGGCCTCGTAATAACCGTCGGCACTGGTCATCTGCCATTGGGTCTGCATCTGCCGCACGTTGTCATCCGACCACTCGACGTCCCTCTTCGATGCCTTGTGAAGGAGCCTCCCCTCCGTGCGGTTTCGGCCGAGCCGGGTAGCGAGGTCAGCTCGTAACTCGACGAAGGCAACCTTCTCGAAGATGCGGGCGTAAGAATCCATCTGTGCGAGGTCTTCGGGTGAGTCGAGTGCCCAGACGAGGGAGAAGATCAGGTCAACATCATGCGCCGCCGCTTCCTCCAGCACGCGACGCCGGAACTCGTTGTTGAGCGTGTTGAAGGGCGGGCTGCCGTAACCGAAGGTCTCGAGGAGCGGCTCGATCGTCATGTGATTGTGGAACAGACGGAACGTGCTGCTCTGGGAGACTGCGCGTCCGATGGTCATCTTGCCCACAGCCGGTGGTCCGAAGAGCACGAGAAGCATGCGTCACAGCATGACACCGCCACCGTGGGCCATCCAGCCCACACCGCTGCGCCGTTCCGCGATTAATTCTCGGTGCCCAGTCAGGCGGGCTCAAGGGTGCGGCGCATCACCGTGTTCTTCATGCCCTTGGGCCGGATGAAGTCGAAGCCGGCGCGCTCATAGACGGCCCGGGTGCCGTTGTAGAGGAACGACGAAGACAGCCGCTTCTCTCCAGGGGTGTGCGGATAGCCCTCGACCACGCCGCCGCCGGCCTGTGCGATGAGGTCGAGCGCCCCCGCGAGCGCGACCGTCACCAACCCCTGCCTGCGGAAGCGCTTGTCGACAAAGATGCACGTAATCCGGTAATCCGGCTCGACCTCTCTCTCGGCCTCGAGGTCGGCCAGGTATTGCTTGCGGTGGTGGATGTTCGGCAGCTCCGCAGGCGTCCCATACTCTGCCCAGGCGATAGCCTCCTCACCGTCATCCCCCTCCCGCACGACAAGTGCGGCGTGCGCGGCTCCGTGCTCGACCAGCCGCTTCTTCAGCGCCTGATTGCCTGCGTAACTGGAACAGCGCTCCTCGCTGTCGGGATGGAACCAGATGCACCAGCACCCGCCGAAGATTCCGTTGTGCCTCTCCACGAGTGCCGCGAATAGGCCCCAGGTCGCCTCGCCGAGCGGCTTGATCGTCGTCGGTCCGGGGTCCATGGTCGCCATGGCAACGAAACTACCCGTATTCCGACGCAAGCGATCCGAGCCGACGGATCCCGCTTTTCTTTGGTCAGTCCTCGAGATCGGATGCCGCATGGAACGCGCGTGTCAACTCGTGCTCCTGTTGACCCAGCAGTGCGCCGATCGGGCGCACCAACATCTCCCGTGGGGCGGTCCGGCTTTCGTTGCTTGCGGCATTGTCGCCGCAGGCGCCAGCCGTGGGTAGAACTCTTGTAGGTTCTCGCGCGATCTGTCACAGGCGCACGCCGCTGACCTGCCGTGGGACACGGCGACGGGACTGGCATCGTCTCACTATCTTGTCCGAATCCCCATAATGGCCGCGCTCCACCCAGCGGCCGCGCGACGAGGCGCCACGGCTGGCAAGACCCACCCTTGTACGTGGTCCGGTGCCTACCCAGGCCCCGGCAAACGGATCGAGGGACCACGACCCTGCCACCAATTCCCTGAACCGGGCCAGGCCTGACTCGGACCCAGAGCCCGCAGATCTCCTTTCACGAGCCATCACGCTCAGCCGGATACCGGCGAGACAGCCGGGCGGCTTCGCCCACCGCCACCGTCACGACCACCTCGCCACAACGAGGTCCCCCAAGTCAAACAAGCCTGCAAAGAGACCGTCAGCAAGCGCGCTCCGGCCGACCCGCATCGGTGATCCCTCAGGGTATCTCGGTGAAGTCGCCTATGTGACACAACAGGCGAAGTTCGCTACCTCTGTAAAGACGA
>NZ_JAUNVI010000103.1:4694-6078 GCF_030537745.1 Ornithinimicrobium sp. | reverse complement strand
AGCCCGGACCGGTAGACCAGGGCCACCAGCGCAGCCCGGTCGCGCGAGCCGGTCTTCATCAGCATCCGCGAGATGTGCGTCTTGACCGTCGCCTCGGACACGAACAGGAGCGTGGCCAGCTCGGTGTTGCTGGGGGCGTCCGCGAGGAGTCGAAGGACCTCGACCTCCCGCTTGGTGAGCATCTCCAGGCTGGGCCGACCGTGAGGGTCCAGCGGCGCGGTCTCACGCAGGGTGTCGATGACTTTGCCGGCCACGCTGGGATCGATCCACGGCTCACCACAGGCCACTCGTCGGACCGCCTCGGCCAGCCGCTCCGGCGCAGCGTGTTTGAGCATGTATCCCGAGGCGCCGGCGCGCAGTGCGCCGTAGAGCGCGTCGTCGTGGTCGAAGGTGGTCAGGATCAGCACCGCAGTCACGCGGTCTGCCTCGTCGGTGTCTGCGGTGATCCGCTGGGTGGCTGCGATGCCGTCCACGCCAGGCATCCGGATGTCCATGATCATCACGTCCGGGGTGTCGCGGGCAGCGAGCGCGACCGCCTGAGCTCCGTCCTGCGCCAGCCCGACGATCTCGATGTCCTCCTCGACCGAGAGCAGCATCGCCAGCCCGTCGCGCACCGCCTTCTGGTCGTCGGCGATGACGACCCGGATGGGCCGGCTCGCGTTGCCGACATGCGCGTTCATCGCCGGGCCCCGAGCTCCAGCGTCGAGCCGCCGGTGAGTGGCAGCCGGGCGGTGGTGACGAACTCCTCGCCGGCCCACCCGGACTCGAAGTGTCCACCCACGAGCTCGACCCGCTCTCGGAGCCCGAAGAGGCCGGTCCCTCCGCTGGGCGTGCCGGGACGGGTGCCATCGTGTCCAGCGCGGCTGCGCACCTGGAGCTGCAGCCGGTCGTCCTGCCAGACCTGGAAGATGTCCACCACCGCGCCGCGGCCGGCGTGCTTGAGGGCGTTGGTCAGCGACTCCTGGACCACGCGGTAGGCAGCCGTCTTCACGGAGGGGTCGAGCACGCGTTGCGCGCCACTGTCGTGGAGCTCGACGGTCAGCCCGCTCTGGCGGGAGAGGGAGACCAGGTCCAAGAGGTTGAGGATGACGGGCTCGCCGGGGAGGCCGTCTGAGACGTCGATATTCAGCACCGAACCCTCGGTGTCCTCCCCCTCGCGGTCGCGCAGGATGCCCAGCAGGCGATGGAGCTCCCGCATGCTCTGCGACCCGGTCTTTTCGATGGTGGTGAGAGAGTCGTGCACGGTGTCAAGCCGCTGGTCCTCCGGACGCTCCTGGCTCAGCCGCGCGGCGACCGCGCGAGCTCCCGCCGCTTGCATCATCATCGCGCTGACGGAGTGAGACAGGATGTCGTGCAGCTCGCGGGCGATCCGCTGCCGCTCCCG
>NZ_JAUNVI010000103.1:0-4594 GCF_030537745.1 Ornithinimicrobium sp. | reverse complement strand
TCGACGGGAGTGACGTCCTCCGGCGTGACCTGCAGGGGTGCCTGCAGCTCGAACGCCCAGAGTCCCTCATCCTTGGTCGCTGGCCAGATCTTCTTGATCGGGGTGTGCTCGTCCCTGTCGCCCCCTGCCGCGACAGGGACGAGCACATGCAGCGGGAGGGTTGGCGTGGAGTCCCTGTTAACCACGCGCATGACCACCACGTCGGGTGAGACGAGGAAGGCCGGTCCTAGGGACCGGCGAATGCTCCCGTTGGCGTCGACCTCGACGACCTGAACGTGCTTCCGCGACTGCATACCTCAGTGTTCCCGGCATATTGGACACCTTCGTCATCCTCCAGGATGATTTCCGCCGAGCCGGGCCGCGCAGGTATGCGAGGCTGACCTCCTGCGGATCGCGGCGGGAGCACCGGCCGGGTCGCGGCAGGCACACGGCGAAAGGCAGCGGAGATGGAGCGCGTGCAGGTCGATCTCGACACGCTCGGCATCGGACGGGGGACGGTGGTCCGCTACGGACACTGGGGCCGCCCGCTGCTGGCCTTCCCCTCAGAGGCGGGACGGCCCTGGGACTTCGAGAACAACGGCATGATCGAGGCGATCACCGATCTCATCGACGCCGGCCGGGTCAAGGTCTACTGCGTGGACTCCTTTGACCACCTGACGTGGGCGGAGAATCGGCTGCCGACGGAGGAACGCGCCCGGAGGCACGCCTTCTATGAGTCCTGGATCCTCGACACCGTGGTGCCCAGGATCGACGCGGACTCACCCGGGCATGCCGGCATCGTCGCCACCGGCGCCAGCATGGGGGCCTATCACGCGGTCAACTTCGGGCTGAAGCGTCCGGACCTGGTCCGGGTCGCGATCGGGCTGTCGGGCAACTACGACCCGACGTCCTTCAACGGCTGGGGCGAGTTGGGGGAGGCGACCTACTACAACAACCCCACCGCCTACGTCCCCGGCATGGGGGGTGGCCACCTGGACTGGGTCCGGGCGCAGGCCAACATCCTGCTCATCGCCGGGCAGGGAGCCTTTGAGGTCCATCCGACGCGGTCGCTGCCGGAGGCCAGGCGGCTGGCTGGGCTGCTCGCCGAGGCACGGATCCCGCATCAGCTGGACCTCTGGGGCCAGGACAGCGCGCACGACTGGCCCTGGTGGCGCAAGCAGCTGGCCCACCACCTGCCCAGGTTCTGCTGACCCGGCTGACGTCGGGTCCGGTGACGGGATAACGTTCTGCCATGACCAGCGACGTTCGTTCCCACCTGATCGGATTGCTCCTCGGTGCCGAGGAAGACTGGCCGCGCGCCTTCGAAGCGATCCTGCGCATGGTCGGCCCGATCCAGGCAGGGGGCAAGACCCACACCCTGGAGGCCGAGCGCGTCCGCATCGCGCCCTTCGACCTGACCGACGACGTGCGCCACGGCCTCGTCATCGACCGGCTCGCCTACTGGTACTACCACCCGCGAGAGTGGTTGAAGAAGGCGTCGCTGATGAACAACACCTATCTTCTCAACAGCCCGTTCACCTTCCAGGCCATGGAGAAGCACAGCGCCTACTGCGCCATGCTGCGCTTGGGGATGAAGATCCCCAAGACGGTGCTCGTGCCCTACAAGAACCCGGTCGACAATGTGCGCTGGGCCTACACGTCGGGCAAGTACAACGACCCGTTCGACCTCGAGGCGATCGCCGAGGAGGTCGGCTACCCGCTCTACATGAAGCCCTTCGACGGAGGTGGCTGGCGTGGCGTCTCCCGGGTTGACGACGTCGCTAAGCTGCACTCGGCCTATGACGACTCCGGAAGCATGCTGATGCACCTGCAGGCGACGGTGGAGTATGAGCACTTCGCCCGCGCGCTGTCGATCGGCCCGGAGACGATGGTCATGGACTTCCGTCCCGGCGAACCCATGCACAGCAGGTATGCCGTGACGCACGACTTCCTCTCCTCCAAGGCCGGGTGGGAGACGCAGACCGTCAGCAAGGTGGTCAACGCCTTCTTCGGCTGGGAGTTCAACAGCGCCGAGATGCTCGTCCAGGGCAACGAGGTCTATCCGATCGACTATGCCAACGCCTGCCCGGATGTGGCGGTGACCTCGTTGCACTACTACTTCCCGTGGGCGATCACGGCGCTCGTGCGCTGGTCCACCTACTGCCTGGTGACGGGACGGAAGAACCCCATCGGGCTCCGCTCGCCCAACGCCTATTTCGACATCGCCGACAACGCCGACATGGACTACGACGAGAAGATGCATGCCTACCGGGCGCTCGCAGACTCCGAGCTCGAGGCCGAGAAGTACTGGCAGTGGTGCGAGGACCACCTCTCCCACCTGCCCGACCGGGTGCTGGAGTGGGTGGGCTCCAAGGAGTTCGACACGCTCATCGTCGACACCGTCCGAGCCACCTACCCCGAGCATGAGCACGAGAAGTTCTTGGCCCACTTCCGGGGTCTGACCGGTCTCTGGGCCGCAGACCAGCAGAACCTTCGAGCCCCCCAGGCCTGACCTGCGTGCCGCCACCGGCGCTGCAACGACGAAAGGAAGCCATGGTCACCACCGTCAAACTGGACCTCGGCCGGCATGCCACCCAAATGGAGGGCCGCGCCATCGTGCTGAACGGTCACACCGTCGGACACGTGAGCGGCGATGGCTGCGAGGTCCAGGTCCAGCCGGGCTTCAACATCATCGCCCTGGGGCACGGCGTCAACCAGACCAACCCCGTGCGTTTCCAGGGCTACGACGGTGACAACGTGACTATCCAGGTCGTCTGGGAAGACAACGTCTCGATCGGCGGCGCCCTCGGTGGGCGCTACTCGCTGCACGTGGTGCCGGCCGCCTAGAGGTCTGCGTAGAGGCCCGCCGGGGAGGGCCAGCTAGAGGTCTGCCTCACGCATCGTCGCCGCTGGCGGTCACCAGCTGCTCCCACGTGACGCTGCGCGGAGGGCTGGACCGGTGCGGGGTGGACAGGGCCGCGATCGCGCGATTGAGCGATTCGCGCCCCAGCTCCTCACCAAAGCGGTCGACGACGAGGAGGGCGCGGGGGCGGGCCAGCCCCCCAAGAGCCTCGCGGACGGCCTCCATCAGCTCGACCGCGACGGCGTCGAGGCCGAGCTCGGAGGCATTCGGCCCAGCCGCGGGGGAGAGCACGACCGCCGCGACGAGTGCCCGCCCCAGCTCGGGGTCCTTGCGGACGCTGACCCGGGCCTGCGCCACGAAGGGGTGGTCGGTGAGCACATCGCGCACCTCGCGCAGCGAGACCAGCTGACCGGAGACCGACACCACGTCGTCAGCTCGCCCCAGGAAGGCGACGTTGCCGTCACCGGACCGGGTCGCCAGATCGCCGGTGGAGTAGACGCCCGGGTGGCGCTCCCAGTGCTGCCAATGGTCCGGAGAAAAGTCCTCCGCGCCGTCCAGCCCGAGCATCGCGCCGGCCCATGGCCGCCGGAGCACGACCTCGCCGGCCTCGCCCGCTCCCAGCAGCATGCCGGCGCGGTCCACGATCTCCAGACCGCAGTCCGGCATCGGGACCCCTTCCACGCCGAGACCGTGCTGGCCGGTGATCCGCACGATGCCGCCGAGCTCGAGCTGTCCCCAGGCATCGAGCACCTCCAGGTCGGAGCCGAACGCGTCGGTCATCCAGGTCGCCAACTCTGGCTCGAGAGGCTCTCCAGCGGTGGCGATCCGCCGCAGGCTGGGCGTGGAGGAGGGGCGTGGCATCTCCCGCGTCCACCCGCGGATGGTCCGCATCACCGAGGGCGGCGTGATCAGGGTCTCCACGCCATACCTGCCGATGATGTCCCACGCTCGCCCATGGTCGGGCACATCGAGCGTCCCCTCGAACATCACTGACGCATCCCCCCAGGCCAGCGGACCGTAGATGGCGTGAAACTGCGTGACCGCCCAGGCGATGTCCCCGGCGCACCAGAACGGTCCGCCCGTGCGCAACTGGCCGTGCACGGCGATCGCGTTGGCGAGCACTGCGGCGGTCCCGTGCAGCACCGACACCGGCTGGCCGCCGCGGTTGGCGATGGGCACCAGGGCCACCGGGTGTGCCGCGGCCAGCGGTGTCGGATGGTCGTCGGTCCGCTCGTGCGCCCGTTTGCCGGCGACGACGTCGTGATACCACCGGTCGCCCTCATACCAGGCGACGTCCATCCCCGTGCGGCGCACCACGATGGTCTGCTGGATGCTGCCGACCGCGGCCAGCGCGTCGTCGACGCGGGCCTTGAGCGGCAGCACCGTCCCGTGCCGCCACGCTCCGTCCTGCGTGAAGAGCACCTTGAGGTCGAGCAGCGCGAGGCGGTCGGCCAGCGGGCCGGGCGGCAGTGCCGACGGCAGCACGCTGTGGATGGCGCCGATCCGAGCGCAGGCCAGCATCGCCACCACGGTCTCGGGCAGAAAGCCCAGGTGCAGCCCGACCCGATCGCCTGCCACCACGCCCATGCCGCGCAAGGCGCGCGCGAGCGTGACCACCTGCTCATGCAGCTCGCGGTAGGTGAGGTCCCGGCGGTCTCCTGGCTCGCCCTCCCAGTGGATCGCGACGTGGTCGCCGTGCTGCGCGAGATGGACGTCCAGGCAGGTCACCGAGAGGTTGAGCGCAGCGCCAGG